>CAYYWP010000222.1:0-7541 GCA_964475125.1 uncultured Binatia bacterium (SeqCode) | reverse complement strand
CACCGGGCGACGCGCCGCGTCGCCGGCGGGCACAGGTCCCGCGGCTACGGCTCGTCGCGGACGCTCGGTCGCTCAACTCAGCCCCCTGCTAGATCCCGAGCATGCGGGCCGCGTTGCTACCGAGGATCTGCGTCTTGGCCGCGTCGGAGATGCGGGCGGAGTGGATCCGTTCCAGCTCCATCTCGGGGTGATTGATCGGACTGTTGGTGCCGAACACCACGCGGTCGGCCGAGACGTCGAGCACGATGCGCTCGATCAGGCACTCGGCGCCGGTCTCCGGGATGCCGCTCGATTCGACGTACACGTTCGGTGTCGCCTGCACGACCATGAGGCAATCCATGATGCCCAGCCCATGCATCGCCAGCTGTCCACCATGGGCGATGAGCAGAGTGAGGGTTGGCAGCCGCTCGGCGAGGTCGCCGATCTGCACCGGCGACGACAGGTTGGGGTGCCCGGCGACCACCAACACCGGCAGCCCGGCCTCGGCGCAGGCGCGAAAGAAGCCGAAGGTCAGGTTGGAATTGATCTGAAACGCTTGCTCGAACGGATCGGCCTTGACCCCGCACAGCCCGTCGCGCCGGCACTGCTCCAGCTCCGCGGTCGCCACCGCGCCGAGGCGCGGATCGATCCGCGCGAACCCCAGCAGGCGCGGGTGTGTCGCCACGGCCTCGGCGACCATGCGGTTGGCGCGGCGGTAGTCGAGATCGACGGGGGTGAAGGGGCTGACCACGGCGCGCTCGATGCCATGGCGGTCCATGCGCGCCTGCAATTCGGCCACCGTCTGGCGCGGACCGTACAGGCTCACGCCCAGGCTGGCGTTCATGTCGATGATCATGTCGGCAGCCCCATCAAGCGCGAGATGTTGCGCCAGCAGATCAGCTCGAGCTGCTCGGGCGTCAAACCGGCCAGCTCGAGCTTCTTGCGTTCGACGCGCGGGTGCATGGCCGGCATGTCGGTGCCGAAGACGACCCGCTCCGCGCCCACCGCGTCGACGCCGCGGCGGATGATGTCGGGAAGCGGGTTGCCGCTCGGGTCGAGGTAGACGTTCGGATAGCGCTGGGCGACCCGCAAGGCGTCCTCCCAGAAGAACACCCCGCCCATGTGGCCCATGATGATGTTCGCCCCGGGACAGGCCGCGGCGCACTTGCCGATCTGCAGCGGCATGGCATTGGGCTCATCGCCGCTGTGGATCAGCACCGGCACGCCCAGCTCGCCGGCGAGCTGTACGAACTCGACCACCGCCGGCGCGTGCGGCGGCAGGATGATCGTCGTCGGGTGGAGCTTGAGGCCGCGGATGCCGTCGTCCTGGACGGCGCGGCGGAAGAGCGCCTTGGCTTCCTCGCCGTACCAGGGATTGAGGCGCAGGTAGCCCGCCACCAGGCGGTCCGGATGAGCGCGCAGGGCGCCGATGAAACGCCCGTACGCCTCGCCGTCATCGCCCGGGATGTCGGCCAGTCCGGTGATGCACGCCTGGTCGATGCCGCCCTCGTCCATCATCCGCAGGATGACGTCCGGGGTCAGCACCCAACCGAAGCGCACGTCGCAATGGGCGTGAGCGTCGATGATCATGCGCGCGGCGCACTCCCTGACGCCTGGCGGGCTTGTTGGATGGACTGCCACACGCGCGCCGGCGTCAGCGGCATGTCCATCATGTGCACGCGCACGCCGATCTGCCGCAACGCGTCGTCGATGGCACTGGCCACGGCGGCCATCGGCCCCGAGATGCCGGATTCGCCGGCGCCCTTGGCGCCGAGCGGGTTGAACGGCGAGGGCGTCTCCTCGTGCGCGATCTGGAACGAGGGCACGTCGACGGCGGTCGGCACGGTGTAGTCCATGAACGTCCCGGTGAGGAGCTGCCCGGCCTGGTCGTACACCAGCTCTTCGTACAGCGTGCCGCCCAGCGACTGGGCGAAGGAGCCGTGCAGGTTGGCGTTGACCAGCATCGGGTTGATCAGCACGCCGGCGTCGTGAACGCTCAGCAAGCGCAGGACCTTGACCATGCCGGTGTCGGGGTCGACGCGCACCACCGCGATCGTCGCGCCGTTCGGCCAGGTCGAATAGAAGTTCAGCCGCCCCTCGGGGTCGGGCTCCTTGTTCATGGCGTTGAAGTTGCCGTGGCGGAAATAGCGCGTCACGTCGAGCCCCGGTTCTTCGTCGCAGACCGGCAGGCTGAAGGCATGCGAGTAGATGGCCGTGGCGACCTCGCGCACGCTGACGGCGCGGGCCGGAGCGCCCCGCACGCTGATCTTGCCGTCGCCGACCTCGAGATCCGCGACCGCGACCTCGAGCATGCGCGAAGCGACCCGGCACATCTTTTCGCGCAGCTCGGTGGCGGCGAGCTTGGCGGCCGAGCCGCCGAAGATGACGCTGCGCGAGCTCGAGTTGCCGAGCCCCCACGGACACACGTCGGTATCGCCCTGGATGACCTCCACCTCGTCGATCGGCACCCCCAGCTCATCGGCGACGATCTGCGCGATGCCGGTCTCGTTGCCGCAGCCCGGAGAGGTCACTCCGGTCATCACCACCACCTCGCCGGTGGGGTGGAGACGCACGCGCGTGCCATCGTACGCGGAGAGCAGCGACGACTGCGGGATACAGCCGCCTTCGGGGGTGAGCTCGTAGGCGAGGCCGATACCGATCAGATCGCCCGCGGCCTTGGCTTCCGCCTGCTGGCGGGGAAAGTCTCGCCAGCCACCGGCCTCGAGCGCGTGGTGCAGGACGCGCTGGTAGTTGCCGCTGTCCAAGCTCGCGCCGGAAATCTGCTTGAAGGGAAACTCGTCCGGTTGGATGAAATTGCGCAGCCGCACCTCGGCCCGGTCGAGACCCGTCTGCTCGGCCACCAGGTCCATGACGCGCTCGAGCATCAGGCAGGCCGCTTCCTTGCCGTAGGCGCGGTAGGCATTCCACGGGCACTTGTTGGTGACCACCGAGACCCGATCCACGCGCACGTCGTTGATCTTGTACGCGCCCGGGATGAGGAAGGCGGCGACGTTGGCCATCCCCCAGCCGCACAGCGCCGACGGCGCGCCGACATCGGCGAGCAACCGCACGGTGAGCGCGCTGACGCGCCCGTCCGCCTCGTAGCCGGCCTCGAAGGCGAGGTCCATCTCGCGGGCGTGGCCGCCGACGGTCAGACTCTCGGTGCGCGTTTCCAGCCAACGGATCGGACGCTCGAGCCGCTTGGCGAGGTAGCAGATGAGCGGCTCCTCGGGGAAGGTCGGCAGCTTCAAGCCGAAGGCGCCGCCGACATGCGGCTGGATCACCTGGATCTGGCTCTCGCGCATGCTCAGGATCTCGGCCAGGAAGAGGCGCAGCGAGTGTGGCGACTGCGTCGAGGCCCACAGCGTCAGGCGCTCGCGGTAGCGGTCGTACTGCGCCACGTAGCCGCGCGGCTCGATCGCGGCACCGGTGTAGCGCTGCGTGTGCACCAGACCGCTGACGCGCCCGGCGGCCGCGCGCAGGCGGGCATCGGGATCGCCGTGCGTCTGGACGCGCGCGCTGAGGATGTTGTCGCCCCACTCCTCCACCACCAGCGGGCTGCCGGGTTCGAGCGCCTTGGCGGGATCGACCACCGCGGGCAGCTCCTCGTACTCGACCTCGACCGCCTTGGCGGCGGCCTCGGCGACATAACGGTCCTCGGCCACGATGCCGGCCACCGGCTCGCCGACATAGCGAACCTTGTCGACGGCCAGCGCGTAGAGCTGGAAACGCTTCTCCCCCAGGGCCGGGCTGTGGGTGGGGATCGGCTTCGTCACGGCCCGGATCTCGTCGCCGGTGATCACCGCCAGCTCGGCCAGCAGCTCGAGCGCGGCCGCGACGTCGATGCGCGTGATGAGCGCGTGGGCGTGCGGGCTGCGCACCAACGCCAGGTGACACATCCCCGGCAGCTGAATGTCGCCGACGAAGGTGCCCTTGCCAGCCGCCAGCAGGCGGTTGGTCTTGCCGAGGACGTTCGCACCGATGTAGCGCATCTCATTCACTCCCTGCCAGGCCGTGCGCGGCGCCCACAGAGGCGGGCGCCGGCGATTTTGTCAAGGCGCGGGACGGCTCGGCCACGTACCGCCCTTGACCGTGGCGGCACGCGCCGCTAGGCAACGCCGCGTGGAAACCGACCCCGCGAGCTGCGTTTTCTGCCACGCCGAAGACCGCGTGCTGTTCGCCAACCAGCTGGCCTTCGCCACCCGCGACGGCATGCCGGTCTCCACCGGGCACACCCTGGTCGTCCCGCGCCGCCACTGCGTGGATTTCTTCTCGCTCACACCCGACGAGATGACGGCGTGCTTCGCGTTGATGTGCCGCGTGCGCGAGGACCTCGATCGCCAGCCGCGCCCCCCCGACGGCTACACCCTCGGGATCAACATCGGCATCGCCGGCGGGCAAGGGATCGCGCACATCCACTGGCACATGATCCCTCGCTATCACGGCGACGTCCCCAACCCGCGTGGCGGGATTCGCAATCTGCTGCCCTGCGAGCTGCCGACGCACCACGGCCACTAGCGCGACGCCCGGCTCAGCGAAAGGCGTCACACCCGGTGATGTCCTTGCCGATGATCAGCCGGTGCACGTCCTCGGTGCCCTCGTAGGTATTGACGGTCTCGAGGTTCAGCATGTGGCGGATGATCGGATAGTCGTCGATGATCCCGTTCGCCCCCAGGATGTCGCGCGCCAGGCGAGCGATCTTGAGGGCGTTGGAGACGTTGTTCATCTTCGCCATGCTGATCTGCTCCGGTCGCACCCGGCCCTGGTCCTTGAGGCGCCCGAGGCGCAGACACAGCAGCTGCCCCTTGGTGATCTCGGTGATCATCGTCACCAGCTTGCGCTGCACGAGCTGGTAGGCCGCGATCGGCTTGGTGAACATGATGCGCTCGCGCGCGTATTCGAGGGCGCAGTCGTAGCAGGCGCTGGCGGCGCAGCGCGCGCCCCAGGCGATGCCGTAGCGCGCCTGCGACAGGCACGACAGTGGCGCCTTCATCGTTCCCGAGCCCGGCAACCGATTGGCCTCCGGGATCCAGCAGTCTTCGAAGAACAGCTCCGAGGTCACCGAGGCGCGCAGGCTGAACTTGCCTACCATCTCCTGGGTCGAGTAGCCCTTGCGCTCGCGCTCGACGAGGAAGCCGTGCACCTCGCCGTTCAGCTTCGCCCACACCACCGCCACGTCCGCGAGGTCGCCGTTGGTGATCCAGCGCTTCACGCCGTTGAGCACGAAGCCACCGCGCTCCGGGCGCGCCGTGGTGATCATGCCGCCGGGGTTGGAGCCGAAGTCGGGCTCGGTGAGGCCGAAGCAGCCGACCACCCGGCCGCGCGCCAGGCGCGGCAGCCAATACTGCTTCTGCTCCTCGCTGCCGAAGGTGTAGATCGGGTACATCACCAGACCCGATTGCACGCTGGCGAACGAACGCAGGCCGCTGTCGCCGCGCTCGAGCTCCGTGTTGATCAGGCCGTAGGCGACGTGGTTGAGTCCGGCGCCGCCGTACTCCACCGGCAGCGTCGGGCCGAAGAAGCCGAGCTCGGCGAGACGCGGAATGATCTCGACCGGAAACGTGCCGCTGCGAAAGTGTTCCCTGACGCGCGGCAAGTACTCCTCTTCGACGAAGCGGCGCGCGGTCTGACGCACCAGGCGCTCGTCGTCGGAGAGCAGCTCGTCAATCTCGTAGTAGTCTGGGGCTTGGTACGCCATTCGAAACCCTACTTCCGCGGCCGCTTGCCGCCGTCAACGCGCACAGACGCAGGACGCTTGTGAGCAAGTATCGTACCCCGTTCGCGTGTCTGATTCACCCACACCCGCACGGTCTCTGCCGCGCGGTCGCACGAAATCTCGTGCGATCGCGCCCTGGCGGCTCACGTGCGACCAGCAGGGTTGTAGCGGTAGTGCGTGGGCTCGGCAAACAGCTTGCCTTCGAACTGGCTCCGATAGGGGATCAGGTCGCGATAGAGAGCGGCGATCTCGGCGCTGGAGGCCTTGGGGGGCGCCGCCAGCTGGCGTTGCAGCGCGGCCTCGATGGCGGCCTTGTCGAACTGGCGATGGCGGCCGGCGTGGTACTGCACGCGCCCACCGACGATGACGGTTTCGACGTCCGACGCCCGGCCGGCGTGCAGCAGCACGGCGACTGCCGGCAAGGTGGCGGCCGCCCACGGTCGGGTGAGCCCCGCTTTCCGCAACAGGACCAGGTCGGCCGCGGCGCCGGGGCGCAGACGGCCGAGCGAATCGCCGAAACCAGCCGCCGCACTGCCCGCCGCGGTGGCCATGGCCAGCACCTCCTCCGGGCTCAGCACGGCCCCCTCGAAACCCGGCTGGCGCTGGAGATTGGCGCACAGGCGCATCTCGGCGAGGAAATCCTCTTCGCCGCCGAGGATGGAGTTGTCGCCGCCGAGCGCGACGCGCACGCCCGCCGCGCGCATGCGCGCCACCGGCGCGATGCCGCTCTTGAGGCGCAGATTCGAGCTCGGGTTGTGGCAGACCGTCACGCCGCCCGCCGCCAGGCAGCGGATGTCGTCATCATCCGCCCACACCGCGTGGGCGACGGAGAGGCGCGGGCCCAGCACACCGAGGCGGTCGAGCTCCACGGCCCATGAGGTTCCGAAGGCGCGCTGGGCGTTGGCGCGCTGGTACGGGCTCTCGAGCAGATGCATGTGCACGCCGCCGCCGATCTCCTCCGCTTCGCGGGCGCAGCGCTGCAGCTCGGCGGCGGTGACCCATTGCGGCGCGACCGGCCCGTGCAGGATGCGCACAGCCCCCGGCTCGCCGCCGCGGTGATGCACGGCGGCGAGGCGACGGATCGCGGCGAAGACGGGCGCGGCGTCGACCGGACCGCCGGGGCCGAGCAGCCGCGCGATGCGGGCGCGCAGATCCGCCGGCAGCCCCGGGACGAATTGAGCGTCGTCGTAGGAGAGGAAGTTGCGCGTGAACAGGCTGACGGCGAAGCCGACGCGCAGGCCGCTGTCGACGTAGGCGCGCAGCGTCGCCTCGAGTTCGTCGGGGTCGCCGGGGTCGCGCGCGTAGTGGCTGTGCAAGGCGGTCGTGACGCCGGACTCGAGCATCCGCAGGTTCTGGTAGAGGGTGTCGAGGTAGGGATCGAGCTGCGGCTGCCCCATGAGGGTGTAGATCCACGGCTCGAGTGCATCGTCGAGCGCCCCGAGGCGAAACCAGCTCACGCCGCGGCCGTGGGTGTGGGCGTTGATCAAACCGGGGATGAGCCAGTAGTCATCGCCCCCGACTTCGATCGCGTCGGGGTGTCGGGTCGCCGGGTCGATCGAGGGGCCGACGGCGCGGATGACCCCGTCCTGCACCAGCACCGCCGCGTCGCGCGTCTCGCCCGCCCCGGGTCGCGCCGGATCGGTCAAGGCGAGGCCAGCGCGCACGCGCAACACCGGCGCGTCGCGCGTCAGCAGCTCCGCGGCGATGTTCATCGGATCGTCCCCCCCTTACGCCGTACCGATCCGTGGCGGAAGCCCGCGCTCATGCTTCGACGGGCTCAGTGGAGCGCGCCGCTCCGCGGCGCATGGCGGTGCGGAGCGCCGCCCGGGGCAACGCTTCGCGTTGC
>CAYYWP010000221.1:0-7573 GCA_964475125.1 uncultured Binatia bacterium (SeqCode) | reverse complement strand
GCTCACCTGCCTTGGGCGCAGGTGGTCGGCCGTTCGAATCGGCTCGCCCCGACCATCGCGCGCGCGTCGTGCAGCTGACATCGGCGCCAGTAGCTCAGTGGATAGAGCAGCAGCCTTCTAAGCTGCGGGTCGCAGGTTCGATTCCTGCCTGGCGCGCTGATGCCGAGCCGGAATGCTCCCCACGTGTCCTGCCTGGATTTCACCGGATGATTCTGATTACTTCCGCGGCGCCCGCGCCAGTGTGGTGAGTGTAGCTCAACGGTAGAGCACCGGACTGTGGCTCCGGGGGTTGGGGGTTCGAGACCCCTCACTCACCCTGCCTGGCGCGGCGACACCGCGCACCTGGATGGCAATTCTGCGGCGCGGGCTATATGAGGCTAGAGCCGCGCCGGGATGCGGCGCCGCGAGGAGGATAGCACCGCACGATGCGCGCGTGGACCATTCGGGACTGCATGGAACTCTACAACGTGCCCAATTGGGGTGCGGGGTTCTTCTCCGTCAACGCCCAGGGACACATCGAGGTTCAGCCGCGCGCCGACGGCCCGCGCATCGACCTGCTCGAGCTGGTGCAAGACCTGCAACAGCGCGGGCTTCGCACCCCGCTCCTGGTGCGTTTCTCCGACATCCTGGCGGCGCGCGTGCAGGGCCTGTGCGCCGCCTTCAACCGCGCCATCGGCGAGTACGGCTACCGCGGCGCCTACCGCGGCGTGTACCCGATCAAGGTCAACCAGCAGCGCCACGTGGTCGAGGAGATCGTCGAGTACGGCGGCCCGGACCGCATCGGCCTCGAGGCCGGCAGCAAGCCGGAGCTGTTGATCGCGCTCGCGTTATGTGAAACCCCCGGCGCGCTGATCGTCTGCAACGGCTACAAAGACAAGAAGTACATCGAGACCGCCCTGCTCGGGCAGCGCCTCGGGCGCTCGCCGATCATCGTCGTCGATCGCTTTCACGAGGTCGAGCTGATCATTCGCGTCTCGCAGGAGCTCGGCATCCGGCCGCACATCGGGGTGCGCGCCCGGCTGAGCACCAAGGGCGCCGGCAAGTGGGTGGAGTCGACCGGCGATCGCTCCAAGTTCGGCCTCACCGCCCTGGAGATCGTCGATGCGGTCGACCAGTTGCGGCGCGAGAACATGCTCGACTGCCTGGAGCTGCTGCATTTTCACATCGGCTCGCAGATCACCGCCATCCGCGCCCACAAGGACGCCCTGCGCGAGGCCAGCCGGATCTTCGTCGGGCTGCACGAGATGGGGGCCCGGCCGCAGTACCTCGACGTCGGCGGCGGGCTGGGCGTCGACTACGACGGCTCGTCGACCAACTTTCACTCCTCGATGAACTACTCGGTGCAGGAGTATGCCAACGACGTCGTGGCCTCGATTCAGGAAGCGTGCGACGATCGCCGCGTCCCCCATCCGGACATCGTCACCGAGGCCGGCCGCGCCATGGTCGCGCACCACTCGGTGCTCATCTTCGAAGCCGTCGGCGTGCACGAGATGCTCTCCGGCCGGCCGCCCGAACCCGTGCAGGCCGATGACCACAAGGTGATTCGCGACCTCGCCGAGGTCTACGCCGGGATCTCGCAGAAGAACGTCCAGGAGGCGTACCACGATAGCCTGCAGCTCAAGGAGGAGGCGACCACCCTCTTCTCGCTCGGCTTTCTCGACCTGCGCGCCCGGGCCCGTATCGAACGCCTGTTCTGGGATTGCTGCGAGAAGATCCTGCGCATCACGCGCGAGCTGCCGTACGTGCCCGACGACCTCGAGCCGCTCGAGAAGGGCCTGGCCGACACCTACTACGGCAACTTCTCCGTCTTTCAGTCCGCTCCCGACCATTGGGCGGTCAAGCAACTGTTTCCGGTCATGCCGATTCACCGCCTGGAGGAGAAGCCGACGCGACGCGGCATCTTCGCCGACCTCACCTGCGACAGCGACGGCAAGATCGACAAATTCATCGATCAGCGCGACGTCAAGGACGTGCTCGAGCTGCACCCCTGGAACGGGCAGCCGTACTACATCGGGGTCTTTCTGGTCGGCGCCTACCAGGAGATCCTCGGCGACTACCACAACCTCTTCGGCGACACCGACGCCGTCCACGTGCGCCTCGGCGCCGACGGCCGCTACATCGTCGAGCATGTCGTCGAGGGTGACACGGTCAACGACGTGCTGCGCTACGTCCAGTACGATCGCAACGCGCTCATCGAGCGCGTCCGCCGCACCATCGAACAGGCCATGCGCGATGGCCAGTTGACGCTCGAGGAGTCGGCCCGCCTTCGCCGCCGCTACGAGGAAGGCTTGAACGAGTATACGTATCTGACCCGCAACGATTGAGCCGATGGGTATCAGGGACCGGGGGCCAGGGATCGGGGCCCGGTCTATCGGACACTCGGCGCGCGAAACGCTGCATCGGCCATGCTCCCTCTTCTCGTGGTCCAAGGAGCCTGACGCATGTTCACACACCAAGTTCACCACGACATCGCCTGGGTGACGTTCGACTCGGGAGCCATGAACACCCTCTCGGCCGCGGCCGTGGAGGCGCTGGCGGCGCAGGTGCGGGAGATCGGCGCGCTGCACGCCCGCACGCCGCTGCGCGGCGTGATTCTGAAGGGCAACCGCTATGGCCTCGGCGCCGGCGCCAACATCGGCGAGCTGATGGCGGCCGACGCGGCGCAGTTGCGCGCCTTCATCGACCGCGGCCACGAGGTCCTCTACGGCATCGAGGACGGGCCGATGCCGTGGCTGGCGGTGGTCGACGGCTTCGCGCTCGGCGGCATCTTCGAGCTCGCCCTCGCCTGCCGCGGCATCATCGCCACCGAGAAGTCCACGCTCGGCTTCCCCGAGATCCGCCTCAACATCTTCCCCGGCCTCGGCGGCACGCAGCGCCTGCCCCGGCGCACCGGGCTGATCAACGCCAGCGACCCGATCAACGGTGATGCCGCCTTCAGCGCCATCTTGACGGGCAAGAACTTCAAGGCCAAGGACGCCGCCGCCATCCACATGATCGACGGCGTGATTCCGGCCGGCGCCGACGTCGACGCCTTCGCCGAGCGCTTCTTGCTCGAGACGCTGCTTGGCATCGACCGCACCCCGCCGGCGGACCTCGCCAACGCCGCGGCGCTCAAGCCCATGGTGCTGCCGATGATCCAGAAGGCGACCATGGGCCGCCAGCACCCGCGCGCGCCGTACGTGGCACTGGATGCGATGGTGGACGGGGCGGCGCTGTCGCTCAAGCGGGCCAACATCGTCGAGCGCGACGCCTTCATCGGCGTCTGCACCTCGAGCGAGGCCCGCGCCGGCATGCGCTTCTTCTTCACCCAGCAGAGCGTGCAGAAACTGCCCAAGTCGTTTCCGGGCACGGCGCGACCGCTGAAGAAGATCGGCGTCGACGGCGGCGACGGCTACATGGGCAACGCCATCACGTGGCTGGCCCTGGAGGCGGGATACGAGGTGGTCGCACACGTGCCGCTGGCGCAATTCGCCACGGCGGTGCCCGAGAAGCTCACCGCCAAGTACGGGCGCGCCGTCAAGAAAGGCACCATGACCGCAGCCGACGTCGAGCGCGCGGTCGGCCGCGTCCAGGTGGCGACCGATCTCGGCGCGCTGTTCGACTGCGACCTGGTCATCGAGGCGCGCATGGAGAACCGCCAGATCAAGGGCGAGTTCTATCGCGCCCTCGGCGCCGGCATCCGCAAGGAGGCGCTGGTCGCCTCGAACTCCAGCGCCATGGGACCCGGCCTGCTCGGCACCGACTTCGCCGCCGGCGGCGGCGATACGCGGAACCTCCTCAACCTGCACTTTTTCAGCCCAGCGGAACATCCGATCATGCAGCTCGTCGAGCTGGTCGCCGGCCCGGACACCAGCGCCGACGCCGTCGCCACCGCACACGCCTTCGTGCGCAGCATCAACAAGACGCCGGTCATCCTGCGAGACGGCTCGCCCGGCTTTCTGGTCAATGCCGGCCTGGCGGCGTACATGCTCGCCGCCGAGGAGCTGTTCCGCGAGGGCACCTCGGCGTCGGCGATCGACGCGGCGATGCGCGCTCACGTCTTTCCGCTCGGGCCGTTCGAGCTCGGCGATCAAGCCGGCTTGGACATCGCCGCCGGCATGTTCGACACCATGGCAGCCAGCGCTCCCCTGCCCTTCGAGCCGCTGGCGTGGAAGATGCGCGAGCAGAAGCGCTTCGGCCTCAAGAGCGGCGCCGGCGTCTACGACTACCGCGACGGCAAGGCGGTGGGCGAATGGCCGGGGCTCGCCGCCCTCGTCCCCGATCGCGGCCAGCGCGTCGCGCCGGCCGATGAGATCGTCGAGCGCTGCCTCAAGGCGCTCTACCGCAAGGCGCGTGAGCTCTGCGAGCGCAAGATCGTCGCCTCCGAGGCGGAGTGCGATCTCGCCTTCGTCCTCGGCATCGGCTTCGCCATGTACCTCGGCGGCCCGATCTTCTACGGCCAGCAGCACGGCTGGGACAAGAGTTGACGCCCCGCCGCGGCGGTTTCATCACCCGCGCGGTCGGCTTGAATCAGATCTGCCATCTGTGGCAGTCGGTGAAATTCGCCTTCGCGCCCCACCGACCATCGCGGGTCCTGCATCGATCTCGGTAACGAAAGGAGTTCACGTGACCACCAGCGCCATCCGACGCATCGCCCTCAGCACCCTCTTGGTAGCGGCTGCCGGTTGCAGCTCGAAACCGTCGCCCCCACCCCCACCCCCGCCCACTCCGACTCCAGCGACACTGCCGAGTGGGACGCTCGAATCGCGGCTCATCACGGCGACGGCCAAGGTGAAGAAAATCGACCTCAAGACCCGCAAGGTCACCATCGAACAGCCCGACGGTTCCGTGATCACGGTGACCGTTGGCCAGGAGGTGCGCAACCTCGCCCAGGTCAAGGCCGGCGATCTCATCAACGTCAGCTATTACGAATCCATCGCCTTCGCCGTGCGCAAGCCGGGGGATGCCACGCCCGGTGTCACGGTGGCGGCGGACGCGACGCGCGCCCAGCCCGGCAGCAGACCCGGAGCCGCCGCGGCCAGCGTGGTGACCGTCACCACCACCATCAGTGCCATCGACAAGCAGGCGGGCACGGTGACGCTGACCGGCCCGGACGGTGAGAAGACGACGATCAAGGTGCGCGATCCGCGCAATCTCGATCGCGTCGCCGTCGGCGACCTGGTCGAGATCACCTTCAGCGAAGCGGCCGCCATCGCCGTCGAAGAGATCCAACCTCCCAAGAAGTAGTGTAGACTCTCGTCCGTTCCCTCTCCCGGCAACTGTGCGGGAGAGGGAAGACGGACGACCACCGGCGTCGCTCGGCTGCGAACCGTCTGGCTGCGCCGCGCGGGTCATCTCCCAGATCGGGGCGAAGCACGCCGCCGCGCCGTTGTTGTAGAGGACGTCGATCGGCCCGAAGGTGGCCTCCGTGAGGCCGACCAGCGCGGCGAACTGGTCATCGGACGACGCGTCGCAGACGCGGCCCTGATACCGGCCCGCGCGCGCCGCGATGAGGTCAGCGGTTTCCGCCAGCTCGCGCTCCTTCACGTCGCAACCGACCACCGCGGCGCCCTCGGCGGCGAAGAGCACGGCGGCGGCCCACCCTTACCCTCCCGCGGTGCCGGTGATCAGCGCTACCTTGCCGGACAGTCGCCCCATGGAAGCTCCGCGGTCCTGGCCGCCAAGCTTCGCGCCGCGCGCCGGCGCCGTCGAGCAGCGCCACATCGCGGCGGTTTGCAATCCGTTTTCTCTGGCAGGTACCATCCGTGCTTCGCCGTAGGCAAGGAGCGTTTTATGTCTCGACTTAGCCGCCAGAACGGGGACGGCTACCGCTGCCTCCACCCTCCCGTCTTGCGCGGGAGATTGCGCCGGGTCGTTGTGGTTGCGGCCCTGGCAGCCGCTGCCCTCCCGGCCGCCGCCCTGCCGGCTGGAGCGAACCGGGACGGGCCGGCGAACCTCGCCCCGGGTTCGCTGCCCGTGCGGTGGGACAGTGGCGGGCCGGACTGCTCGGTCGTTCAACAGGACTTTCAGATCCACGCATACAACGCCGACGTGTTCATTCTCCGCGAGTCGGGTTGCGTGCACGCGGAGAAGCCCTTCCTGTACCTCATCTTCGGACGCGATAAGGCGCTGTTGCTCGACACGGGCGCCGGACCCGACACCGATCCGGCCACCGGGCGCGCGCCCGGCGTTCGCGCCGCGGTGGACTTCGCCATCGACCAGTGGCTGCGGCGGAACAACCGGACGTCGATCCACCTGGTGGTCGCTCATCTGCATTCACACCCTGACCACATCTGGGGGGACGGGCAGTTTCAGAAGCGGCCGCATACCACCGTGGTGCCCCCCAATGACGTGGACGCGCTGCGGGCGTTCTTCGGGATCCAGCGTTGGCCCACGGACATCGTTGAATACGATCTGGGACAGCGCGTGGTGGACGTCATCCCCATCCCGGGTCACGACGAGACGAGCCTCGCCGTCTACGACCGGCGGACGGGTCTGTTGTTCACCGGAGACACGCTGTACCCGGGCCGCCTCTTCATCAATGTCCCGGACCACGAGGTGTTCGCGGCGAGCATCGAGCGGCTGGTCGACTTCACTCGCACCCGGCCGGTGGCACACGTGTTGGGTACGCACATCGAGCAACGCGGTCCGTACATCGATTACCCGATCGGCAACCACTTCGCTCCGGACGAGACCTCGCTGCAGCTGGGGCGCGCGCACCTGCTTGAGCTGCGGGAGGCGACGGCGCTGCGCAACCCGAGCGGGGCCATCGTCCAGAAGGCCTATCGCGACTTCACCATCTGCGGGGCATACCCGACGTGCGTGCCTATCAACCGGTAGGTACCGGGTGCGGCTGACTGGCCTTCGCGGACTCGAGCGATGCGGACGCCGTCGCGCTCGCCATGGGGCTCATGCCCTCCGGGTTTGTTCCACCCAGCGATGAAGCCGACGAACTGCAGCACCATGATCAGCGGACCGGGCGTCGTCTCTGCGAGCGCAAGTCCATCGACCGCCGGCGTGCGGGTCAACCACCCCAGCGAGATCGTGGCGACCTGGGTCACGTAGGCGAGGACGGAGTAGGCCCCGCCGAAGGTCACGAACGCGCCGCACCGCCGTCCGCAACCTCGCGCGTGCCGGCATCCCAAAGCACGTCGCCATGCAGATGACCGGACACAAGACGCGCGCGGTGTTCGAGCGCTACAACATCGTCAGCGAGGGCGACCTCGCGGATGCCGCCCGGAAGCTCGACGCGGTCAGATCACGCGACGGGCGCAATTCCGGGCACAGAGAACCGCTGACTCGCGGGCACAGCCGGGCGAGCGGCGTGACGGGTGGGTGATGGACTTCATCAATCCGGTTCGCTAGTTGCACACGCACGGGCCGCTAGCTCAGTTGGTTAGAGCAGCTGACTCTTAATCAGCGGGTCCCGTGTTCGAGTCACGGGCGGCCCACTTCAAAACCCCTCGGGAAACCGAGGGGTTTTCGCTTTCGATGCGAACGCGGCTAATGCGGCCCTCGGCACATCGATGGGTCAGAACGAGGAGGAACTAAGAGGGGACGTTGGGCCGAGTGGGCCGGGGCGGGACGTCCTCCC
>CAYYWP010000220.1:0-7632 GCA_964475125.1 uncultured Binatia bacterium (SeqCode) | reverse complement strand
AAAGGCCGCGCTCATCCTTCGACGGGCTCAGGATGAGCGGGAAGTGCTTGTGCCGTGTCAATTGGGTTTGGGGGGGCAACTCTCTAACAGTCCGTTGCAAAAGGCCGCGCTCATCCTTCGACGGGCTCAGGATGAGCGGGAAGTGCTTGTGCCGCAACAACGGGCTGCTCGACCATCGTGCTCCGCGTGCTCTGCGGCCTCCGCGCCTCTGGGTGGAATTTCTCTTGTCCGATCAAGGCTATATCGGGTCGCCGCCGGGCTCGCGAGCACACCGCGGCGCGCCCACCGACCGCATGGCGGCGGCGCCGCATCCCCGCTAGGCTGTCGCCGCCATGCGCCTGAGCGGCTTCTCCTTCGTTCGCAACGCCATCGACCTCTACTACCCGGTGCTGGAGTCGATCGGCTCGGCGCTGCCGATCTGCGACGAGTTCGTCGTCGCGGCGGGCGACTCGCGCGACGGCACCACCGACGCCTTGCGCGCCATCGGCGAGCCGAAGCTGAAGATCATCGAGACGGTGTGGGACGAGAAGCTGTTCTCACGCGGCTTCAGCAACGCCGCCGAAACCAACATCGCCTTGCAGGCCTGCCGCGGCGAGTGGTGCCTCTACCTGCAAGCCGACGAGGTGCTACACGAAGACGACCTCGCCGGCCTGGTGGAACGCTTGCGGTACTACCGCGACGACCCGCGCGTGGACGGGATGGTGTTCGAGTACCGGCACTTCTACGCCGATTACGATCACTACCAGGACGCGCACAGCTGGTACCGGCGCGAGGTGCGCGTCGTGCGCGGCGGACGCGGCATCCGCTCGTGGAAGAGCGCGCAGGGATTCCGCCACGCCGACGGCCGCAAGCTGCGCGTCGTACCGGCCGGAGCGCGCATCTTTCACTACGGGTGGGTGCGGCCACCGCGCGGCATGACGCGCAAGACGCGCGCCCTCGCCGAGGTGCACCTCGGCATCGCCGGTGCGCGCGACTACGTGCCCGATCTCGACCGGGGGTACGACTTCGGCCAGCTGCACGGCCGCGTGCGCTTCACCGGCACCCATCCGGCGATCATGGCGGCGCGCATCGCCGCGCGCGACTGGGAAGTCCACCCCACCGCGACGCAGCGCAAGCACGACCAACCCGGCCAACGCGTGCTGTCGTTCATCGAAAACCGCCTGCTCGGCTTCCGCCTGGCCGAGCATCGGAACTACGTGTTGGTGACGTGCTGAGTGGCGTGCTGACGTGTTGACGTGTTGACGTGCTGACGTGGGGCGGGGTGTAAACGGGCTGGTGTGCTGACGTAGGGACAGGTGGGCACTCCGAAGCGGCTGCCACTCGTCAGTACGTTCCCGCGTCGGCACGTCCCCACGTCAGCACGTCAACACGTCAGCACGCCAGCACGTCCCCACGTTCTTCCCGGCTTCCCGTCGCCAAGAAGAAGGCCATCACGGCGGTGGGCCAGAGTTGCAGGAGGAGGCGCCGCGCCGAGGTCCGCAGCTGCCAATCGAGGGCCAAGGGCGTGATCGCGTAGGTGGCGGCGAAACCGATCAGCATGAGGGCCAGCACGGCGAGGACCAAGCGCGCACTGGCGCGGGTGCGGGGCGCATCTGCCCAGCCCATGAGGAAGGCGTAGAGCGGCAAGGCGAGGAGAAATCCCCGCGCCAGGCGGACCAGGGCACTGGTCATGCCGCCAGCGATTGCCAGGTAGCGCGTCGGATCGAGCAGCTGCGCCTGCCACGTGCCGCCTGCGAGGCCGGCGGCGAGGTAGCTCGGCGGTGCGAGGGTGAGCTTGAAGTATGCCGCCAGCAGGAGCACCGGGATGGATCCCGCCGCCAGCAGGCCCGCCTCGCCCAGCGCGGCGCGCACGCCGTGGCGACGGATCGAGACGACGGTACCGATCAGCGCCACCGCGGCCACGAACAGCAGTCCTTCGTTCTTCGTCCATGCCGCCAGACCACTCGCGAGGCCGGCGGCGAGCAACCAGCAAGACGCCCGCCGGCGGTCGTGCCGGCTCATCACCACACAGCTCAGCGCCGCAGCAATGAACCAGGCCAGCGGAAGATCGGCGTATTGACTGGCGCTGTTGCGGACGAAGAAGCTGGTTCCCAACAGCGTCGCCGCCGCCAGCAGCGCCTGCGCCGCACCGCGCAGCCACGCGACCACGGCGGCGATGAGCAGCACCGTCGCAGCCGCGAACCAGAACGCCACCAGGGCACCCACCGCCGTCTCCGGCGCGCCGCCGAGGCTGATCAGCCGCGCCACCGCGGCGGGAACGAGCAAGGGATAGTCGGCCTGCCAGCCA
The DNA here is from genome assembly GCA_964475125.1 of uncultured Binatia bacterium (SeqCode). GTDB lineage: Bacteria > Desulfobacterota > Binatia > HRBIN30 > CADEER01 > CAYYWP01. Next base: position 5,345 of record CAYYWP010000220.1, on the reverse strand, counting down.
CACGTGCCGCCGTGACGGAAGAACTCCGCCCAGTGGTCGCCGGCGGAGGCGAGCACGCGCGCATGCAGATTCCAGATCGACACGGCATCCCAGCTGCCATGCGGCCGCCGGTAGGTCGCCACCGCGAACCAGGCGAGCCAGGTGAGCGCCAGGGCGATCACCACCGCGGTCGCCGAGCGGACCGACACCGCCGGCGCGACGGCGGCAACCGCCGGGTGGCACTGGCCAGTGCTCGCGGACCCATCGCCACGGCGCTTCGCCAGCGCGCGCCCGAGCCCGGCGGCGATGGCGACGGCCGCCGCCTCGACGGCGAAGTATGCCGCGCCGGGCGGCCCCGCCAGGACGAGCCACACGAACCACAGGCAGGAGGTCACGCCCGCGGTCAGACCCATCGCCAGCGCGGCGACCAGGAGTCGCGCCGCCGGCCGCCGGCGCGTAAACGACGCCGGGGCAAGGGCCCAGTAGGCGGCGGCGGCGGGAACGACCGTTCCGAGCAGGGGACCGATCACGGCAACCCCGGCCGTTGATAGAGCGCGAAACCGTTGCCGAGATCCCGCTCCAGCGTCATTCCGCCGAGCGACGCTCGCACCTCGGGTCCCCCTCCGTAGGTGAGCACCAGCGCCTGGTCGCCGGCGCCCGTCACACACCTCGGCGCTAGGGCGTAGCGCACCAGGAACAGATCGCGCCGGCGCGTCGCCTCGTCAGACAAGGCGAGGTTGACGTAGGCGATCCGGCTGTCAGGTTGGAGCGTGTCCCGCAGGCTGGCGAGACGCGCGATGTATGACTCGGGCTGCCACGGCTGCGGCCGCGCCCGGTACCACCGCCGCACCGCATCGCCGAGGAGCGGCAGGTTGCCGCACGCCACCAGCAGCACCAGCCAGGTCGCCACCCGGGCGCGCCGCGGCGCCGAGCCCGCCCACGTCGACAGCGGCCACTTGCGTCGCCTAGGAGGCGGCGCCATATCGCCGGGCGATGTCGTCGCGCAGCCCCGGGGCGTGTGGCGCGACGGCCGCCCACACCGAGCGCTCGGCGGCCTCGAGCCCTGCCGCCTGCGCGACGCGCTGATTGCGATTGTGGACGACCTCCGAGACCTGGCGATGAGCGCCGCGCAGGTGCGCCCGATCCACACCGGCGCCGAGCAGCCCCAGCGCCTCGGCAAGGACCAGGAAGCGGTCGAAATCGTGCAGCTCCTCGGCCGTCACGTCGACCGCGGTGAGGCCGCAAGCGGCCAGCATCGCGGCGTAGGCGCGCTGTCGGCGCTCGATCTCCAGCGCGTACCAGAAGCACAGCCCATAGTCGCTCTGTCGCACCCATCCGGGGAACGGCAGGACACCGGGATCGCCAGGGTGCAGCAGGTACTTGAGCCCCTGCTTCGTCCGCCCCGGAATGGCGCGGCGCGACAAGTAACTGAGCGCGATCCGGCGCGGGCTGCGCCGCAGGACGACGCATCGCGGCGCGATGCCGAGCTCGAGGAGCGGCTCCAGAAAGCCCTTGCACACCAGATGACTCGTCTCGACGTAGTGCGTCGTCGCAACCGCCGCCACCGCCGGCAGCTTGTACTCGATCAGGAACTGGCGCGCGAGCTCGGGGGTGTGCTGGACGAGCCGCAACACCGAGACGAATGCCGGCTGCGGCTCGTGCAGGCTGGTGGTGTCGGGAAACAGCTCGAGGAGCTGCTGCAGGTAGACCGTACCGGTGCGACCGGCGGTGATCGTGAAGACCAGGTTCTTGCGCCGCACCGCCGCCAGGAGATCAGCGATCTGGGCGCACGGGCGCCGGTAGTCCGACAGGCGGCCGAGGCGGCGGCGCAGCTTGGCCACGAGCAGCCGCTCGCGGAATCGATGCGCCAGGAGGCCGATCGGCTGCGGGACCAAGTGATACGGGTTCATCATCGCCGACTCTCGGCGTCGTCATCAGGTCGTGCCGGGGAGGTCAAGCCCGGGATGACCCGGCGCCGATCGCCTCGGCGCCGAGCCCGTGCGGGGTGACGATGACGCGCGCGGCGCGATTGGCGTCGTAGAGCGCGCGGTTGGCCGTGACCACCGCCTCGGTGCGCCAGGGTCGCGGGTGGTCGAGGTGATACACCGGCGCGGTGTAGCGCACGGATTGGCTGGTCAGGCCGGAGAGCTGCATGCGGTGGCCGAAGTCCGCATCCTCGTAGCCATAGGTGAAGCGCTCATCGAAGCCGCCCACCGCCCGCACGTGCGCGGCCCAGGCGGAGGAGTTCTCGCCCCGCCATCCCGACTTGCGTTTGACGCGGCGGTCGAGCGCGTCGCGCAGGCCGGGAATGCGGCCGGCGATCAGGCGATGGCGCTTCTCCACCCCGAGCCACCACCAGCCGACGCCGTCGAGCAGGCCGCCGGCGATGTCGCGCTCAGTCAAGGCGGCGCTCAGCCGCGCCCCGAGCATCACCTTGCCGCCGGCGATGTAGCGGTCCGGTGCGGCGCACGCCGCGTGCACCGCCAGGCAGTGCGCCGACGGCACGCAGTCGCCGTCGAAGAACACCAGGTAGGTGCCGGCGGCGGCGGCGATGGCGCGATTGAGGATGCGGCACTTCCGAAAGCCTTCGTCGGGGTGCCAGACGTGGCGCACCGGATAGGGCAGGCGCGCCGCCCATTCGTCGATCAAGGCCCGCGTCTGCGGGCCGGAGCCGTCATCGGCGATCAGCAACTCATCGGGCGGTTGCGTCTGCCGCGCCAGCCCGGTCAGCACCAGATGCAGGGCGCGCGGGTTCTCGTAGGTGGAGATGATGACCGAGATCGATTCGGGCATGGCCTCGCGCCTCGCGCGCCCCGCTCACCCCACCATAGATGGCCGGCGATGGACAGTGGCCCCGGGGTCGATGGGCACGCCACTGCACCGCGCTCGACGCGATTGGGGTCGGGGTCGGGGACCGGGGATCGGGGGGTGCCCGTCACCCCGGCTGGCAGGTTCCCCGCCCTCACGGCGTGTCGTCTCCCGCACCGGCCCCGGCGCGCTGCAGGGCCAGGAGCTTGGCGTAGCGCAGGCGCACGTAGTTGGCGCCGAGCTGGGCGAGCAGCAGTCCGCGCCAGCCGTCGAGGAAGCCGCGCTTGAGCACGTAGCCCTTGAGGAAATGCGCCCACGGCCGCAGGACCAGATCGGCCACCGTGGCGCGCTGGCCGCGCGCGTGCAGCCCCGTGGCCATGATGGTCGTGTAGCGGTCGATGGTCTCCAGGTGCTCGCTCAGGGAACGGTACGGCAGGTGCCAGAGGTCATGGGTCAGGAAGGCGCACCGACCGTCGAGCACGACGCGCTCGTGCAGGTCGTACAACGGGTTGGCCTGGAAGCGGCCGCGGCGGCGGTCGAACAGGCGGATGGCGCGGTCGGGGTACCAGGTGCCGTGGCGGATCCAGGCGCCCAGATAGCGGCTGCAGCGCGGCATCGCCCAGCCGGCGGCAGCCGGAAAACCGGCGGCGCGCAGCGACTCGATCTCGGCCCGCAGCGGCGGCGAGACGCGCTCGTCGGCATCGATCGACAACACCCAGTCGTGGGTCGCGGCGCGGCAGGCGAACTCCTTCTGCGCCACGTAGCCGGGCCAGGCGCGCTCGATGACCCGCGCGCCGTGCGCCAGCGCCCGGGCTCGCGTCTGGTCCGTGGACTCGGAATCGACGACGACGATCTCATCGCACCAGGCCAGCGAAGCGAGGCACTCGTCGATGCGATCGGCCTCGTTGAACGTAATCAGGCAAGCACTGAGCTGAACGCGCCCCGCCGTGGCCACGGACATCGGGGGTGCCTTGCCGCGTCAGTGCCGGGTCGTCAAGGGAGCGTGCTGACGGGTGGAGGTGCTGACGGGTGGAGGTGCTGACGTGTTGACGTGTTGACGTGTTGACGTGCTGACGTGCTGACGTGCTGACGTGTGGGTACCCCCAAGGGGCAACCACACCCCATCCCGGGGCAACGCCCCCGGAATCCGACCATAGAAAGGGCCCAGCCCCGAAAGGGCGCCACGTCAGCACGTCAACACGTCAGCACCTCCACCCGTCCCGCAATCGCCGCCCCATACAACCGCTCATACGCCTCCGCCATCGCCGCCGGGTGGAAACGCGCCGCGACGTGCGCCGGCCCGGCGGCGCCGAGGCGCTGGCGCAGGGCCGGTTCCAGGACGATTCGCCGCAACGCGGCGCTGAGGGCCGCCACGTCGTCAGCGGGAACCAGTAGGCCGGTGTGCTCGTCGACCACCGCCGCGGCGAGCCCGCCGACGGCGCTGGCCACCACCGGCCGGCCGGCCGCCATGGCTTCGAGCGCGGCGACGCCGAGCCCTTCGGCGCGCGAGGCCAGGATGACGGCATCGCAACCGGCGAGCAGATCGCCGACGTCGGCGCGCTGGCCGAGCCATGCCACCTGGGCCGTCACGCCGGCGCGCTCGCAGCGCGCCTCGAGCGCGCCGCGCTCCGGACCGTCGCCGGCAATCCACATGCGCGGGCGCAGCCCCTCGGCGGCGAGCCGCGCGACGGCGTCGAGGACAAGGTCGAGCCCCTTGCGGTGCACCAAGCGCGCCGTGGCCAGCAGCACGACGTCACCGTCCGCCACCTCGGCGGCCGCGCGCACGGCGGCGCGCCCGAGCGGCGAGTGAACGCGCGCCAGGTCGACCGCATCGGGGATGACGACCAGGCGCGACTCCGGCACCCCGGCGGCGATGAGCTGGGCGGCGACGTGAGCGGAGATCGCCGCCGTGCGCTGCGTCCAGCGTTGGTAGATGAGGCGGGTGCGCATCCCGGGTCGCACCGGACGGTCCATGCGGCGGGTGACCACCGCCGGCAGGCCGGCGCGGAACGCCGCCCAGCTGCCGAGCCAGGCGGCGCGCCCGGTGTGGGCGTGCACCACGGCGCCCGCCGGCAGGGCGCGCAGCTCGCGCACCAGGTTCCAGAGCGCCGCCGGATCGAGGTCGCTGCGCATCGAGACGGTGCGCGTCGGGATGCTGCGGCGCGCCGCCGCGGCCGCCAGCGGACTGCGCGGCGGGCAGATGAGCAGATGGCGATGTCCGCGCGCGGCCAGCGCCTCGATCAGCAGCAGGACCTGCACCTCGCCGCCGGAGAAGGCGCGCTCGGCATCGATATGGGCGACGAACAGCGACGCCATGCTCACGCCCCGTCGCCGTCGAGCCGGGCGTCGGCCAGCAGCGCGCGCATGGCGGGTCGGGCGCGGAAGTGCTCGACGGTGCGGCGGTGGCGGGCGATGCGGGCGCGAAAGTCGGCATCGTCGGGCTGGTAGAGCCGATTGGCGATGCGGGTGGTGTCGCCCTTGTGGAAGACGTAGTAGCCGAGCGCGCGCCGCGGCAACCCCAGCAGTTGGCCGCCGCGCGCCGCCAGCGCCAGGTTGGC
>CAYYWP010000219.1:0-7775 GCA_964475125.1 uncultured Binatia bacterium (SeqCode) | reverse complement strand
TTCAACAGGACGTGCTGACGTGAGGACGTGCTGACGTGAGGACGTGCTGACGTGAGGACGTGCTGACGTGCTGACGTGTGTAGGTGGGATTCGAAGGACGTCAAGTTGGCTCGCCTGAAGCGCTTGGGATTTCACCTCAGCCCAGCGCCCCAACACACACCACATCCTCTTACGTCAGCACGTCATCACGTCAGCACGTCCGCACGTCACCGCTTGCCGCGCCCGTGTGAAGACCGCCGCCAGCATCGCGCGCGTCAGACGGCCGGTGAAGGTGTTCTGCTGGCTGGGGTGATAGGAGCAGAGCAGTGTCACACCGCCGGCCAGGGCGTACTCGGCGGCGTGTGCGAAGCGCGGGCGCGGTGCGGGCGCGGGCCGAGCGGCGGCGCGCCAGGCGCGCAGGAAGCCGTCGAGCGCCATTCCGCCCAGGCAGACGACGGCGCGCAGATCGGCGAGCAGGGCGAGCTCGCGCAGCAGGTACGGCCGGCAGTTCTCGATCTCGTTCGGCAAGGGCTTGTTGGCGGGCGGCGCACAGCGGGCGATGGCGGTGATGTAGGCGTCGCGCAGCGCCAGCCCGTCGTCGCGCCGCGTCGCGCTCGGTTGCGAGGCGAAGCCGGCGGCGTGCAGCGCGGCGTACAGCCAGTCGCCGCTGCGATCGCCGGTGAACATGCGACCGGTGCGGTTGGCGCCGTGCGCGGCGGGCGCGAGACCGACGATGAGCAAGCGGGCGTGCGGATCGCCGAAGCCGGGCACGGGCCGCCCCCAGTACGTCTCGGCGAGATACTGGCGGCGCTTGCGGCGCGCCACCTCCCGGCAGTGGGCCAGCAAGCGCGGACAGCGCCGGCAGCGCTCGACCGCGCGCTGCAGGCGGGCCCACGCCGCGGCGGGCTCAGGCGCGGCAGGCGATGAGCGATGAGTCGGGGCGCGCTCGCGCCTGGCGCCCCTCACTCGCTCATCGCTCATCGCGGATCGCTCGGCCTCAGGTGCCTTCGGCCCAGGAGGTCAGGTACTCGCGCTGCTCCGAGGTCAGGCGATCGATCTTCACTCCCATGCTCTCCAACTTGAGAGCCGAGACGTCGTCCTCGATGGCCTTCGGCACCTCGTGCACCTTCACCGCCAGCTTGCCCTTGTCGGCCATCTTGAGCGCCCACTCGGCGCTCAACGCCTGGGTGGCAAAGCTCATGTCCATCACCGAGGCCGGATGTCCTTCCGCGGCCGCCAGGTTCACCAGGCGCCCCTCGGCGATGACGTAGATGACGCGGCCGTTGGGCAGGTAGAAGGCGTCGACGAACGGGCGCACCTCGCGGTCGACCTTCTTGGCCAAGCGGCGCAAGGTCTTCATGTCGATCTCGATGTCGAAGTGGCCCGAGTTGCAGACGATGGCGCCATCGCGCATCGACTGGAAGTGCTCTTCGCGGATGACGTGCTTGTTGCCGGTCAGGGTGATGAACACGTCGCCGATGCGGCAGGCATCGCGCATCGGCATCACGCGCAAGCCGTCCATGGCCGCCTCCAGGGCGCGGATCGGCTCGACCTCGGTCACGACGACCTGGGCGCCGGCGCCGCGGGCGCGCATGGCGACGCCCTTGCCACACCAGCCGTATCCGGCGACGACGATCGTGCGGCCGGCAAACAGCACCCCGGTGGCGCGCAGCACGCCATCGAGCGTCGACTGGCCCGTCCCGTAGCGATTGTCGAACAGGTGCTTGGTGGTGGCGTCGTTGACGGCGATGACCGGGATGCGCAGGGCGCGGTCGCGCTCCATGGCGCGCAGGCGGATGACCCCCGTGGTGGTCTCCTCCATGCTGGCGCGCACGCTGGTGGCGCGCGCCGCGTACTCGGTGTGCAGCAGTGAGACCAGATCGGCCCCGTCGTCCATGGTCAGCACCGGCCCTTCATCGAGCACCGCGCGCAGGTGTTGGTAATAGGTCTTCTGGTCCTCTCCCTTGATGGCGAAGGTCGGGATGCCTTCGTGCTTCACCAGCGCGGCCGCCGTGTCGTCCTGGGTCGAGAGGGGATTGGAGGCGCAGACGAAGACCTTCGCCCCACCCGCCTTGAGGGTGCGGACCAGGTTGGCCGTCTCGGAGGTCACGTGCAGGCAGGCCGCCATGGTGAGCCCCTTCAGCGGCTTTTCCTTGCCGAAGCGCTCGCGGATCTTGCGCACCACCGGCATCGACTGCTCGGCCCAGTCGATCCGCCGCAGGCCCTGATCGGCGAGCTTGATGTCTTTCACGTCATACGATGTCTTGGCCATGTCGCTCCTCGCTGGCAGCCGGTGATGCGCCGGCGCATGGGATCGCGCAGCGCCCCCGCCGCCGGGGCGGGGTCGCTCGTCGGGGTGGCGTAACGGGCGGCAATCAGCTGCTGGCCCTGGCCGGCGCCTGGCGCGCCCCGGCGCCCGCGGCACGCCGCAGGGCCTCGGCCTTGTCGGTGCGCTCCCAGGAAAAGTAGCCGTTCTCCGGCGCGCGCCCGAAGTGGCCGTAGGCCGCGGTGCGCTCGTAGATCGGGCGTCGCAGATCGAGCGTCTCGATGATGCCGCGCGGCGTCAGCTCGAAGTGCTCGCGCACCAGCTTGCCGAGCAGCTCGTCCGACACCTCACCGCTATCGAACGTGTCGATCAGCACCGAGAGCGGCTGGGCCACGCCGATGGCGTAGGCGAGCTGCACTTCGCATTTGCGCGCCAAGCCGGCGGCGACGACGTTTTTGGCGATGTAGCGCGCCATGTAGGCGGCGCTGCGGTCGACCTTGGTCGGATCCTTGCCCGAGAAGGCGCCGCCGCCGTGGCGACCGAAGCCGCCGTAGGTATCGACGATGATCTTGCGGCCGGTCAGCCCGCAGTCGCCCATCGGCCCGCCGACGACGAAGCGGCCGGTCGGGTTGACGTGAATCGCGGTGTGCTTGTCGACGTATTCCCGCGGTACGACCTTGTCGATCACCTCGCGGACCACCGTCTCGCGCAGCGCCTCATAGGCGATCTCGGCGCTGTGCTGCGTCGAGACCACGACCGCGTCGACGCGCACCGGCTTGCCGTCGCGGTACTGCACCGTCACCTGCGACTTCGAGTCCGGGCGCAGGAACGGATAGCGGCCGGTGCGGCGCACCGCCGCCAATTCCTCGACCAGGTGATGCGCCAGCATGATCGGCAGGGGCATGAGCTCAGGCGTCTCGTCGCAGGCGAGGCCGAACATCAACCCCTGATCACCGGCGCCCTGTTCCTTGTGCAGGCCCTCGCCCTCGGTGACGCCCTGCGAAATGTCGGGCGATTGCCGATCGATCGCCACCAGGACGGCGCACGTATTGGCGTCGAAGCCCATCTCCGAGCTCGTGTAGCCGATGCGGCGCACGGTATTGCGCACCACCTCCGAGTAATCGATCTTGGCCCGCGTCGTGATCTCGCCGGCGACCACGACCATGCCGGTCTTGGCCAGGCTCTCACAGGCGACGCGGCTTTCGCTGTCGACGTTCAGCAACGCGTCGAGAATCGCGTCGGAGATCTGGTCGCACATCTTGTCCGGATGGCCCTCCGAGACGGATTCAGAGGTGAAGACGAAATTCTGTAACGGCATGCTCCCCTCTCCCTGCGCAGCGCACACCCGGCTCGGCGCCGCAGCGGAAACGCTCCGGTGATTTCACCTCGCTTATTACAGCCGGGTCTGGAGGGTCAAGGTGATCGGCGTTGCACGCGCGCCGCACGCCCACATGGGACCAATCCCATCGACGGCGCGTCACCGAGCCCGCGTTCACGTATCCTCATAGAAGCCAGACTCGACGAGGGTGGTGATCGCGGCCACCGCGGCCGCCGCATCGCGGCCTTCTGCGGTGACCTCGATGGTGCTGCCCTGTGCGGCCGCCAGCATCAGCAAGCCGAGAATGCTCTTGCCGTTCACCCGCTGGTCGTCCTTGGCGACGTGCACATCCGCCTCGAAGCCGGCGACCGCCTGCACCAGCAGCGAGGCGGCGCGGGCATGCAGGCCGAGGCGGTTCTTGATCGACAGGCGCGCGCTGGCGATCGGCGCCGACGCCGTCATCGCTGCATGTCGCGGTGCTGCACTTGCACGCGCGCTCCGCCCTCGGCGAGGGTGCGGGCGAATTGCTCGACCAGGGCCACCGAACGGTGACGGCCGCCGGTGCAGCCGATGGCGAGGGTGAAGTAGCTGCGCCCTTCGCGCCGGTAGTGCGGCAGCGCAAAGTCGAGCCACGCCGCGGTCAAGCGCAGAAAGGCGCGCGTCTCCTCGCGCTCGAGCACGAAGCTCGCCACCGCCGCGTCGCGGCCGGTCTGGCCGCGCAGCGCGTCGACGAAGAACGGGTTGGGCAGGAAGCGCGCGTCGAGCACCATGTCGACGTCGCTCGGCACGCCGAACTTGTACCCGAACGACACCAGCAGCAGGGTGAATTCGGCGCTCCGGCCGGCGGCGCGATAGACGCGGCGCAACTCCTCGCGCAGCTGGTGCACGGTGAGGGCACTGGTGTCGACGATGCGGTCGGCGCGCTCGCGCAGGCCGGCCAGCTCGCCGCGCTCGCGTTGGATCCCGAGCAGCGGGCCACCGCTGCCGCCGAGGGGATGCGGGCGGCGCGTCTCGCTGAAGCGGCGAACCAGCACGTCGTCACCGGCGTCGAGAAACAGCACCTCGACCGCATGGCCGGCGCGGCGCATGTCGTCGAGGGCGCGCGGATAGTCGGCGAAGAACTGGCGCTCGCGGATATCGATGCCGAGGGCGACCCGGGTGATGCGCTCGAGGGAGCTGGTGCACAGCTCCAAGAAGCGCGGCACGAGGATCACCGGCAGGTTGTCGATGCAGTAGTAGCCGAGGTCCTCGAGCACCCGGATCGCGGTGCTCTTGCCCGACCCGGACAGCCCGCTGACGACGACGACCTCGAGCCCGACCTGGGCGCCCGCGTCGCCGTGCCGTTCAGAGCTTCTCATCCTCCTCGCGGATGAGGCGGAAGAGCTCGGCGCGATTCGCGGCGCTGACCAGGCGCTGGCGAAAGGCGCCATCCTTGAGCAAACGCGAGACGCGCGCCAGGGCCTTGAGATGCTGGCCGACGGAGTCCTCGGGCGCGACCAGCAAGAAGAACAAGTGGGTGGGGCCGCCGTCGAGCGAATCGAAATCGACGCCGCGCACATGGCGACCAAAGGCGCCGATCACGCCCTTCAATCCGGCCAGCTTGCCATGCGGGATGGCGATGCCATCGCCGATGGCCGTGCTCCCCAGCCGCTCCCGCTCCCAGAGCACCTCGACGAGCCGCTGCGGGTCGATGTGCGTCCCATCGGGCTGGCCGGCCAGATGCTCGGCCAGCTCGCGCAGCACAGCCGCCTTGTCGGATCCGTTCAACGACGGCGCGATGAGCGACTCGCTGGTCAGCACATCGAGGATCTTCATCGCTCGGCGACGTCCGGCTCGAGCAGCGCGATCGCCCCATCGCGGCGGCGATAGAGGACGCTGAACGCCTCGGTCGCGTCGTTGACGAACAACACCAGCTCGACGCCGTCGCGGCTCAAGCGACGCAGAGCCTCGGCGACGGTCATGGCCTCGACGGCGACGCGTTCCGGCCGCACCGCCGGCCGCGCCGGCCGCCGCGGCGGGGCCGGCATTGGCGCCGGCGTGTCGTGGCGATGAGCCAGGCGCTTGCTGACGCGCTTCTGGATCTGCCGCTCGATCTTATCCATCGCCAGATCGATCGCCGAGTAGAGATCGCCGGTCGCTTCCTTCGCCGCGACCCGCAGGTGTTCTCCGCTGAGCGTGATCTCGGCCACGTGCTGGCGCTTGATGACCTCGAGGATGACGTGGGCCTCGACCGGATGGCGCATGAGCTTGTGCACGCGCTGCACCTTGGTCTCGGCGTAGCGGCGCAGCGCGGGAGTGGTCTCCATGTGGCGAAACGTGACCACGACCTGCATAGCGCTCTCCTCGCGTGAGCGGCGGGCGCGGGCCCGCCTCAGAAGACCTGCCGCCGTTTCGACGACGGCAAGATGTTCATCATCTCCCGATACTTGGCGACCGTCCGGCGCGCGACCTGAACGCCTTCGCCGCTCAGCATCGCGGCGATGTGCTGGTCGCTGAGGGGGTGGCGCGCATCCTCCTGCGTGACGATGGCGCGGATGCGGTCCTTGACGCTTTCCGACGACACCTCCTCGCCGGTGCCGGTGCTGATGCTCGAGGTGAAGAAGAACTTGAGCTCGAAGGTCCCCTGCGCGGTGTGCACGTACTTGTTGGCCGTGGCGCGGCTGACGGTCGATTCGTGCATGCCGATGTCGAGGGCGACGTCCTTCAGCACCAAGGGGCGCAAGGCGGCGATGCCGTGGTCGAGAAACTCGCGCTGGAACTTCACGATGCTCGCCGTGACCATGTACAGGGTTTTCTGTCGTTGCTGGATACTCTTGATCAGCCAGAGCGCCGACTTCATCTTGTCCTGCACGTAGCGGCGCGCCTCGCTGCCCCCGGCGCCTTCGAGCACCTGGCGATAGTAGCTGCTGACCCGCAGGCGTGGCAGGCCGTCCTCGTTGAGGCTGACGACGTACTCGTCGCCGACCTTGTGCACGAACACGTCGGGCGTGATGTAGCGGATGTCGCCCTCGCCGAAGTTGCGCCCCGGCTTGGGCTCCAAGGTGGCGATGGCGGTGGCCGCGGCCGCCACCGCCTCGACCGTGACGCCCAGCTCCTTGGCGATGCGGTCGAAGCGCTTGCCTTCGAGCAGCACCAGGTGGTCGGCGACGATGCGGTCGGCGAGCTGCCCCTCCTCGCCGCGGCCGCGCAGCTGCAGGCGCAGGCACTCGCGCAGATCGCGCGCCCCGACGCCGGCCGGGTCGAGGTCCTGAATCCGGCGCAGGGCGCGTTCGACCACTTCGAAGTCACGCCCGGTCTGGAAGGCCACGTCCTCGATGGCGAGCTGGATGTAGCCGTCTTCGTCCATGTTGCCGATCAGCATCGCCGTCACGGCCTGCTCATCGGGGTCGAGCGCATTCATCTGCAGCTGCCACAAGAGATGCTCGGTCAGCGACTGCGCGCGCACCAGCGTGCTCTCGAAACTGGGCCGCTTGTCGTCGTCGGCCTCGCCGCGCGGCGCCGCCACGTCGTGGCGGTCGTTGCCGTGATTGCGCACGTAGTCTTCCCAGTCGACGGCGTTGAGCCCGCCCCCCGGCTCTACCTCGCTGGTCGTCTCGCGCTGCACCGACGACTCCGGCCATTCCTGCTCGGGCTCGTCTCCGACCTCGAGGCGTTCCTCGGTGCGCGGCGGTTCGTCTTCGGGAGCCGGCGTCTCGCGCTCTTCGGCCGCGCTCTCCTCGAGCACCGGATTGACCTCCAGCTCCTCCTCGACGAGCTGTTCGAGTTCGGCGCGCGACACCTGCAGGATCTTGATCGCCTGGCGCAGCTGGGGGGTGATCACCAGCTGCTGCGACATGCGTTGTTGCTGCTTGATCTCGAGCGCCATGCGGATCCGTTCTATAAGCTGAAGCGCTCGCCCAGGTACAGTTCGCGCGCACGGCGGCTGGCGGCAATCACGTCCGGCGTTCCTTCCTCGAGAATCACTCCGTCGTTGAGGATATACGCTCGGTCGCAAATTCCAAGCGTCTCCCGCACGTTGTGATCGGTGATGAGGATGCCGATGCCGCGCTCGCGCAGATGGGTGACGATCGATTGGATGTCGAGGACGGCGATCGGATCGATGCCGGCGAAGGGCTCGTCGAGCAGCATGAAGGTCGGCGCCGTGACCAGCGCGCGGGTGATCTCGACCCGGCGGCGCTCGCCGCCGGAGAGGGTGTAGGCGGGATGCTTGGC
>CAYYWP010000218.1:0-7938 GCA_964475125.1 uncultured Binatia bacterium (SeqCode) | reverse complement strand
GCAGCTCGGCGCGCGCGGCCACCGCCGATTCGATGACCACGCCCATGCAGCGGCGCCGGCCGAGCGGCACGAGCACGCGCGTCCCCGGGGCCAGCGGCGCCGGGGCGCGGTAATCGAGCGGCGCCAGCCGACCCGGGGCGGGCACCAACGCGACGCGGACGACGGCGCCGGCGGCGGCGGCCGGCGGCGCGCCAGCGCGGTCAGGCGCGGACGACACGCTGGTAGATCTTCGGCAGCTCGCGCGGCAGCGCGGTGATGTCCTCGATCACCATGTAGCGCGTTTCATCGCACATCTGGCGCAAGTAGTCATGACCGGCCTTGTCGACGGTGATGCAGAACGGCGTCACGCCGGCGGTCTCCGCCTCGCGCAACGCGACCGCCGTGTCGCGGATGCCGTAGGTGTTGCTGCGCCGGTCCTGGCCGTAGTCGTAGTCCTGCGGGAAGCCGTCGCTGAGCAGGAAGAGATGCTTGATGCGCGAGGTGACCGCCGACAGCTTCTCGACCGCGTGGCGCAGCGCCGCGCCCATGCGCGTGCTGCGTTTGGGCTCGATGCCGCCGAGGCGCGCCTTGACGGCGGGGTTGAGCGCCTCGGCGAACGACTTCACCCGGTAGACCTCGACGCGGTCGCGGCCGTGACCGGAGAAGCCGTAGATGGCGTAGGCGTCGCCGATCGCCTCGAGCGCCTCGGCCATGATGACCAGGGTCTCCTTGGTCACGTCGATGATGCGCCGCGGCCGCACCGGGCCACGGCGGGCGCTCGCGTCGCGATCCGCGGCGGCGAGCCCAGGCGGGATCAGCGGCTCGTCGGTCGAGGCGCTCATGTCGAGCAGGAAGAGGGCCGCGACATCGCGTTCGGCGCGCTGGCGGGCCATGTAGAGGCGGCTCGATGGCGCCAGGCCGGCGCGGCGGTCGACGCGCGCCGCGATGGTCGCGTTGAGGTCGAAATCCTCGCCGTCTTCCAAGCCGCGGATGAGGCGGTACATCTCCGGGCGGAGGCGCTGAAACTGCCGGCGCACCTCGGGAATGAGCTGCGCGTATTCGCCCAAGGTGCGGGTGAAGAACTCGCCGGAGTCGCCCTCGATGCCGAGCTCGAAGAGCTTGCACCAGCGGCTGCGGTAGTCGGCGATGTGGTAGTCCCACTCGTCATAGGCGAAGAAGGCGCCATCGCTGCCCGGCTCGCCGAAGCGCCGCAAGCCGCGGCGCGGCGCCGCGTCGGGATCGCCGAGCAACCGCCGCAGGCGCTCGAGCTGTTCGCTCGGCAGCTTGCCGATCAGGTCGGTGATGAACAGGCCGAGGCCGTCGACGTCTGCGCCCGGTGCCTGGCTGATCTTCAGATCGACGCCCTGATCCAGCAGGCGCCGCAGTTCCTCGGGCGAGACCGGGAGGGCACCGCCGCCTCGCTCCTCGCCGTCGTGTGACAGCGGCAGGGTCAGGCGCGCCTCCTCGCCCGGCGGCTCGGGGGCAGACCCGACCGGTTCGGTCGCGGGCGGGCTGACGCGGTCGTAGGGCACGCCGTGCTCATCCTCGATGAGGTCGAGCCGGGCATCGCCGGCGAGCTTCTCGAGGCGAAAGCCGTCGCGCACCGCCTCGCCGGCGAGCGCCGCCAGCTCGGCCGCCGTCAGCGCCGTGACGAGCGCGGCGGCCACGCGCAGCGAATCGGCCACCGTCGCGCTCGGCGCGGCCAGCGGCGCGGCGCGGCGCGCGACCAGGGCGACGCTCTGCGCATCGAGCCAGGCCGGCAGCGCGCCGCCAGCCGGCCCCCGCCACAGGGCCGCCAACACGGCGTCGAGCCGCTCGCCGCGCCCGGCCGGCGCCGCCTGTGCCGCGGCGCGCTCGAGCGCCCGCGCTGCCACCCAGCGTCCATCTTCCGCCAGCCCGCGGTAGGCGCCGCACAGCCGATGATGGATGCGCACGCCCTCGGCGAGCAGAAAGAGATCCTCGAAGGCTTCCGGCCGCTCCGCCGCGGTCACGTAGCGGAAGAGCGCGCCACCCGCTGGAGCGTCGGCGTCGCCGTCGGCGTCGATCGTCGCCAGCGCGTAGGTACCGAACTCGCGCCGGCCGGCGAGCTGGGCGGCCAGATAGCGATAGATGCGCTGGTTCTCTTCGTGCGTCGTCTGCCAATCGACACGCAGGGGCAGCGCGATCTCGTTCTCGCCCGGCCACTCCTCGAGCGGAGCGCGCAGGCGAACCGTGTCGAGACCGCGGATGGCGGCCGGCGCACCGCTCAACATCTGCACGTACTTGCGCAGCAGGCCTTGTTCCTCATCGAGGCTGGCGGCGGTCGAATCGGCGCGCAGCGCCTTGGCGCTGGTGCGAGATTCGAGGGCGAAGAAGGCGAGGCCGGCATCGGCGTTTCGCCGCGCCACGTCGAGCCCGACCGCAAACCACTCGCGCACGCGCTCCGGCGCCGCGCTCTCGTAGAGTCGCGGCAAGGCGCGCAGGGCCGGAATCACCCCGGCCGGGCACACCGCGGCGACGCGCTCGAGCTGGGCGACGGCGTCGGCGGCCGCGGCTGGCGGGACTTGGCGCAGCAACGCTCCCGCCACCGGCGCAACCTCGCCGATCGCCCCCACCAAGCGCGGGCCCGTCTGCTGCAGCACGCCCAGCAACGCCGCCCGCACCGGTGCCGGCAGCTCGGCAAGTGCATCGGGCAGGGCGCGGTAGAGTGCGTGCGCCTCTGCCGCCGCCGGCACCGCCATCGCGATCACCGTGCGCAGCAGCAGTGCTTGCTCGGTGGCGCTCCAGTGCGCCAGCACGCGCGGCAGCGTGGCGAAGAACTCGCGGTCCTTGACGGTCGGCGAGAGCGCCGCGCCCGCCCCCGCCCAGAGGCGATAGGCGCCGGGGTGCAGGGCGGCGACCGCCTGTGGGGCGGCGGCGAAGTAGGCCCGGGCGAGAAACTCGCCGTGCCAGTCCCGTTGCCCGTAGAGATCGATGCCGACCTCCACCCAGCTGTGCAGGCGGGTCAGCGCGTCGGCGCGGCGCAGCAGCGTGCCGGTGGTGCGAAAGAAGATCGCCGCGAGCTTCGCTGAGGTGGCCGCCAGCTCGCGCCCGAGCGCGCACCACGCAGCGGCGGTGTCGAGCCCGGCGCGGCCGAAGGCGCTCGGGGCGAGGCCGAAGAAAGCCACCGCGCCGTCGCGCGTCAGTGGCTCGCGGGTGGCGAGCGCCTCGCCGAGTGCCAGCCAGCGCTCGAAGCCGTCGGCGCCAAAGGTCTGCCACGCCGCGGCGGCGCGGCGGTAATAGCGTTGTGCCAGCGTCGCCGACGCGGCGGCCAGTCGGTCGCCGGCGGCGAGCAGGTGGGCGTGCGCGGCGCTGCCCAGCGCCGCCGCCGCCGCATGCGCGGCCGCCCCTTCGGGGTGGTCGAGCAAGTGCGTGCTGAGCCAGATGTGGCGCAGGCTGCTCACCATCGCAGCTCTGCCTTGCCGCCGCGGCGCGCGCTCAACCGAAGATCGAGCACACCAGCTCGTCGATGGCGCGCTGGCTCTCGACGTCGTCGGTCAGCGACTTCCCCACCGACACTTGGCAGGCGCGGCGCGGGGCGACGCCGTGGCGGATCAACTGTCCGGCGTAGACCAGCAGACGGGTACTGACGCCTTCCTCCAGCCCGCTCGCTTTCAGGTGGCGGACCTTCTCGCCCAGCTTGGCGAGCTCCATGGCGAGGTCGAGCTTGGCGCCGCTCTCGTGGGCGATGATCTGCGCTTCCTTGTCGCGCGGCGGGTAATCGAAGTCGATGGTGACGAAGCGCTGTCGAGTGGAGTGTTTCAAGTCCTTCAGCACGCTCTGGTAACCGGGGTTGTACGAGATCACGAGCAGGAAGTCGGGATGGGCCTCGATGATCTCGCCGCGCTTGTCGACCGGCAGGATGCGGCGGTGATCGGTGAGCGGGTGGATGAGGACCGTGGTGTCCTTGCGCGCCTCGACGATCTCGTCGAGATAACAGAACGCGCCGCTGCGCACCGCCTGGGTCAACGGGCCGTCCACCCACACCGTCTCGTCGCCCTTGATCAGGTAGCGGCCGACCAGGTCGCTGCCGGTCAGGTCTTCGTGGCAGGCGACCGTGATGAGGTTTCCATCGCCCGCCGGCCCCGTGCCGCGCAGGCGGTGTGCCATGTGCTCGACGAAACGCGTCTTGCCGCAACCGGTCGGCCCCTTCAGCAGGACCGGGAGCCGACAGGCGTAGGCGGACTCGAAGATGGTCACCTCATCGCCGATCGGCAGGTAGTATGGCGTCTCGCTCATGTCGGACGGGCGTGCCCTACTCGGTGATGACTTCCATGACCTGCCCGTTGCCGGCGTCGACCAGCTCCACGCGCAAGGGGTCGGTGACGCCGTGCCGCGCCTTGCTGTCGACCAGGCCGCTGCGGATGCGCCGGATGAACGTCTCGCGCACCGGTTGCGGCATTGCCTGCATGGGAAACTCGCGCAGCATCACGCGCAGGGCGGTCGCCCCCGACCAGTCGATGCGATCGACGCGCGGGCCGACGATCGGATGGGCGCGAAAGACGGCTTCGACCCCGGCGCGCAGGTTCCCGGCCACGTTGGCCCCCGGCGTCGACGTGCTTGCCACCGGTGTGCCGCTGACCTGCGCCAACACGCTCTCGACCCGGTTGCGAGCGTTGGCGTCAGGCGCGATGTCGCGGGCGCGGATTAACGCCGCTAGGGCTTGTGCCTGGTCGCCGGTGGCGCGGTAGGCCAGCGCCAGGTTGAACTGGGCCTGAAAAAAAGTCGGGTCGGCTTGCAGGACCGCTCGGTACGTCTGCAGCGCCGCCTCGTTCTGGTGGCTGGCCAGCAGCATCGTGCCGAGGTCCGTCTGCACCCCGAGATCGTCCGGCTTCTGCGCCAGGTAGCGACGGAAGAAGTCGACCGCCGCCGCCGGATCGTCGCGATCGTAGGCGATGTTGCCGAGGCCGCGCAGGGCGTCGAGATCGTTCGGATCGCCGGCCAGGAGATGGGTGTAGGTCGCGGCGGCTTCTTGGAGATACTTCGGGTCGACCTGGCCGGCGCGGTACTGCACGAAGCCCAGTTGTCGCCAGGCGTCCCGGTCATCCGGGTTGGCCTTGGCGTGGGCCGCCAACTTGTCGATCGCGCTGCGCACCTCGGCCGGCACCTCGACCGGGGGGTGACCGGGCGGCATACCCGGCGCGCCGGCCTGCGATGGCGGCAAGTTGGGCGGGTTGGCCGAGCGCGCCCCGAGGCCGACGGTGATGGCACCGAGGCTGATGACGGTCGCCAGTACCAACCCGGGGGCAAAGCGCGACAGCGCGGCGCCCAGCAACGGGCGCGACGACCCGGCGCCCTCGGGCGCGCCGCAGGCGGCGCAGAAGTGAGCGTCGCGTAGCAGCGATGCGCCGCACTGCGTACAGAAGCGACTCGCCATGACGGGGAACTGCACGTCTACCAGGCCTGGCTCCGCCCTGCCAGCAAGGCACACGGCGAGCTTGCTGCAGGGGGCGATCTGTGTAGAGTGGCGGATTGAGGCTGAGGAGGTCGCGGATCTATGCATCGCCGCTGCGCACGGTTCGCCCTGGTCACCCTGCTGGCACTGCCGTTCGGCTCGTGTCGGTGTGGCAGCCATACCCCGGAGCCCCCGCCGACGCCGACGGTACGCAAGGCCACTGTATGGTCGCTCAAGACCACCCCGCGGGCCGTGCAGGAACAGCAGGACGGCGAGATGGTGCAGGGCGATGTCGAGGCGCGCGAGGCGCCCACCGTGTCGGCGACGCCGAGTGGAGCGGCCGACCTGCCGGCTGACTTCCCGGCCGACATCCCGATGCCGGAAGGCGCCGAGATCAAAGTCTCCACCGATGGACCCCAGGGCGCTCGCAACGTGGTCTTCGAGGCCGACGCGGAGACCCCCAAGCTGTTCGGCCTGTACAAGGACAACATGAGCGAGCGCGGCTGGAAGGTGGAGCAGGAATACGGCGGCCCGGAGCGCTCGTTTTTGTCGTTCAAAAAGGGCGATACGATCACTAACGTGATGATCAGCGAGGATCCGAAGACGGGCAAGAAGGTCATCGCGGTGATGTATTACGAAGAGGAGCCGCTGCCGTTTCCCGAGTTCTGAGACGGCGGGAGGGCCGGCGGCGGGGTACTGTCGGGCTCGCTCTCGCGCTGCTGCTGTCGATCCCGTCGCTGCGCCCTGGCCACGCTTCGGCGACGACCGTGGTACCGATGCGGGCGCGCGACCTGGCCGCGACCTCGCTCGCGGCGGTGCGCGGACAGGTCGAACGCATCGCCTCAGGCGTGGAGCCGGCAACCGGGGCGATCGTCACCTACGTCGCGCTGGACGTCGAGGAGGTGTTGTTCGGCCCCCTCAGCCCCGGCGAGCTGGTGCTGCGCGAAGCCGGTGGCCGCTTCGGCCGACGGCAGGAATGGCTGTTCGGCAACCCCGAGTACCGCGTCGGCGAACACGTGCTCGTCTTCCTCAGCGCCAACCGCGACGGCACCTTGCGCACCACCGGACTGGCCATGGGCAAGTACACGCTGGTCGACGGCCCGGATGGCCCACAGGCGGCGCGCGACCTGGGACGCGGCGTGCGCGTGCTCGATGCGAAGGGGCAAGACGCCCCACAGCTCGCCAAGGACGCGCTGCCCCTGGCGACCCTGCGAGCCCGCATCGCCCGCTCCGCAAGCCACGCGGCCGCGCCGCGCGGCGCCTTGCAGACCCGTCCCGACCTCACGGCCCTGCGGCTCGAACCGCGCCCGTCGTTCACTCTACTCAGCCCGTTCTCGCGCTGGTTCGAGCCGGATGAGGGCCTGGCGATCGGCTTCCTGGTCGACCCGCTCGGCGACGCCACCCTCGGCCCGGCCGTGTCGAGCGACGCCGTCACCGCCGCGCTGGCGGCCTGGAGCGGTATCCCCGACACCCCGTTGGCGCTGCAACGCAGCGGCGACGCCATGCCGGCACCTTTCGCCGGCTGCCCCGATGACAACCGGATCGTCTTCAACGACCCGTTCGCCGAGCTCAACGAGCCGCTCAATTGCCGCGGCGTACTCGCCGTCGGCGGCTTCTGCAACACCGGCGAGACGCGCCTCATCCACAACACCACCTTCCGGCGCATCATCACCGGTAAGGTGACGCTCAACGACGGCTGGGGAGCATGCCCGATCTGGACGCCGTGCAACCTGGCCGAGGTCGTCACCCACGAGATCGGCCACGGCTTGGGCCTCGGACACTCGGCCGACACCACCGCCACCATGGCAGCCATGGCGCACTTCGACGGCCGCTGCGCCAGCCTCGCCGACGACGACATCACGGCGATCCAGTTCGTCTACCCGATTCCGCCGACTTCCTCGGCGACGCCGACGATCACGCCGACGCCGCCACCCACCGCCACCGTGACGCACACCGGGACCATCACCCGCACGCCGAGTCAGACCAGGACGCCCAGCCGCACGCTCACACCGAGCCGCACGCTCACGCCGAGTCGCACCATCAGCCCGACGCGCACCCAGACGCCCAGCCGCACGCCGGTGCCGACCCGCACCGCGACCGCCATGGCGACCGCGACGGTGTCGGCCACCGCCACCTCGTCGCTCACGCCGACGGCCTCGGCGACCATTACCGTCACGCCCACGCCGACCGACTCACCGTCGCCGACACCGACTCCCAGCCCGCCTCCCCCGCCGCCGGACTGGCTGACGGTGCTGATCGAAGCCTTGCGGCGGACCCTCGACGCGATCAGTGGCGCCCCTGCTGGGTAGCCGGCGAGACGGGCGATGCGCTCGCGCTGCGACGACTTGTCAGCAGGCGTGTCTGGCGAGCCGTGGCTGCGGGACCTGTAGCCGCGGGCAGCGCAGCGCGCTGCCGAGTGGTGGGGAGGTCTGGTGCGATGCAACCGGAGGTGCCGAACCCAACGGGCGTGTCGTTGCCGCACCCCGCCCCTCCGGGCAGCGCGCGGCGCTGCCGGCGGGCACAGGTCCCGCGGCTACGGCTCGTGA
>CAYYWP010000217.1:0-7996 GCA_964475125.1 uncultured Binatia bacterium (SeqCode) | reverse complement strand
CCGCGGGCGGCGCGGCGCGCCGGCACCGCCGCCGCGGCCGGCAGCCGATCCGCCGCATGCGCCAGGAGATCGAACTCGCTCTGCACAGCCTCGACGATGTCGTGCAAGTCGGGTAGCGCGTCCCAATCGGCGTTGAAGCCCCAGTGCAGCGCGCCATCGTAGCTGAACAGCGCGATGCCGAGGGCTTGGTCGCGAAACAGCGGCACCAGCGGATAGATGGCGCGCATCGGCGAGCCGAGCAGATAGAGGGTCGCCTGTGGCCCCGGTACGTTGGTCACCACGACGTTGTAGGGATGGGTCAGCGCTGCCATGCGGGTCAGGCCGATGAACAGACTGGCGAACGTCCGATCGCCCACCTCTTCGAGCACGCGCAGCCCGAGCGCCTGTTTGGAGCGCTTGCACTCACCGACCAGCTCGCGCACGCGCTCGAGGCGCCGGCAGGGGTCGCGCTCGCCGAGTGGCAGGCGCACGACCATGGAGGTGACGCGATTGCCGAGCTGGCCGCGCTCCGCTTCACTGCGCACGTTGACCGGGATCATGGCGCGGAAATCCAGCCCCTCGACGGCGAGACCGCGGCGATGCAGAAAGCGCCCCAGCGCGCCGCTGACCACGGCGAGCACGACGTCGTTGATCGTTCCACCGAGACGGCGCTTCACCGCCTGCACGGCGCCCAGATCCATCGCCAGCCAGTCGAAGCGGCGATGGGAGCCGACGCCGGCATTGAGCGGGGTCGGCGAGGCGGGCCGCAGTGCGGCACCGATCACTTCCCCGAGGCCGAGCAGCGAATCGCGCCAGGTCGACGCCGTTTGGCGCGGGCGCTCGGCGGCCTCGCGCATGGTTTGCAGAGCCGCTAGCGGTGCGGCGGCGCGTCGCGCGATCTCACCGCGCAGCAGCTCCCATGCGCTCGGCGCGGGGCGCGGCATCCACGCTGCCGTGGGCTCGACCTCGTCGTTCGGCTGCAGTCGAAACAGCGCCGTGCTCAGCTCGACGCCGCCGATGCCGTCGATCATGCAGTGATGCGCCTTGGTGATCAGCGCCACGCGGCCGCCCTCGACGCCGTCCACCAGCCACAGCTCCCAGAGCGGCTTGCCGCGATCGAGCTGCTGCGACATGACCCGACCGGCCAGGCGCTTGAGCAGGCGTTCATCCCCCGGCTTGGGCAGGCTGACATGCCGGAGGTGGTAGTTGAGGTTGAACCGCTCGTCGTCCACCCAGACCGGGCTGCCGAACAGCGGCACGGAGGCGAGCCGCTGTCGATAGCGCGGCACGTGCCGGATGCGCGCCTCGATCAGGCGCCGGATGCGATCGATGTCGGTCGTCCCATCGGCCCCGGTCAGCGGCGCCGCGTCAAACAGCGCCACGGCCCCAACGTGCATATGGGCGTTGCCGTCCTCCAGCTCTAGGAAGAGACTGTCGAGCGCAGTCAGCCGCTCGCAATGCGCGTAGCCCATGGCGACTCCCGGTTCGCAATCGCCGTGCCAGTTCCTGCAAGAGCGAAAGGACGTGCTCCGGCAGAAGTTCTGTCCATCTTCTGGGAATGCAGCCGTGCCCGGTTTCACCTGGCGTTCAACGGCAGCCGGTGTTAGCAGGCGAGCTGAAATGGTCGCCGCTCATGCTTCGACGGGCTCAGCATGAGCGGTGTCGCGTGGTGCCGTTCCAACACGTTGTCGGCCCGAATCCGAAACTCCCTTCACGCCGCTCTTCGTGCGCTTGGTGGTGAGAATTCGCTTTCGGCTTCGGAGTAGCGCTGGGCGCGCCGTATGCATGTCCCTGATCTGGAACGGCTGAAGGACGACCTGCTCGGCTTCCGCGCCGAGCTCGAGGCGCCCGGCGTGCGCGAGCAGCTGCTGCGCAGCGGCCTGCCGCGCTTGCTGGCGACCGTGGGCATGATCCCCGACGAGGCGGCGAGCGGCGACGTGCTGGAGCTCGGCGCCAGCCCCTATTTCCTCAGCCTCTGCCTGCGCCACGTGTGTCGCGGGCGCGTGGCGCATGCGAATTACTTCGGCCCACACGGAACCGCCGGGTGCGACCGCCTGGTGCACCAGCGCAGCGGCGAGGCCGTGGCGTTCGAGTACCAGCACTTCAACGTCGAAGCCGACGACTTCCCCTATCCCGACGCGTCGTTCGACGCGGTGCTGTTCTCCGAGCTCATCGAGCACCTGGGCGTCAACCCGGTGCGGGCGCTGAGCGAGATGCATCGCGTCCTGCGCCCGGGCGGCGCGCTGGTGCTGACGACGCCGAATGCGCTCTCGCTCGAGCGCCTGGCGACGTTCGTGCACGGCGGCAGCCAGATGGTCGATCGCTACTCGCTGCTGTTCGGCTACGGCGGGCGCCACAACCGCGAGTATCACCCGCGCGAGTTGCGCGAGCTGCTGGAGGGCTGCGGCTTCGCGATCGAGGTCATGCGCCTGTGCGACCTCGCCGAGCTGCCGCGGCGCGAACGCCGGCAACGCGCCCTCTGGCGATGGCTTCTCGCCCGCTACGGCGATGCGCCGCGGGCGGAGCACATCTTCCTGCGCGCTCGGCGCGGCGAGCGCTTTCGCTGGACCTTCCCGCCGAGCCTGTTCGACAACCTCACCTTCTACACCCTGGTGCGCTACGCCTGGGTCGAGATGGGGATCAATGACAGCATCCAGTGCGCCGCCGGCTGGCATGCGCTCGAGCCGCGCGCCGATGGCGCGCTGGGCATGCAGCGTCGGATCGATCAGACCGGTCAACTCTTCCTCAAGACGCCGGCGGAGAGCCATGGCCTGGCTCTCGAGGTCTATGCCGCGCCCAACGCCGGTGGTGTCGCCGCGCCGCTGCACGTCCTGGCATGGGACCGTTGGTACGGGCGCACGGCCCCCCAGCACGTCTACGTCGACAGCACGGTTTCCGTGCCGCGCGGCACGTGGCAACGCGTCGCGCTGCCGCTCGGCGCACAACGCCCGCGCCCCGGCGATGAGGTGGAGGTGCGCCTGACCACCGACCAGCACGGCGGCGTCGCCGTGCACCGCGTGGAGTTCTCGTGAGCGGCGGACCGCGAGCAGAGGCGTCAGCGCCGAGCCCCCCACCACTCGGCGACGCGCGGCGCCGCCGGCGGGCACAGGTTCCGCGGCTCCAGCTCGTGCGCGAGGGCTCCGGGGAGGGCCCCTGTCCGGATGTTCAAGCAACTCGTGCGGGCTGAGATCGCCGCCGGGCTCGACGAGACGCACCGCTTCGAGAGCTGGGCAGCGCGGGTCGACGGGAAAACGTACTACGACATCCACGTCGCGGTCATCGACCAATACGAGACCGCCGTACCAGCACTACGCGCCGTGCTGGGTGGCGGCCCGAAACGCCTCCTCGAGTCCGGCTGCGGCACCGGGCGCTGGCTGGCCTACTGCGCCCGTCTCGGGCACTGGGCGGTAGGGATCGATCACAGCGCAGCGGCGTTGAGCGCCGCGGTGGCGCGCGACGCGAGGCTGCGCCTCGTCCGCGGCGATATCGCGGCGTCGCCGTTTCGGCGCGGCGCCTTCGACGTCGTCATCTCCGCCTACGCCGCCGAGCACCTGCCCGACGGCCTCGATGCGCTGCTGCGCGAGCTGCACGGCTCGCTCGCGCCGGGCGGAGCGCTGGTGCTGATCGTCCCGGTGATCAGCTGGCTGCGCCGCCTGGCGATCCACCCGGCCCTGCGCCTCTATTACCTCGCCGCCCGCCTGCGCGGCGTGCCGCTGGCCTTCACCGAGTATCGCTTCTCGCGCCGCGAGCTCACTGCGGCAGTGCGCGGCGCCGGCTTCGTCGTCGAGCAACTGCAGCCCGATGACTACCGCCTGCCCTGGGCGAAGGGGTTGTGCGTCGACCTCGGGTGGCTCGTCAAACCGCGCCGCGCCGCGCCCGGCAGTTGGCAGCTCAATCGCGCCGCCCGGTTCCTCGCCGGCGCGCTCAGTGCCCTCTCGCCCTGGGCCGCCTGCGCGGGCGCGCTAGTCGTCGCCCGACGGCCGGCGGAAACAACCCGCGCTCATCCTTCGACGGGCTCAGGACCTGTCCTGAGCTTGTCGAAGGATGAGCGGGGGGTGCTTGGACCGTAACGGCGCGATCGCTGGCCCTCGACCTACCGAGGAGAATCCATGGCCGGCGGAAACAGACCGCGCTCATCCTTCGACGGGCTCAGGATGAGCGGGGAGTGCTTGTGCTGCAACAGCGCAGTCCGCTCGCCGTTTGACTAGCTCAGGATATGCGGGGAGTGCTTGTGCTGTGGCGGCGCGGTCCGCTTGCCCTTCGACCGGCTGCGGACAAACCCTGGATGCGTCGAGGGTAGACAGCCTATTGAATCTGCCTGTGCCGCGACAGCGCGCTCCGCTCGCCCTGCCAATCCCGCTCACCCTGAGCCCGTCGAAGGGTGAGCAGGATTGGCAGGGCGAGCGGAGCGGCTGGGATCCCGCTTCTTCACTCACTTGCCGAGCCGGGCGCGGGGGATCCAGACGGAGATCTCCGGCACGGCGATGACGATCGCCAGCGCGACCAGCGAGGCGACGAGAAACGGCAGCGCCCCGCGCACGACGTCGGCCATGCTGGTCTCGGCCCCGGCGATGCCCTTGACGATGTAGAGGTTGAGACCGACGGGCGGTGTGATGAGGCCGATCTGGCTGGCCAGGATCATCGCCACGCCGAACCAGATCAGATCGGTGCCACTGGCGCGGGCAGCGGGCAGCAGGAGGGGGATGGTGACGACGATCAGCGACAGCGCGTCGATGAAGCAGCCGAGGATGATATAGAGCACCGACGTGCCAATGGCCAGCAGCAGCGGCGAGGCGGATGCACCGACGAACGCCTTGATCAGATACTCGGAGATGCCGCACACCACCATCAGCCGGGCGAAGAGCTGGGCCGAGCAGAAGATGACGAAGATCACGGCGGTAAGGCGGGCGGTCTCGAGGGCGATCGCGACCATCTTGCGCCGGCCGTCCGACGACAGACCGCGGCGCGCGGCGAAGACGACGAGGAAGACGAAGTTCCCCACCGCCGCGGCCTCGGTGGCGGTGAAGATGCCACTGTAGATGCCGCCGATGACGATGACGCCGACGAGGGCGGGCGCCCACAGGTAGGGGAGCACGCGCAGCTTGTCGCGCCAGCTGATGTGCAGGCGCACCGTCGGAATCAGCCCCGGCCGGAAGAGGGCGATGATCAACACCGCCGCGCCGAG
Source organism: uncultured Binatia bacterium (SeqCode) (assembly GCA_964475125.1). Lineage (GTDB taxonomy): Bacteria > Desulfobacterota > Binatia > HRBIN30 > CADEER01 > CAYYWP01. The sequence goes on along the minus strand of CAYYWP010000217.1, from coordinate 2,832 downwards.
GCAGGCCGCGAGGACGAGCCCAGGCCCGACGCCCGCCAGCAACACCATCCCCACCGGCACCTCGGCGATGGCGGCATAGACGATGGCGAGCAGGCTCGGCGGGATCATCATGCCGATCGCGCCCGAGGCGGCCACCAGGCCGTAGGCGATGCGGCGATCGTAACCGTGGCGGATCATCTCCGGCGCGCTGACGCGGGCGAAGACCGCCGCGGTGGCGATCGACGAGCCGGTGACGGCGCCGAACATCGTGCACCCGCCGATCGTCGCCAGTCCGAGCGCGCCCGGGATGCGCCCGATCCAGGTCACCAGCGCGTCGTAGGCGCGCGATCCGGCCTCGACCTCGCTGGCCAGCAACCCCATGGCGATGAACAAGGGAACGACCGAGAGGGTGTAGTTCGAGCCGTAGACGGCGAAGGTCGAGGCGAGGAGATACAAGGCCGGGCCGGCGCCCAGCAACACGACCAGGCCGCACAGCGAGGCCAGAACCAGGGCGAGCGCGACATGCAGCCCGACGACCAGCAACACGAGCAGCAGGACGACGCTGGCCAGGCCGATTACGAGCGGGTCCACGACAGCCCCCGTCGCAGCAACTCGAGCAGGAGCTGCAGCGTAAACAGACCGACCCCGATCACCACCCCGAGCTTGGCAAGCCAGAAGGGCAGTACGATCGGCGCCATCATCGTCTCGCCGGCCGACCAGGAATCCCAGAAGAACACCGCCGCGGCACCGGTCAACACCGCCGTCACGCCCACCGCCAGCGCGGTGATGAGCACATCCCGCCGCTGGCGGGCACGTTCCGCCAACAGGGAGTCGAGCACGCCGAGGCGAATATGCCCGCCGCTGTGCTCCGCCTCCGCCAGACCGAGGAAGGCGACGTAGGCGAGCAGGATCCTGGTGATCTCAACCTGACCGAGCAGCGGCGAGTTGAACAGCACCCGGCCGGTGACGTCGGCCACGCCGAGCAGGGTCATCGCCACCGTGCCGAGCCCCGCCCCCACGGCGGCGCCGCGGCGCAGCCGCGTCACGGCGCGATCGAAGCCGCCCCCGGCCCGCCTCACTGCGCCGCCCCCGCCGCGAATCGCCATCCCGCTTGCTGCAGCGACTCGACATAGCGCCGCGCCACCTCGCTGCCCGGAAGCCCGCGGCGATCCATGCGCTCGGCCCACAGCGTCACGTTGGGTGGCATCCGGCCGAGCCAGTCGCGCAGCGCCGCCTCGCTCAAGGGCGTGATGTGGACGCCGGCGCGGATTTCCTGCCACGCGCGCTCGACGTCCCGGTCGAGCACCTCGAAGTAGCGTCGCTCGGCCCGGTGCCCCGCCTCGATGAACTGCGCCTGGTCGGCGGGCGCCAGCGCCTGCCAGTAGTCGAGGTTCACCCACACTCCGAGCGGCACCGGGGTATTGAGGGCGAAGTTCAGCAGGTACGGGGCGATCTCGTGCAGCCGGAAGAGATAGAAGGTTTCGACCGGCACCGCGACGACATCGATGACGCCGAGGCTGAGTCGCTCGTAGAACTCGGTGGCGGCCGACAAGATCGGCACGGCGCCGACGGCCCGAAACACCGGGACGTACTCGACCGGGGTGAAGCCGATGCGCTTGCCGCGCAGGTCGTCGACGCTGTCGATCGGTTCGCGGGACAGGATCAAATACGGCGACAGCGGCCCGAACAGCAGTGGCGGGGCGATGTTGGCCGCCGCCAGCTCCGCGTTCAGGGCCGGTATGGTGGCGAACAGCTCGCGCTTGATGCGCGCCTCGGTGCGGAAATTCGGATCATTGAAGACGAAGTGATACTCGAACGATCCGAGCGGCAGGCGTCCCGGAGCATAGATCCACATCCCGGTGCCGGCGTCGGCGACCCCATGACCGATGGCCCCCAGCGTCTCCTCGGCGGTCACCAGCGAGCTGCCGAAGAAGGCCTGCAGGCGCAGCCGTTCTCCCATGAGCCGCTGGATCTCTTCGCCGAACAGGCGCGTGCCGGCGGCCAGAATCGAGTCGCGCGGAAACTGACTGACCAGGCGCAAGTGCAACCTGCCATCGGCATCGTACGGCTGCGGCGCCGAGTCGCCGCACGAGGCGAGCGCAAGCGCGGTGGCGAGCAGCAACAGGGATGGCAGTTTCACCGGTACTCGCCTCGGGGATAGGCGGCGGCTTGTAGCGCGAAGCGAAAGAACCGGTCAACGCGGCGCGCCGTCGGCGCCGCGCGTTCCCGCCGCTGGCGCCAGACTGGTCTCGAAACACCTCAACGCAGAGACGCAGAGTCAGCAGAGGGCACAGAGGCGGCGTGCATGCGCTCGAGCCCTGCCCCTCTGTCATCGTCAATTGGGTTCGGGGGCACGCTCTAGGCAGGACGCTGAAAAACCCGCCGCTCACCCTTCGACGGGCTCAGGGTGAGCGGCGGGTTTTTCAGGATCCTGCTCGACCCTCGGGCTCCGCGTTCTCTGCAGGCTCCGCAGCTCTGCGTTGAAGTTCTTTTGTTCGATCAAGACGAGCCCGGGCAGCGCGCCGCGCTGCCGGCGGCCACGGGTGCCGGGGCTACAGCTCGTCGCGCACGCGCGTTGCTCAGTCGGGCCGGCGCCGCAGGGCGATGCCGTGGCGGCGCAGCTTGCGGTGCAGGGTGATGCGGTGGATGCCGAGCTGGGCGGCGGCGCGCGAGACATTGCCGCGGTAGTCGCGCAGGACCGCGAGGATCGCCTGGCGCTCCGCGTCATCCAGGCTGCCGGACGCGGGCGGCGCCGCGGCCGGCGCGAGCGGCGGCGGCGCCGGGCTGAAATCGGCGGCGGTGATGATCGATCCGGAACGCTCGGCCGCTTGCAGCAGCGCGTTGCGCAGCTCG
>CAYYWP010000216.1:0-8025 GCA_964475125.1 uncultured Binatia bacterium (SeqCode) | reverse complement strand
CTACAACACCGTCGTGCCGCCGAGCGGCAAGATCCTCTCCGGCGGGGTCGACTCGAACGCCTTGCACAAGCCGAAGAAGTTCCTCGGCGCGGCGCGCAACATCGAGGACGGCGGCAGCCTGACGATCCTCGGCACGGCCTTGATCGATACCGGCAGCCGCATGGACGAGGTCATCGTCGAAGAGTTCAAGGCCACCGGCAACATGGAGATCCATCTCGACCGCCGGCTGGTCGACAAGCGCATCTTCCCCGCGATCGACGTCAACCGCTCGGGCACGCGCAAGGAAGAGCTGCTGCTCGGCCGCGACGTCACCAAGCGGGTCTGGATCCTGCGCAAGCTCCTGGCGCAGCTCAACCCGGTGGAGGCGATGGAGTTCCTGATCGACAAGATCGAGGGCACCAAGCTCAACAGCGAGTTCCTGGAGGCCATGAATCAGTAGCGCGCGCGGGCTTCGCCCCGGGCTGACGGCCCGTTAGATAGGGCCGCGCTCATGCTTCGACGGGCTCAGCATGAGCGGGAACTGCTTGCGCCACAAAGCGTTCCGCTCACCCTGAGCCCGTCGAAGGGTGGGCGGAACGCGTTCTTTTTTAATGGGCAGCTGACCCCGAGCGGAGAAGAAACCCTCACCACGCAGTGCGCGAAGGCGAGCGGAGCATTTTCGGCTGGCCGAGCTCGCAGCGAAGCCCCCGCAGGGGGCGGACCGTGCAGGCGCGGCCCGCAACGGGCGCCGGGTCCGAGGCGCGCGGCGGTGCGGGCCGCGGTTGCTGTTGGGGAGAATAATCTGCTAGCGAGGGAGACCGACCCTAGCGACAACGAGGAGTGTGCATGGCAGAGGTGAGCATGAAGCAGCTCCTGGAGGCCGGCGTGCATTTCGGCCACCAGACGAGCCGCTGGAACCCGAAGATGAAGCCGTACATCTTCGGCGCCCGCAACGGCATCTACATCGTCGACCTGCAGCAGACGGTCAAGCTGATGCAGGACGCCTACGACTTCGTCACTGAGCTGTCGGGGCGCGGCGGCCAACTGCTCTTCGTCGGGACCAAGAAGCAGGCCCAGGAGGCGATCCAGGAGGAAGCGGAGCGCTGCGGGGCCTTCCACGTCAACAACCGCTGGCTGGGCGGCACGCTGACCAACTTCCAGACCATCAAGCAGAGCGTCGATCGCCTGAAGAAGCTCGAGGAGATGCTCGAGGATCGGGCGCTCGCCGAGGGCTTGAAGAAGCGCGAGCTCCTCGAGCTCAACCGCGAGCGCCAGCGTTTGGTGCACACCCTGGGCGGCATCAAGACCATGCGCAAGCTGCCCGATGCGCTGTTCGTCATCGACACCATCAAGGAAGACATCGCGGTGCGCGAGGCCAACAAGCTCGGCATCCCGGTGGTGGCGGTGGTCGATACCAACTGCGATCCGGACATGATCGACTACCGGATCCCGGGCAACGACGACGCCATCCGCGCCATCCGGCTGTTCTGCGCCGCGGTGGCCGATGCGGTGCTCGACGGCCGCGCCCTGCAGGAGGAGCGCGCCCGCGGCGCCGAGCCGGCGGGCGCGCCCGCCGCCGCCGAGCGCGAGGGGGAGGCCGAGGCGATGCCGGAGGGGGCGCTGGCATGAGCGAGGTCAGTGCGACGGCGGTGCGCGACCTGCGCGAGCGCACCGGGGCCGGCATGATGGACTGCAAGCGCGCCCTGGCCGAGGTCGACGGCAACATCGACAAGGCGATCGTCTACCTGCGCGAGAAGGGGCTGGCGGCGGCGGCGAAGCGCGCCGGGCGCTCCGCCTCCGAGGGCCTGGTGGAGGCCTACATTCACGCCGGCGGCAAGATCGGCGTGCTGATCGAGATCAACTGCGAGACCGACTTCGTCGCCCGCACGGACGATTTCCGCGCCCTGGTGCGCGACCTGGCCATGCAAGTGGCGGCGGCCAGCCCGCGCTACGTGCGCCGTGAAGACGTGCCGGCGGCGGTGGTCGCCCAGGAGCGCGATATCTACGCCGCCCAGGCGGCGAGCAGCGGCAAGCCGGCCGCGGTGATCGAGAAGATGGTGGCGGGCAAGGTGGAGAAATTCTTCGCCGACGTCTGCCTGCTCGAGCAGTCGTTCATCAAAGATCCGGACAAACCGGTGCATCAGCTGGTCTCGGACGCGGTGGCGAAGATGGGCGAGAACATCGTCGTGCGCCGCTTCGCGCGCTTTCAGCTCGGCGAGCAATCCAGCGAAGGCTGAGGCGTCGATGGGCGCGCGCGACGAGGCAGCTCCGGCGGATCGCGCCACCGATCGCGGCCTGCGCTACCGGCGCGTGCTGCTCAAGCTGAGAGGCGAGGCGCTGATGGGCGACAGCGCCTACGGCATCGAGCGCGGCGTCCTGCAGTCGATCGCCGCCGAGATCGTCGAGGTCAGCGGCCTCGGCCTGGAGCTCGCCCTGGTCATCGGCGGCGGCAACATCTTCCGCGGCGTCAGCGCCGCCACCCAGGGCACCGACCGCGCCACCGGCGACTACATGGGCATGCTGGCGACGGTGATCAACGCCCTAGCCCTGCAAGACGCACTCGAGCAGCGCGGCCTGCCGACCCGGGTCATGTCGGCGATCGAGATCCGTCAGATCGCCGAGCCCTATATCCGCCGCCGCGCCATGCGCCACTTGGAGAAGGGCCGCATCGTCATCTTCGCCGCCGGCACCGGCAACCCGTTCTTCACCACCGATACCGCCGCCAGCTTGCGCGCCGCCGAAATCGGTGCCGAAATGATCCTCAAGGCCACCAAGGTGGACGGGGTGTACGACGCCGATCCCAAGCTGCATGCCAACGCCACGCGCTTCACCGAGCTCAGCTACACGGAATTCCTGCGCCAGGGGCTCAAGGTGATGGATGCGACGGCCGTGACGCTGTGCATGGAAAACGCCCTGCCGATCATCGTCTTCAACATGACCAGTGGCGGCAACATCCGGCGCGCCGTCTGCGGCGAGCCGATCGGCACGCTGGTGCACTGATGGGCGCCACCGACGAGGTGTTGGCCAGTCTCCGCAAGGAGATGGAAGACACGGTGACGGCGATGCGCCGCGAAATGGCGCGCACGCGCACCGGCCGCGCCTCGACGGCCCTGCTGGAGGGCATCCACGTCGATTACTACGGCACCAAGACGCCACTCAATCAGCTCGCCGGCCTGAGCGTCCCGGAGGCGCGCCTGTTGCTCATCCAGCCCTACGATCGCAGCGCCGTCACCGAGATCGAGCGCGCCATCCTGCAATCCGACCTCGGCCTGGTGCCGCAGAACGACGGCAAGCTCATCCGCGTGCCGATCCCCGAGCTCACCGAAGAACGCCGGCGCGACCTGGTACGGCACGTGCGCAAGATCGCCGAGGAGTATCGGGTCTCGCTGCGCAGTCATCGCCGCGACGCCAACGAGCTGCTCAAGTCGCTGGAGAAGGACGGCGAGATCACCGAGGACGATCTGCGGCGCGGCCAGGAGAAGATTCAGGAGCTGACCAAGGACTATACCGAGCGTCTGGACAAGGTGTTGAAGGCCAAGGAAGACGAGGTCATGGAGGTGTGAGGGAGGTGGAGACGCTCGACACCTCCGGCCTCGATCTCACGCGCCTGCCGCGCCACGTGGCCATCATCATGGACGGCAACGGCCGCTGGGCGCAGCGCCGCGGCCTGTCGCGCGTCGAAGGCCACCGGCGCGGCAAGGCCTCGGTGCGCGCCGTGGTCGAGACGGCGCGCCGCCTCGAGATTCCCTACCTGAGCCTGTTCGCCTTCTCGACCGAGAACTGGCAGCGCCCGACGGGGGAGGTCAGCGCGCTGATGGGCCTGCTGCGCCGCTACCTGCGCAGCGAGGTCGGCCGCTTGATGAAGAACGACGTCCGCGTCTGCGCCGTCGGCGATCTGGAACGCCTGTCGGCTCCGGTGCGGCGCGAGCTCGAGCACGTCGTGCAGTTGACGCGCCACAACCGCCACCTGACCGTTGGCCTGTGCGTCAGCTACGGCGGCCGCGAGGACATCGTCGCCGCGGCGCGCGCCCTGGCGGAGGCGGTGCGCGCCGGGCGGCTCGATCCCGAGGCCATCGACCAGGCGACCTTCGCCGCCGCCCTCGGCACGGCCGGGTTTCCGGATCCCGACCTGCTCATTCGCACCAGCGGCGAGATGCGCATCTCCAACTTCTTCCTCTGGCAGCTCGCCTACACCGAGTTGTACGTCACCGACACCTTGTGGCCAGACTTTTGCGAAGCGGCGTTCCTCGAGGCCCTGGCGCACTTTCAGCAGCGGCAGCGGCGGTTCGGCTTGACCGGCGAGCAGCAACAGGAGCGGGAGCGCGCGGGTGCTGCGCGCTAGGTTGGCGACCGCCGCGGTCGCCATTCCGCTGCTGCTGGCGATCATCTTCTACGCCCCGAAATGGGGCTGGGCGACGCTCGTCGCCGCGGTGGCCCTGTTGGCGCTGAGCGAGTATCTCGGCCTCGCCTTTCGCGACCGCCGGGGGCCGCGGCTGGTCGGCAGCCTGCTCGGCGTCATCGTCGTCGCGGCGGCGATCAGTGCCCCGGCGCCCGGCCCGCCACTGGCGGGGGCGCTGTCGGCGCTGCTGGTCGGCGCGCTCAGCTACGTGGTGCTGACGCGCTGCGATCTCGACCGCGCCCTGACCGACGTGGGGCTGATCGCCATCGGGGTCCTGTACGCCGGCCTGCTGCTGCCCCACTTCTACTGGTTGCGCCACCTGCCGCACGGCGAGGCCTGGGTCATCCTGGTGATCGCCGTCGCCATGGCCGGAGACAGCGGCGGCTATTTCGTCGGCCACGCCATCGGCCGCCACAAGCTCATTCCGCACGTCAGCCCGGGCAAGACCGTGGAGGGCTCGATCGGCATCGTCGCCTGCAGCCTGCTGGCGGCAGCCGGCTGCAAGCTGCTCTTCTTCCGCCAGCACGACTGGAGCGAGATCCTCCTGCTCGCCTTCGTCATGGCCGTGCTCGGTCAGATCGGCGACCTCAGCGAGTCGGTGATGAAGCGCGCCTTCGGCGCCAAGGAATCGGGCGGCCTCTTCCCCGGTCACGGCGGCGTGCTCGACCGCATCGACAGCCTCCTTTTCCCGGTCGTCGTGGTGTACTACTATCACCTCGCGACCGGCAGCGCCGGAGCGCCCGCATGTTAATCGGAATCGCCGCCGCCATCCTCGTGCTCGGCGTGCTCATCGTCGTGCACGAGTTCGGACACTTCCTGGTCGCCAAGTGGGCGGGCGTGGGGGTGCTGAGGTTCTCGGTCGGCTTCGGCCCGCGCTTGTTCGGGCGGACCTACCGCGGCACCGAGTACACCCTGAGCGCCATTCCCTTCGGCGGCTACGTCAAGATGGTCGGCGAGGACCCCGAGGCCACCGAACCGGTCGACCCGCGCATCTCCTTCTCCCACCAGCCGCTATGGAAGCGGGCCGCCATCGTCCTCGCTGGGCCGGGCTTCAACCTGCTCTTCGCCTTCCTCGTCTTCGCCTTGGTCTTCGCGGTGTACGGCGAGCGCGTACCGCTCGAGCGCGCCGAGGTGGGCGCGGTCGAGAAGACCATGCCGGCCGAGCGTGCCGGCATCCGCGCCGGCGACGTCGTCACCGCGGTGGACGGGCGGCCGATCGCCACCTGGGAGGCCTTGTCGACAGCCATCCGCGCCAGCGGCGGCCGGCCGATCGCGCTGAGCGTGACGCGTCAGGGGGAGGCGTTGCAGTTCACCGTGACGCCGGAGTCGAAGCCGAGAAAGAACATCTTCGGTGAGGTCCAGGGTGAGGCCTATTTGATCGGCATCGGCCAGGGGGAAGAACAGGTGGCCGTCGGGCCACTGCAGGCCATCGCCTCGGCGGCCAGGCAGACGGTGTGGGTGGTGCAGACGCTGGTGCTGAGCATCGCCAAGATCCTGCAGGGCAAGATCGACTCCAGCGATATCGGCGGGCCGGTGCTCATCCTGCAGACGGCGGCCCAGGGGGCGCGGTTGGGCCTCGAATGGCTGCTCGGGTTCACGGCCTTCATCAGCATCAACCTCGGCGTGCTCAACCTGTTGCCGATCCCGATCCTCGACGGCGGTCATCTGCTGTTCTGCATCATCGAGGCGGTGCGGCGCCGTCCGCTCGAGATGCGCCACCGCGAGATCGCGCAGCAGGTTGGCCTGGTCATCCTGCTCGCCCTGATGACCTTCGCGTTCTACAACGACATCGCGCGCATCGTCCGCGGTTGGGGCTGACGCGCCGGTGCGGGTGCTCGGCATCGACACCGCCACGTCCATCGCCAGCGCCGGACTGATCGTCGATGGGGAGGTGGTGGGTGAACGCGCGCTGCCGATGGCGGGGAGCCACGCGCGCACCGTCCTGCCGCTGGTCGAGGACCTGCTGGCCGCGGCGGCGTGGGGGCTGGCCGATCTCGACCTGCTGGCGGTGTCGATCGGGCCCGGCTCGTTCACCGGCCTGCGCATCGGCCTGAGCGTGGTCAAGGGCCTGGCCCTGGCGGCGCGTTTGCCGGTGGTCGGCGTTTCCACCCTGGAGGCGTACGCGCGCGCCGCCGGCCGGCGGCCGGGCACCGTGTGGCCGGTGCTCGATGCGCGCAAGGGCGAGGTCTACGCTGCCGGGTTTCGCTGGCGCGATGACGGCCTGGAGACGGTCTTCGCGCCGGCGGCGCTCGCCCCGCAGGTGCTGGCGAGCCGTCTGTCGGCGCCGGCGACGCTGCTCGGCGACGGCGTCGATGCCTATCCGGAGGTGTGGGCGCGTGCCGCCGGCGGCGGCCTCGAGTGCCTGCGGCTCGGCGCCATGCCACCGCGCGGTGCGGTCGTCGCGCAACTGGGCGCGGCGCGCTTCGCCGGCGACGGGCCGGACGACCTGTGGGCGCTCGAGCCGCGCTACTGCCGGCGCTCCGAAGCGGAGCAGAAGCGCGCCGCGCTCATGCGCGTATCGGGCTGATCATTGCAGCAAAATTGACAGGGGGGAGGGGCTAGGTTAAAGCTCGACGTCCCCCCGGGGGAGTCGCGTCATGGAGAAGCACGAAGAGGAGATGATTCACTCGCTGCTCGACCGGGATCCCGAGCTCAGGCGCTATTACGAGGAGCATCTGGAGCTCGAGCGCCAGCTGTCGACCCTGCAGCACAAGCACTTCCTGACCCCGGAAGAGGATCTGGAGCGCAAGCGCATCCAGAAGATCAAGCTGGCGGGGAAAGACCGCATCATGGAGATCCTGGGGCGGTATCGCGGCGCCTGAGCGCCGAACCCCTTCCCCCGGGGCGGGCCCGCCGCCCCAACCTGAAACCACAGATCAACACCGAGCCCCCCGGCCTGCCCCCACCGATGAACACGGATTTTCCCTCGCCAATTGACTGCCGAGTGCTGATAGATTGGCTCGGTGTTGATCGGCGGGGGTGGTGGTTGGGTTCTGTGTTGATCTGTGGTTTTCAGTGCATCTCCGCCTGAGCGAATGCGCCACACCATCTCTATCCTGGTCGAGAACGAGTTCGGCGTGCTGGCCCGCATCGCCGGCCTGTTCAGCGGCCGCGGCTTCAACATCGAGAGCCTGACCGTGGCCGAGACCCTCGACGCGGCAGTGTCGCGTATCACGCTGGTGACGCGCGGCGACGATCAGGTGCTGGAACAGATCAACAAACAGCTCAACAAGCTGGTGAGCGTCATCGAAGTGCAGGATTTCACCCAGGCGAGTCACGTCGAGCGCGAGCTGGCGCTGATCAAGGTCACCGCCGACCAGCAGACACGCGCCGAGGTGATGAACATCGTCGACATCTTCCGCGCCAGCGTCATCGACGTCAGCCCGCAGGCCTATCTCATCGAAGTGACGGGGTCGGAGGAGAAGATCACCGCCTTGCTCGAGCTGCTCAAGCCGCTCGGCATCAAGGAGATCGCCCGCACCGGCAAGGTTGCGATGCATCGCGGCATGCAGCTCTTGCGCGAAGGACGGGGGACAAAGGAGCGAGTGGCATGAAGATCTATTACGATCGCGACGCCGATCTGCGGCACCTCGCGGGCCGGCGCGTGGCGGTCATCGGCTACGGCAGCCAGGGGCACGCGCACGCCA
>CAYYWP010000215.1:0-8166 GCA_964475125.1 uncultured Binatia bacterium (SeqCode) | reverse complement strand
CTAACTCGCTGGGGAGACGCGTGTACAGTACGACAGCCAATCGCTGGTTAACGACTCGTTAGACCGGCCGAAGATGAAGAAGTCCTCGCGCCAAGCACGCAGAGCCCGCCAAGTTGCCAGACAGAAGGCAACGACGACATCGTTCATTGAAACGACCCCCTCAGAGATGGACTCACGACTTTTCGGAGCGCGGAGATCGCCTTGGCGTGCTCTGCGTTCTTGGCGCGAGAAATCCTTCCGTGTTCTCGAGCAACGAGGCGCGCTGCGTGGGTCTAACCCGCCGTTCGAGCCGACCGGCTTGAGCTGGCCTGCTCTCCGCAACTGCGCTGAGACAGGGTGGCCGAACGCACGTTGGGGGCGGCGCGGGGCCGGGGCGGCGGGAGCCGATTCGTCAGGCGCCCTCGATCGCCCGCTCGGCGTCGATGCGCAGCCAGCAGGCGGCGCCGAGCAGGTAGCTGACAGCGATCGACAGCAGCGACGGCGTCCAGCCGCCCCAGTACTCGAGGCTCCAGCCGACCACCAGGGGACAGAGGGCGCCGCCGAGGTTGCCGAAGGTGTTCATGGCGCCGCCGACGACGCCGGCGTGGCGGCCGCCGATATCCAGGCTGACGGCCCAGGCGGTGCTGAGACTGACCGCGCCGAACCCGGCGGCGGCGCTGAGATACAGCGCCGCGGCCGCGCCGCCGTCGGCCTGCGCGGCGGCGCCGATCGCGAGCGCCGCAAGCGGCAGCGTGATCAGGCCTGGCAGCCGGCGGCCGCGGCGCAGGTCAAAGCGGCGCGCCAGCCGATCGCTCGCCCAGCCTCCGAACAGCATGCCGGCGGCGCTGGCGAGCAGCGGCAGGGCGGATAACCAGCCGACCTCCTTGAGATTGAAGCCGTGCGCGCGCAGCAGGTACGACGGCAGCCAGGTCAAGTAGAAGTAGAGACCGTACACGGCGAACATGTGCTCGCCGCAGAGGGCCCAGAGGTGCGGCGCGCGCAGCATGGCGCTCCACGGCACGCGGCCGTGCGGTTCCGGCGCGCCGCTGCCGATCAGCCGCAGCTCGGCGGCGTTGACGCCGCTATGGTGGTGCGGGTCGTCGCGAAACCACCAGTACCAGGCCACCGCCCAGACGATGCCAACGGCGCCGAAGACCGCGAAGCTGTGCCGCCAGTGGATGCGTTCGAGCAGGACCACCACCACCGGCTGGGTCAGCGCACCGCCGAGGCCGGCCGCCATCAAGGCGAAGCCGAAGGCGCGGCCGCGCTCGCGGATCGGCAACCAGCGGCCGAAGGCGCGCGACATGCTCGGGAAGACGCCCGCCTCGCCGACGCCGAACAAGAAACGCACCAGCAGCAGCGACAAGAAGCCGCCCACCCAGCCGGTGGCGGCCGTCATGAGCGACCACCAGACGACGATGCGCGTCAACATGAGGCGCGCCCCGTAGCGGTCGGCCAGCCAGCCGCTCGGGACCTCGAAAAGGGCGTAGGCGAGCGTGAAAGCGCTGAACGCGTATCCCATCTGGGCGTCGCCGATGCCCAGGTCGGCCTTCATCGCCGGCGCCGCCATCGAGATGCAGATGCGGTCCATGTAGGCGATCCCGGTGACCAGCAGGCAGAAGGCGATGACGCGTTGGCGCGCGCGCGTCGGTTCGGCGTCTGCGGCGTGCAGGGCGGGCGCGGCCATCGGCCGCCTCTACGCGGGCATGTCGCGGCATGCAAACTCACTGCTCGGCGCGGCCGAGAAATCGATGCGGCGTAGTTGGCTTCGGTGGTTTGCCACGCTCGCGCGGCCGTAGGCTATAGTTCCCTTGCTGAGTGGATACGACGGGGGGAATCGGAGCGCAGACGGAGACGACGCGTCACGAGACGAGATGGTCCCTGACTCGCGCGCTGACGCGCGCCTTGCCTTGGCGATGCTGGTGGCGGCGGGACTCGGCTGTGCCAGCCGTGCGCCGTCCGCGCCGAGCCCCTCCGTTCAACAGCCCGCGGCCGACGAGCGTGCGGTTGTGAACGTCGATCCGAGTGTTCTCGTCACCGAGCTGGACGGCCAGCCCATCCGTGCGTCGCCCGACGCCGTTCCCACTCCGCTGATCCTGGCGCCCGGTGAGCACGCCTTCAAAGTGAAACGGCGCAAGCTGATCAAGAGTGTCCAAAAGGTGACGACGCACACCTTCGGCACGAAGTCGCGGGACACCGCGACGGCAACGTGCGAGAGCTGTCGACTGAACCTCGCCCTGCACGCGGGCGCGCAGTATCGCCTCGCCACCGACGAGGCGGGCGAGAAGAACTGGACCTGGGTCGCCTCCCTGCGCGGTGCCGGCGTCGAGGCGACCTGCACGCCGCAATTGGTTGCCCGTGAGCTGGTCGGTCGCGATCTCTTCCTGTGCTGCACGATGCGCTTTTACGACCGCAAGGCTACGGACGCGAACTATCTCTATGATGATCGACTCGACCCGAGGCTGCCCGGCTCGCGGGTCACACGGCTGCTGGCGGGGACGCCTGTGCGGATTACCGATGCGGACCGCCTCTACATCGCGTTCACGACGGCCGACGGCAACACCTATCACCTCTGGCTCGAGTACGGTGCCGATCACATCGACGCACCGAGCTATTTCGAACGCATTTTCGTCGCCAGTGATCCGAGCCTCCCCCTGGCAGGTGCGCCGGCAGGCGTGGTGGCGGCAGTTCGCAGCGGTCGGGTTGTGATCGGCATGACTCGCGATCAGGCCCTGCTCGCCCGTGGCTACCCCCCGCTGCATCGCACGCCCGATCTCGATGGCTCGCAATGGCTGTACTACGAGACCCGCGGCTTGGGCGAGTACGTCACCTTCACCGACGGCGTCGTCACCAACATGCGCCGCGGCCCCGCGCCGTGAGCAGAGACGCCGCGACAGAATCGGCTTTGGCGAGAACCATCAACATTCCGTTCTGCACACCGAAAGTTGGCGGGTCGTCGCACACCGGGCGGTGGCGAGCACGGTGCGATGTCGCGACCGGTATCGGAGCAGCAAAGGGGGCTCCGTTTCCGCGCTCCCACCCCACCGGGCAGCGCGCCGTGCTGCCGGCGGGCACGGGTCGCGCGGCTACGGCTCGTGCTGAACGCTCGGTGCCACTTGGCCACGAACCAGTCGAAACCGGGCATGTCGCGGCATGCAAACTCCAGCGTGACCTTGCAAGAAACTGCGGCGACACCGGGCGATTCTTTCCTTGCGATCTGTGATCGTCGCGATGTAGATTCAGTCCGCTTCGCTGCTCAGAGACGAACCGCAGCACTGGCCGAGGGGGGAGATGCTCAGCTCGCATAGGATGGCGATGGGGGCGGTGTTTCAGATTGTTCTGGCCGCCGCCGGCGCCAGCACGGTGGTGGCCCAGCTCGCCGATCGCCAGGGCGCATCGATCCTCACCTTCCCGCTGATCGCGCACGATGCACGGCGCGATACCCTCATCGAGCTGGTCAACACCGGAGCACTCATCGCCTACGCGCGTTGCCGCTACGCCACCGGCGTGACGACCGGTTCGGCAGGTGATGCGCAAGCGTGGTTCTCGATCGATCTTTCCGCCGATCAACCGACACACTGGCTGGTGTCGCGCGGTCGCGCCGACGATCCCGATGACCCGCCGTGCCAGCGCTCGCCCGACAGACAGACCTTCTGTGACGGCGCAGGTCGCGACCCGGGTGTGGTCCCCGCGCTCGCCGCTCCCTTCGAGGGCGCGTTGGTGTGCGTGCAGGTCGACCGCTCGGGCGCCCCGGTAAGCGGTAATGCCTTGCGCGGCGCCGCCTCGCTTTTCGATTGGGACCACGGCGACGTCGCCAAGTACGCGGCCGTCGGCGTGGCCGGTACACCCGACAACGATGGCGACGCCGTGCTCTGCTTGGGCGGCGGCGAGCGGCCGGGCTGCAGCACGGCAGCGGAATACGGCGCCTGCCCGAGTGCATGGCAGCTGCCGCACCTGGCGGAAGGGGCCCCCGACCTCGTGGCGCCGAGCGCCGGGACGGATCACACCTCCCTGTCCATCCTCACCTGCTCGATCGACGCCCCGAGCCGAATCGCAGTCAGCGTGACGACGGAGTTCGAGAGCCATTTTTCCACCGAGATCACGATCGACGGTTGGCGGCGGCTTCGCACCGACGACCCCATCTTCCAGTTCGCCACGGCTGGCTCACAGCACTTGTTGACGCGCTTGGAGCCGGTCCCGGGTCAACCGGGATTCGTGCTGGTCGCAGAGACCGACCGCGTGCCGAACGACCCCGAGCTGGCGACGGGCTCCTCGGCCGTCGTTCCTCCCGCAACGGCCACGGGGGTGACCGACGTGATCGAGGTGCCGGCGCCATGAAGATCGCGCCAGCCTGGCGGCGCTCGGTCGGCGCCATCGCGGCGGCGCTCGCCGCCGGCGCGCTGCTCTGCTCCGAGGCGAGGGCGCAGTCGCCCACCCAGCCGGCGGCGCTGGTCGTGTTTCCGTACGTCACCGTCGATGAGGCACGGCACCTCGACACCCACATCGAGCTCGCCAATACCGACGCCGAGCCCCTGGCCCTGCGCTGCGTCTACGAAGACCTCACCGCCGAGTGCATCGAGGGCAGCGGGTCGTGCATGCCCGGGGCCACCTGTTCCGGTCGATGTCTGAGGCCGTATCGCCTGCGCGAGTTCCGCGTCCACCTGACGCCGGACCAGCCGCTCGGCTGGCGCGCCGGCAGTGGCCTGAGCGCCGTGCCACTGGATGGCGAGACGCGCAGCGGGCCGAACGGCGAGACGAACCAGGGCACGCGCGTCCCCGCCCTGGGCCGTAACTTCGTCGGCACCCTGCGTTGCGTGGTCGTCGAGCCTCTGTCCGGCGTCCAGCGCGACCGCAACGCGCTGATCGGCACCGCAACCCTGGTGTCGTTCGACCCGGACAGCGGCTTCGATGCGGCGCAGTACACCGCCGTTGGTTTGCCGAGCGCGTTTCCCGCGACGGTGGCTGACGACCTCCTGGTGCTCGGCGGCGCCCACGCCGAATACGCGGCCTGTGGCGAGGTGCTCACCTTCACCCACCCGTTCGACGATGCCGGGATCACCCGCGGCGCCGAAGTGCGGACGGTGCAGACCCGGCTGGCGTTGGCGAGCTGCAGTCTCGACGTCGACACCCGGTCGCGCTCGGTAGCACAGTTCCTGGTCTTCAACGAGTTTCGACAGCGCTTCTCGACCAGTCGGCCCGTGCCAGGCCAGCTCGTGCAGGAGCTCTCGAGGATCGACAGCAACGACACCACACGCTCGATTTTTTTCGTCGGCGTCGCCGGCACGCTCGCCGGATCGACGGTCGTGCAGGCGGTCGGTTCGGGAATCGTCGGAGTCGCCGTCGAGTCACACACCGCGGTCTTCCGGCCGCCCCACAGCGCCGCCGTCGAGCTCGCCGCGGCCGGGTACCACTACGGGCGCGACCTCGTCTCGCTGCAACTCCAGCCGTCGTGTCAGGGCGACTGCGACGGTGACGGCCGCGTCACCATCGACGAGTTGATGATCGGCGTGTCGATCGGCCTCGGCCGGCAGTTCCCCGTCAGTTGCCAGCGCCTCGATGCCGACGAGAATGAGCGCGTCGCGGTGAGCGAGCTCGTCGCCGCGGTACACGTGGCGCTGAATGGTTGTGCCGCGAGGCCCACGCCGCTTCCCGAGCCGAGCGAGCCGCCCGGCGTGCCGGTGCCGTCGCCGAGCACCATCGGCCCGCGGATCGTGCACTTCGGTCTCGCCAGCGCCGACGGCGTCGTCCAGGCGGCGAGCGGTGAGGACGCCGAGGGACGACCGGTGTTCACCTGGCCGCACGGACAGGGATTCACCCTGGTCATCGAGGCCCAGCGCGGCACCGATGGGAGACCGGTCGGCGCGACAGCCTTCAACGCCAACGGGCTCCCCGATCTGCAGGTGATCGCCTCGCGCCCGCTCGGCGACGGCAGCGCGGCGGTGTGCGACGCGGATCTTCCCGCACCGGGCGGCGTCCCTGCGGTCGAGCCGTTCGCCTTCTCCAGCGATCCGGTCGTCGTCGACGCGATCAACGATCTCGGCTGCCGAGCCGACAACGGCGGCAGCGACTTGCTCGAAAACGCCTTCAGACGTCGGCCCTGCACACGCGCGGCCGGAGGAACGACGTTTGCGCGCGTCGATCCTGCCGCCGAGGGCCAGTTCTGCATCTCGATCGCGCGCGCCTGGGCTTTCTCGCTCGGCGATACGATCGTCGCGGCGCGCGTGCGCGCCGCCAGCGGAGGGGAGACGAGCGAGCCGGCCGAGATCGTCGTTCGCATCGGGCGCGGCCAATGAGCATGCCGCCGGAGACTCGGGCCGTCAAAAATGCCGCGCTCATCCTCAACGGACACAGGATGAGCGAGAGGTGCTCGTGCCGCAATGCGTTCCGCTGGCTCTGTTCCGCTCGCCCTTCGACGGGCTCAGGGTGAGCGGAACAGAGCGAGCGGAACATATTGCGTGTCACCTTGAAGACTGCGCGTCAGATCAAAACGCGATCAGCGCCTCGAGAAAGCCGTAGTTGCCGCCGCGGCCGACGAAGGCCTGGTTGATCACCCCCTGGCCCCAGGCGTGGGCGTAGAAGCCGTTGAAGGTGAGCCACGGGGTGGGGCGGACGGTGAGCATCAGGTGGGTCAGGTAGGCGAGCTCGAGGCGGCCGTTGCCGTTGATGCCGCCGTAGCCGAAGAAGTCGTTCTTGGTGGCGCCGCCGCCGAAATACGACAGGTCGCGGCCGCTGTTGAGGCGCAGCCAGTGCAGGTCGAGGCGCAGGCTGACCATCGGATGCGGATCGGCGATCCACTGCACGAAGACGTCCTGGTTGTTCATCATGTTGTAGAAGGGAAACTGCGCGTAGAGCCACGCCGTCGGCAACATCTGGAAGAAGGTGCCGTGCTGGCCATCGTTCGGGTTGGTATCGCCAGAGGCGCTGTTAATGCCGGCGCGCATCCACGGATTGGCCCAGACGGGCTCGAGGCGGTAGCCGAGCTCGACGCCGTAGGCCCAGGCGCGCTGCGTCAGACTCTGCCACTCGCCGAATTGGCCGAAACCATAGGCCATGCCGTCGAGCGTGCCGGGCCCGAGCGCCTGCAGGCGCACGAGGTGCGCGCCGATCGTATGGAGGTCGGCCGGTTTGCCGAGGTCGGCCTGACGCTCCGGCAGCGGCCGGCTGTCGAGGAAGAGCACGTCGCGATCGTCGCCGTAGTAGTACCAGAACAGGCGGCCGATGGTCGGTCCGACGAGCGGTCCTTCCTTGAGGTTGAGAGCCAGACCGCCGAGAGTGATGTCGAGCTCGCGGTTGGCGTCGACCTCGAAGCCGCCGTACGTCGGGACGAAGCCGAACCCGGTGAGGTTGAGCAGCTCCGTGTCGTAGCCGACGAAACCGCCGTCGAAGCTGCGGCCGACATGGGTGTAATCGAACGGCCCGATCAGGCGTTGCGACAGGCGGTTGAGCTGCACCCACTTCAGGTTCGGGTGAACGGCCGGAACGTCGAGGGCGTCGCTGTACAGCATGCGCCCGCCTTTGATCGACACCCCGGCGAGGCCCGGCAGCGGCTTCAGGCTGATCCAGCCGTTGCGCAGGATGGCGCCGTTCTGCAGGCTACGCCGGGTGTTGGCGTAGTAGATCGAGCCGACGCCGACGCCGTTGTCCGGCACGTTGGCGAGGGTCGAATCCTGGAACTGCAAGAACAGCTCCAAGGGATCGCGCGTGATGCGCACCCCGAGCTGAAACTTGTTGCCGAGGAAGTTGTAGCGGAAGTTCGGCGTCGGCCCGTTCGCCGGCGTCGCGAACCAGTCGACGAACTCGCCGCGAATGCGGTTGAACACTTCCCAGCGGATGGTCGAGTCCCACGGCCCCTGCAGGCGCAAGGGCACGGCACTGAACGGCGCCGGCAGCGTGCTCGCCGGCGCGGCCGCGGGCGGTGCCGCCGGCGGCGGGTTGGACGTCTGCGCCTTGCCACTGGCTGGTCGTATGGCCGCGACCGTGACCGCCGCCAGGCCGCAGATGAAAGCCCCCGAGACCCGTAGCCGTCGCATGGCGATTGCTCCCTCGTCCTCTGCTCTGCCAAGCACACGCGGGACAGCGTCCTCGTGTCCCGCACCACGGAGTCTAGCAGCCGGTTGAAACGAGGGGACGTTGGGCCGAGTGGGGCGGGGTTGGCGGTTGGGTCCACGCCCCCACCCCCCCAAGTGC
>CAYYWP010000214.1:0-8202 GCA_964475125.1 uncultured Binatia bacterium (SeqCode) | reverse complement strand
CGCGCAGTGGCGGCGCCCGAACGGCCTCGAGATCGCGCAGCGGCGCATCCCGCTCGGCGTCGTCGGGGTGATCTACGAGTCCCGCCCCAACGTCACCGCCGACGCCGCCGGCCTGTGCCTGAAGTCCGGCAACGCCACCATCCTCAAGGGCGGGGCCGAGGCCTTCGCCACCAACCGCGCCATCGCCGCCGCCCTCGCCGACGGCGTGGCCGCGGCGGGCCTGCCGGCCGCCGCGGTGCAGCTCATCCCCACCACCGACCGCGGCGCCGTGACGGCGCTGCTGCGCCAGCGCCAATGGGTGGATGTCATCGTGCCGCGCGGCGGTCCCAGCCTGATCGAGGCGATCAGCGCACAGTCGAGCATTCCCGTTATCCAGCACTACGCCGGCATCTGCCACGTCTACGTCGATGGCGCCGCCGACCTGTCGATGGCCGAGCGCATCGCGGTGAACGCCAAGGTGCAGCGGCCCGGCGTGTGCAACGCCATGGAGACCCTGCTCGTCCACGAGGCGGTGGCCGCGACCTTCCTGCCGCAGGTCGCGGCGCCGCTGCGCGCGGCCGGCGTCGAGCTGCGCGGTTGCGAGCGCACGCGGGCGCTGCTGCCGGGGATCGCCGCCGCCAGTGAAGACGACTGGCGCACGGAGTATCTCGATCTGATTCTCTCGGTGAAGGTCGTCGCCTCGCTCGACGAGGCCATCGATTTCATCAACACCTACGGCACCGGTCACTCCGACGCCATCGTCACCGACAGCTACTCTGCCGCCGAGCGCTTCACCGCCGCGGTCGACTCGGCGGCCGTGTACGTCAATGCCTCGACCCGCTTCACCGACGGCTACGAGTTCGGCTTCGGCGCCGAGGTCGGCATCTCGACCAACCGCCTGCACGCGCGCGGCCCGATGGGCCTGCGCGAGCTGACGACCTACAAGTACGTCGTGCGCGGCCACGGGCAGATCCGCACGTGAGCGCCCGCGGCCGCCGCGTGCCGCGGCGCATCGGCCTCTTCGGCGGCACCTTCGATCCCATTCACCTCGCCCATCTGCGCTGCGCCGAGGAGGCGCGCGAGCGCCTCGGCCTCGACCAGGTGTGGTTCATCCCCGCCGCCGTGCCGCCGCACAAGCGCCGGCGCGCCATCACCGCGGCGGCGCACCGCCTCGCCATGGTGCGCCTGGCCACCGCCGGCCACAGCGCCTTCCGGGTCTGCACGCTGGAGATCGAGCGCGCCGGCCGCTCCTACACCATCGACACCGTGCGCGCCCTGCGCCAGCGCCTGGCGGGCTCGACCCACCTGGTGCTCTTGATCGGACTGGATGCGTTCTGCGAGCTGGGTACGTGGAAGGACTACCGCGCCCTGCTGGGGAGCGTCGACGTGGCCGTGTGGACGCGCCCGCCGGCGCGCCTGCGCGCCCCGCGCGCGCTCTTGCCAGTTGCCGCCCGCGGCGACTTTTGCTACGGTCCGGACCGCAGCGAATTGGTTCATCAGACGGGGACTCGGATCCAGTTCTTGACTGTCACAGCGCTCGATATTTCGGCTTCGGCCATCCGCCGGCGCATTCAGCGCGGGCAATCCGTTCGGTATTTGGTGCCGGGATCAGTGGAGCGCTACCTGACCCGCGAGGGGCTCTACCGGCAGAGCCGGGCCGCGTCTTGAAGAAGACATCGTCCTCCGACAGCCGCGAGACGGCGCTGCTCTGCGTGCGCTACGCCCTCGACAAGAAGGCGTACGACCTGTTGTTGCTCGACGTCAGCGAGCACACCGCCCTGGCCGACTACTTTCTCATCTGCACCGGGCGCTCCGATACGCAGGTGCAAGCCATCGCCCAGAGCATCGACGAGCATCTCAGCAAGCTGGGACGCCGGCCGCGCGCCATGGAAGGCTTGGGCACCGGCCATTGGGTGTTGATCGATTTCGGCGACGTCATCGTGCACGTCTTTCTCGAGTCGGTGCGCGCCTTCTACGATCTCGAGCGGCTGTGGGCGCGCGCCAGCACCGTCACCCTGCCCGAGCCGTATCGCAGCCAAGCGCGCGATCTGCGGCTGGCCAGCAACGCGCGCTGAGCGCGGAGGAGCCATGAGGCGCGTGCTGCTCGCCCTCGGCGGCATGGCGCTGGTCGCCGTCTTCGCCGCCGTGGTGGCGCTCAACCCGGAGGCGGTCGAGTTCCGCGCCACCCCGCTCTACAGCCTGCGGCCGATGCTCGGGGTGCTGCTCATCCTCACCTTCTGCGCCGGCGGCGCGGTGGTGCTGCTGAGCGGCGCGCTGCGCCAGATGGCGATCGGGCTGCGCACGCGTGCCACGCGGCGCGCGGCGCGCAGCGCCGCGCAGGCGGCCGCCGGGCACCAGGTCGTCGAGGCGGCGGCGTGGCGCGGCGAGCTGGAGCGCAGCCGCACCCTGTTGCGCAAGGCCTGGCGGCGCCAGGCCGGCAACAGCGCCGCGGCCCTCGCCCTCGCCTCGTCGTACATCGACACGGGCGAATACCCCGCCGCACAGGACGTCCTGCAGGCGGCACTCGAAGACGACCCGGACGACGTCGACCTGCGCTACGCGCTCGGCGAGGCCCAGCGCCGGCGCGGCGCGATCGGCGAGGCGATCCGCACCCTGGAGAGCGTGCGCGTGCGCTTCCCCGGTGCGCCGCGCGTCTTGATCAGCTTGCGCGAGCTCTATCGCGACAGCGCCCGCTGGCACGAGGCGGCCGAGGTGCAGGCCGCCTACCTGGAAGGGCTCGCCCCGGCGGGGCGGGAAGAGGAACGACAGCGCGGGCTCGCCTTTCGCTACTTGGCGGCGCTCGAGCACGCCGCGCCGGCCGAGCGCGTCGCCGCCCTCGAGGCCCTAGTGCGCGAGGCGCCGGAGTTCGTCCCCGCGGCGATCAGCCTGGGCGATGCGCTGGTCGCCGCCGGGCGCGCCGACGAGGCGCGCAAGACCTGGGAGCACGCGCTGCGCGGGCAGCCGCGCCTGGCGTTGCTCGAACGCCTGCTCGCCCTCGAGCCGGCCGGGCGCGCGCACGAGCGCGCCGTGGCCTTGATCGGCAAACACGCCGACCTGCACGGCGATGGCGCGCACCTGCTGCTGGCGCGCGACGCGCTCGCCCGCGGCGCCCTCGAGGCCGCCGAGCGCGAGCTGCGCGTGCTTTCCAACCAGGAGGCGCCGACCGTGCTGCGCGCCTGGGCCGAGCTGCACCGCCGGCGCGGCGATCAGGAGGCCGCCTGGACGGCGCTGGCGCGCGCCGCCGATCAGCTCGGCGCCGCCGCCGCCGACCATCGCTGCACCGCCTGCGGCCGAGCCAGCGAAGCCTGGGTCGGCTACTGCCCCGCCTGCGGCGGCTGGGACACGTATCGGGCCGGACTGGAGGAAAAGACCGTGACCAGTGACCGGTGACCGGTTCGATGCGAGGTTGTTAGGTTGTTTGGACAGAGGAAAGAAAAGCGTCACCGGTGACCGGTCACCAGTTACCGGTCACCGGTGGCGGTTCGATGCGAGGTTGTGAGTTGTTAGGTTGTTAGTTGTTAGGGATGATGAGGAGACTCTTCTGACCTAACAACTAACAACCTAACAACTCACAACCTGCACTGGTTACCGGTCACCGGTCACTGGTCACGGTCTTTTCGAAGAACGGCACGATGCGCCGCAGGCCGGCGAGATCGTGCACGTCGCCGTCGAAGTTCGGCACGGTCCCCAGCGCCGTACCGGCCGGGAGCTGACGGCGAAAGGCCACCAGGCGTTGGTGCTCGCCGCGCGCCTGCGCTTCGTAGCGCAGGAAGTTGTCGACCAGGCGCTCGGCGCGGGCGCCGATCGCGGCCGCCACCTGAGCGCGCAGCGCGGGCGCGTCGAACGGCGCAGCGACCGGCGCCGGTGCGACGCGGTTGAGGAGCACGGCGCCGAGCCGGATGTGCCGCGTCGCCAGTTGGCGACAGAACTCCTCGGCATCCGCCAACACCGGCTCCTCGGGCGTGGCGATGACGATGAAGGCCGTGCGCGGCGCATGCAGCAGCGCCTCGACGCTGGCGATGCGCGCCTCGAGCCCCTCGAAGAGGCCGCTCATGGCGTTGAAGAAGTCGGTGATCTCGACCAAGGCGGTGATGCCGACGGCGTCTTCCAAGCGGCGCAGCAGCGTGCCGGCGACGCGGTTGACGGCGCGCAAGGTCGACCAGCCGGCGGACAGGTAGGGTTTGACGAACCAGCGAATCACCTGGCGATCGAGGAAGGCGGCGATGCGCCGCGGCGCGTCGAGGAAGTCGAGCGCATGGCGGGCCGGCGGCGTGTCGACGACGATCAGGTCGTAGCGACCATTGGCGTCGAGCTGCGCCAGCTGCTCGATCGCCATGTACTCGGAAGAGCCGGCGAAGCTCTGCGACAGGTGTTGGTAGAAGCGGTTGTCGAGAATGCGCTGGCGCACCTCGGCCGACGGCGCGTAGTGCTCGACCAGCGCATCCCAGGCGCCCTTCTGATCGAGCAGCATGGCCTCGAGGACGCCGGACCCGACATCGACCGGATGCGCGACGTTGCCGACCATCGGCAGCCCGAGCGCATCGGCCAGCCGGCGGGCGGGGTCGATGGTCATCACCATGGTGCGCCGGCCTTGCGCCGCGCCGTGCACCGCCAGGGCGGCTGCCGTGGTGGTCTTGCCGACGCCGCCACTGCCGGCACAGATGATCACCCGGTGGCGCGCGACCAGCGCGGCGATGCTCTTCACGCCGGCCTCGGCCCCGCGGGAGTGGCCTCGGCCAGGCAATCGGCGAGGGTCTGCAGCTCGGCGGCGCCGAACGCCGGACTGAAGAGGAACGGCAGCTCGACGACCGGCAGATCGACTTCGGCCGCCAGGCGGGCGCGATAGCGACGGTTGAGGGCTGCCCAGCCGATCTCCTCGCGGGCGCGGGCAGCGACGGCGGCGAGCAGTGGCGCCCAGGAGCGCGCGCCCTCGGCGGCGGCGCGAACCAGGCGCTCCGCGTCCGCCGCGCCCAGGCCGCCGGGGTGCAGCCGATTGACGAACAACATCCCGGTCGGCATCGCCAGCTCCTCGCGCAGGGCGCGATACATGTCGACCGTCTCGTTGACCGGCATCTCCTCGGCGGTGGTGACGAGGTTGATGGCGGTGCGCGCCGGGTCGGTGAGCAGATCGAGCAAGCGCTGCGCCTCGCGGTGGACCAGCCCCATCTGAAACGCGTCGCGCGCCGCCGCTGGCATGCGCAAGTACTGCAGGCCGTGGCCGGTGGCGGGCGCGTCGACCACCACGCAGTCCCAGGCGCGCGCCCCGCGGCCGGGGCGGCGTTCGGCCTCGTACCAGATCTTGCCGATGGTCATCAGCTCCTTGAGACCCGGCGCCGCGGCGACGAAGTACTGGTAGACGAGGCTGCCGAGCAACGCCTGCAGCACCCGTTTCACGGGAATGATCATCCCCAGATACTCGGCCAGCGCGGCCGAGCCCTCGATCGCCATCAGCGACGGCCCGGCCGGCGTGGCCACGGCGGTGCCGAGCGGCGCCGCCTCGGCACCCAGGAGCGCGGCCGCGCGCGCCGCGCCATCCACCTCGCAGAGCAGCACGCGCCGGCCCCGCCGCACCCCTGCGACGGCGAGCGCGCACGCCACCGTGGTCTTGCCCACCCCGCCTTTACCGACGACGATCAGCAAGCGGCGGCGGAAGAGATCATCGAGATGCATGGCGACACGGATGCGTGACCGGTGACCAGTTACCAGTGACCGGTGACCGGTCACTGGTCACGCCTCTCGTCTCTCAACCGCTCCGCAACGACGGGCGCCATTAGGCCGTAGGCGGGCGCGCCACAGCGCGCCTCACCCCCAGCGCCGAAAGGCGACGCAGGCGTTGGCGCCGCCGAAACCAAAGGAGTTGGAGAGCGCCGTGCGCAGCGGTGCCTGGCGGGCGCGGTTGGGAACGTAATCGAGATCGCAGGCCGGATCGGGGTGCTCGTAGTTGATCGTCGGCGGCAGCCAGCCGTGGTGCAGCGCCAGCGCCGTATAGACCGCCTCGACGCCGCCGGCGCCGCCGAAGAGGTGACCGGTCATCGACTTCGTCGAGCTCACCGCCAAGCGCTCGGCGTGGGCGCCGAACACGGCGCGGATCGCCTGCGTCTCGTTGGCGTCGTTGTACGGCGTCGAGGTGCCGTGGGCGTTGATGTAGTCGATCTCCTCCGGCGCCAGGCCGCCGCTGGCGAGCGCCAGCCGCATGCACGCCGCCGCCCCGCGCCCCTCGGGCGCCGGCGCCGTGATGTGGTGGGCGTCGCAGTTCGCTCCGTAGCCGCAGACCTCGGCATAGATGCGGGCGCCGCGCGCCTGGGCATGCGCCAGCGATTCCAGGATCAGCACGCCGGCGCCCTCGCCGATGACCAATCCATCGCGCTCGCGGTCGAACGGCCGACTGGCCCGCGTCGGCTCGTGGTTGCGCGTCGACATGGCGCGCATGACGGCGAAGCCGCTGACGCCGAGCGGTGTGATGGCCGCCTCCGCCCCCCCCGTGATGACCGCGTCCTGCATGCCGGCCCGCACCAGTTGGTAGGCCTCGCCGATGGCGTGCCCGCCGGAGGCACAGGCACTGGTGGGCGTGTAGTTGACGCCCTCACAGCCGAAGCGAATCGCGATCAACCCCGGCGCCATGTTGGCGATGACCCGCGGGATGGTGAACGGCGACAGCCGCTTCATGCCGCTCTCCAGATAACTGCTCACCGCCTCCTCGATGCTGGCCAGCCCGCCCATGCCGACGCCGATGATGACGCCGACGCGCGGCGCGGCGTCGGCGTCGACGCGCAGGCCGGCGTCATCGACCGCCAGCTGCGCCGCCGCGATGGCGAACTGCGCGAAGCGGTCGATCCTCTTGATCTCCTTGCGCTCGATGAAGGCCGCCGGGTCGAAGTCGCGCACCTCACCGGCGATGCGCACCGGCAAGGCGCTGGCGTCGAACGCCGTCAATGGCCCGATGCCCGAGCGCCCGGCCAGCAGCGCCGCCCAATTGGCCGCGGCGCCGATGCCGAGCGGACTCACCACCCCGAGGCCGGTGATGACGACGCGCGCGCGGCCAGCCGACATGGCGGTGGAATACGCGAGCCCGCCGATCAGGGTCAAGGCAGCGCGGCCGCCGCGCCGCGGCTCACGATGGCGACGCCAGGCGGCGGTGCTTCTTCATCCAGCGGACCGTCGCCCAGAGCAGCGCCAACCCCACCCATACCACCACCAAGCCGCGCAGCGCCGGGCGGGCGACGGCGAAGCCCTGCCATTCGATCCGCTCGAGGGCGAGCAGCAGCAGGGCCGTGGTCGTCCAGCTGAACGTCGTCCCGTATTCCTTGCGCAACACGCGCTTCCAGTCGAAGGTGAAGCGCGCCATCGTGGCCCGCAATCCGCGCGGGTCGGGCAGGAAGCGCGGCACGCGCGCGCAGTAGGCCTCGAACTCGGCGCCGAACTTGGCGTGCAGGAACCGCTCCTCGGCCCGCACCATGGCGAACAGGGCCACGGCGGCAACCGCGACCAGGGCGTAGCCGGCCGGCGAGTTCCAGATCAGCATGAGGCCGAGTAGGAGGAGGAAGTTACCGACATAGAGCGGATTGCGGCTGTGGGCGAAGATCCCATCGACCACCAGGTGGTGGGCGGCGATGGTCTTGTTCACCCCGCCGCGCTGAATGTAGGCGAGGCCGATGACGAGGACGCGCAGGGTCTGACCAGCGAGCGCCACGAGCACGCCGGCCGCGTTCCACCACGCGCCCGGCGGACCCAGGTGATGCGGCGCGCTCAGCAGCACCACCAGCGCCACGCCGACGGGCGCCAGGTAGTCGCGGTAGCGAAAGACGAATTGCCCGAGTCGCACGATGGCGGCGTCGGGCGGCGATCCGGAGGACGCCTGCTCACTTGACGGCGACGAGGCCACAGAAGTTGTACCACTTGAAGAAGGGGTCGACGCTGCGAAACCCGGCGCGCCGCAACATCTCCTGGTTTTCTTCCAACCGGTAGGGCACCAGGACGTTCTCGAGTGCCTCGCGCTTGCGACTGATCTCCAGGGCGCTGTAGCCGTTGCGCTGTTTGAACTCGTGATAGTGCTGGATGTAGAGGCGATTGAGCAGCGATTCCTGCGTCACCACCTTCTCGATCAGCAGCAGGCAGCCATCGCGATTGATGCCCTCGCAGATCTCGCGCAGGAGGCGCTCGCGGTGGATCGGGCGCACGAACTGCAGCGTCAAGCTGATCACCACCACCGAGGCATTCTCGATC
>CAYYWP010000213.1:0-8224 GCA_964475125.1 uncultured Binatia bacterium (SeqCode) | reverse complement strand
CCGCCGCCGCACGGCGCGGCCGGCCCAGCGCCGCACGGTGCGGCCGGACCGGCGCCGATCGGCGCGGCCGGAGCGGCGCCGATCGGAGGGACCTCGAACAGCGGATCGATGAAGCGCTGATCCCAGCCGGTCATATCGCCGGGACGAGGCAACAGGACGAGTAAAGCTCCCACCATCGGCACCGCAGTAGCAACCTCGGTCGAGGCAGGCAACGCGCGCTGGTTCGCGGCGGATCGAGCGCCGCGAATCCGTCCGCTGCGCGACGTCTTCTGACGCTCGCCGCGTCAGCACGCCATTTCCTGCCCAGCGCAAGCTATGATACCGTCTTGGCAGCGCATGCGCGATCGCCCACCGACGGAGAAGATTCTCGCTGTCTTGCGCCCGTACGCCGCCAACTGGAGCGGCAGTCTGGGCCGCGGAGACCTGGTCGTCCCGCAACGTGAGATCCCGCGCTTGATCAGCGATCTGCTGAGCGCGGTGGCACACACCAGCGAGCCGGAAGCCGAGGTCAGCGACGCGGAGCTGTTCCACGCCCTCGTCGAGGCGCACCGCTCGCCATCGGTGCAGGAGCAGGCAGCGCGCCTGCGCCGCAGTCTGCGCATCTGCAGGCGCTAGCACGCGAGGCGGGACGCGTGTCCCTGCGCGGCCGAACAGCGATCGCCGGTCTCGGCATCACCCGACAAGGCAAGGTCTACGACTGCGACCACATCGGCTTCGCCGTCGAAGCGGTGAAGCGAGCGCTCGATGACGCCGGCCTGCAGCGGACCGACCTCGACGGCCTCTTGATCAACCCCGGCCTGTCGTGGCGCGAGCCGCACATGGCCTCGTTCCAGCTCCAGCAGGCGATGGGTCTGCGCGAGCTGCGCTTGTCGTCGAGCCTCAGCGCCGGCGGTGCGGGCGCTGCATCGATGGTGCAGTTCGCCGCGCACGCCATCGCCAGCGGCCTGTGCCACACCGTCGCCTGTGTCTTCTCCGACGCCCCGCTTGCACCGGCGCGCGCGGACGAGCCGCGCGGCGGCGGCGCCGCCGCGGCGTATGCCTTCGCGCGCGGACTCGACGCCGCCTATGGGCTGTTCGGGATCACCGCCCTCTACGCCATGGTGGCGCGTCGCCACATGCACCTCTACGGCACCAGTCACGATCACCTCGGCGCCGTCGCGGTGGCCGAGCGCGCCTGGGCCAATCGCAATCCGGCGGCGCAGTTCCATGACACGCCGATGACCCTCGCCGACTACCATCGCTCGCGCTGGATCGCCGAGCCCTTTCACCTCTTCGACTGTTGTTTGGTTTCCAACGGCGGCATCGCCGTGATCGTGACCAGCGCCGAACGCGCTCGCGATCTCGCTCGGCCGCCCGTCTTCCTCCTCGGCATGGGCCAGGGACATCCGGGCGGCGACCCGTTGGAGACGTTGACGTCGGGCGCCGCACTCGCCGGGCAGACTGCCTTCGCCATGGCGGGCGTGACGACGAGCGACATCGACGTCGTCGAGCTGTACGACTGTTACACCTTCACGGTGCTGGTCACCCTGGAGGATTACGGCTTTTGTCGCAAGGGTGAGGGTGGCCCGTTCGTCGCCGACGGCCGGATCGGCCCCGGTGGCACCCTGCCCGTGAACACGGGCGGCGGTCAGCTCTCGGCCTTCTACATGTGGGGCATGACGCCGATCTCGGAGGCGGTCATCCAGCTGCGCGGCGACGGGGCGGCGCGCCAGATCGCGAATGCCAGTGTGGCGTTGGCCAGTGGCAACGGCGGAATCCTGTCGACGCACACCGCGCTGCTCCTGGCAAACCGCTTGTAGAACACCGGCGATGTCCTCCGACAAGCCCGTCCCCCGCATCACCGCCAACATGCGCCCGTTCTACGACGGCGCCAAACAGGGGCAGCTGTGCATTCAGCGTTGTCTGCGCTGCGGGACACATCGCTTTCCGGCCCGTGCGGTGTGCGCGACGTGCCTGTCGGAAGCGTCCGATTGGGTGCCGGCGTCGGGACGAGGTGAAGTGTTCAGCTTCACCGTCATGCACCAGGTGTATCATCCGGGTTTCGCCAGCGAGGTGCCGTACGCGGTGGTCATCGTGCGGCTCGAGGAGGGGCCCCTGCTGACCTCCCGCCTGGTCGGCGTCGAGCCTGGCGCGATCCGCATCGGTATGCCGGTGCGCGTCGTGTTCGACGACCTCACGCCCGAGGTGAAGCTGCCGAAGTTCGTCCCTGCCTGAGCCGGCCACGGTCAGCTCGCCGCGGGAGTTGCGGCTGCGACGGGCAGTCGACGTCAGTCGACGCAGGCGAGAATGATGTGCACGGAACACTTGGCGTTGCGACAGATGAGCTTGCAATGCTGCCACTCGCCCAGGGTCCCGCAGTTGTAGCAGAATGCCGCCACGTCCGGTTCCTGGCGTGGCCGCTGGCGTTCCCCACCCGACTCCATCACCGCCCCCTCCTGCGCGCCCACGATGACGCCAGGCCCCGCCACCGTCAAGCCCGGCGGTGCGGAGCCAGGCGATTCCCCACCAACGGCAGTCGTGGTACGGTCACCTCGCTCATCATGGTCGTGCCCAGTCGACTGCACCACGTGCGGCCGCGGCAATCGCGCGTGCGCGCCTGACCATGGCTGTGGGTTTCAGTCCCCTGCTGCTCGCCATCGCCGTGCTCGTCGCCTGGGGCTCGACCCTGGCGCTCGCCGAGGCCGCCATGAGCCGGATGACCGCGATTCGCGCCATGGCGCTGCGCGAGCAGGGCCACCGAAACGCGCGCCTCCTGGCGCAGATCCAGGACGAGCCGGCGCGCTACCTGAACGCCATCTACCTGAGCGTGATGTTCGCCCAGAACGGCTCGGCCATCCTGGTGGCGATCATGGCCGAGCGCAACTTCGGCGATCTCGGCATCACCATCGCCTCGATCGTCTTCACCTTGGCCTATTTCGTCGTCGTCGAAGCCATGTCGAAGACGTTCGCCATCCTGCACACCGACCGCGTGGCGCTGTTTCTCGCCCCATTCGTCTGGCTGCTGGGCTGGCTGTTGTGGCTGCCGACGCGGGGCTTGATCGGCCTGGCCAATGTGTTGTTGCCGGGTAAGGGTCTCAAGAGCGGACCGTTCGTCACCGAGCACGACATCCGCTCGCTCGCCGAGGTCGGCCATCAGGAAGGCGTGATCGAGGAGCACGAAAAGGACATCATTCACTCGGTGTTCCAGTTCGGCGATCGGGTCGTGCGCGACATCATGGTGCCGCGGCCGGATATCGTCGCCATGGACGTCGCCAGTTCGCTGTCGACCGCGGCGGCCTTGGTGGTGGAGCGCGGCTTTACGCGCTTGCCAGTGTACCGGGGCGAGTTGGACCGCATCGAAGGCGTGGTCCACGCCAAGGACATCCTGCGCGCCCTGCACGAGGGCGTCGGACAGTCCGGCCTGGCCGAGCTGATCAGGCCGGCGCATTTCATCCCCGAATCGAAGCGGCTGATCGATCTGCTGCGCGAGATGCAGGCCGAGCGCTTCCATCTCGCCCTGGTCAGTGACGAGTACGGCTCCGTGGCGGGGTTGGTGACCCTGGAGGATCTCCTCGAGGAACTGGTGGGGCAGATCACCGACGAATACGACCGCGAGACACCCGAAGTCGTGCCGCTCGGCGACGGCCGCTACCGAGTCAACGCCGCGCTCAGCGTCGTCGAGTTGAACGACCTCCTCGAGGCGGACCTGCCGCGCGATCAGTGGAACACCGTCGGCGGGTTGGTCTTCGGCCTGGCGGGTCGCATCCCGTCAGAGGGCGAGTCGGTGCGCATCAACGGTTACACCTTCGCGATCGAGCGCGTGCAGGGTCGCCGCATCCTGTCCGTCTTGGTCACCCCGGGGCCTGCTGCCGAGCCAGCCGGCGCATCGGCCCCGAGCGGCACGAGCTGACGGATGCCACGCGCCATCGTCGGC
This sequence comes from uncultured Binatia bacterium (SeqCode), assembly GCA_964475125.1. Taxonomy (GTDB): domain Bacteria; phylum Desulfobacterota; class Binatia; order HRBIN30; family CADEER01; genus CAYYWP01. The sequence continues at coordinate 4,311 of CAYYWP010000213.1, read as the reverse complement.
CTATTGCCCGGCCTCAGCATGCGTGCAAACTAGCGTCTGGCATGGCCCGTCGTCGGCAGAACTCGCCGCCCCGTCGAGCCCCCGCCACGGCGGGACCGCAGGCCGACATGCCCGTGTCCCTGAGTGAGTTCCTCGGCCGACAGCGCAGCTTGGCCGACATCTCACTGCGCAAGCTGATCGAGACCAGCGGAATCCCCGGGGCGGTACTGCGCGAAATCGAGACCGGGTTGAAGAACCCCGGGCAATCGCTGCTGCAAAACCTGGCCGGGGCCCTGCGGCTGTCGGCTGAAACGCTCTACCTGCAGGCGGGAGTGCTCGACCCGCGCGACGTCGAAGAATCGGATGCGGTGCGCGAGCTGCGCCGCGACCCGCACCTCACCGAGCATCAGCGCGAGACCGTGGTCGAGGTCTACAAGGCCTTCCGCACCGCCAACCGGCAATCGAACGACTAGCCATCGTGCCCGGCGCGCCGCGACGTAGCACTGCGGTGTGATCCGGGTTAGAGATCGCCGTCCGGTCATGACATCGCCAACCGCCCAGAGGTGGAGCGTGGCCCTCACCGGGTTGAGCACGGCCCTCGGTCGACCCGACGCGGCCGGCACCTGGCGCGTGCAGGGCCTGAAAGGGGGGGCGCGCGCCTACTTCCTGTGCCGCCTCCTGCACACCGTCGGGCGCCCGGCGGTGGTAGTCAGCGGCAGCGCCAAAGAGGCCGAACACCTCACGTCCGACTTGCGCTTTTTTCTCGGCGAGGCCGACGACGCAGGGCCGTTCGCCCGCCGCATCCACTCCCTGCCCGGGTGGGAGGTCACGCCGTTCGAGGATCTCTCACCGACCGCCGATGTCATTGCGGCACGCATCGAGGGCCTCTATCACCTGCGCCAGACCCCGCGCGCCATCATCGTCACCACCGCCGAAGCGCTCTCCCAGCGCGTTCCGCCGCGCGACAGCATGGCCGCCCGCTATCTCTACCTGGTCGAGGGCGACGCCGTGGACCGCGATCTGATCGGCGCCCAGCTCATGTCCTGGGGGTATCGGCATGTCGCTCTGGTCGAGGACCGCGGCGATTTCAGCCTGCGCGGGGGCATCATCGACGTCTTCCCCCCGGCCCATGCGCGCCCCCTGCGCCTGCAGCTGCTGGGCGACGACATCGAGGCGCTGCACGAGTTCGACGCCGTGAGTCAGCGCCTGACCGCCCGCCAAGCGGAGCTCCTGCTGCTGCCGATGCGCGAGTTCGACCCGGCCAGCGGGCGGCGGTCAGAGACCGCGCGCGCCATCGAGATGCGCGGGCGCGACCTCGATATCGGCCGCGACGAGCGCGCGCTGATGCTCGATGGACTGGCCAGCGGGCTGCTGTTCCCGGGCGTCGAGTTCTGCCTCCCCTATTTTCACCCGCACCTCGAGCCGCTGTGGGAGTACTTCCCCCGCCACACCCTGGTCATCCTCGACCAGGCGGGCGAGGTGGACGCGGCGCTCGAACGCGGCGCCGCCCTCGTCGACCGACGGGCGGCAGAGCGCAGCGCCGAGCGGCGTTTCTTTCCACCGCCCGAGGCGCTGTACCTGCCCGTGCGTGAGTGGCGTGCGGCGCTGACCAACCATCCGACTCTGGAGATCGAATCGCTCGACCTGCTCGCCGCGGCAGCGAGCGAGCGCCGCGTTTCGGTCACCTCGCTCTCCACTGCGGATCTGCGCGCGGCGCGGGTGCACCAGCGGCACGAGGTCAGTTTCGCGCCGGTCGCGGAGCACGTGCGTACCTGGCGTGAGGCGGGCTGCCGGGTGCTGTTCGTCGCCGGCACCGATCCGCAGGCGCAGCGCCTCGCTCGCCTGCTCGAAGCCAACGCGATCACCGCCCGAGTTGCGACCGCCGGGTTCACCGCGGCCGTCGCGGCCGGCCCAGGCGCGGCCGCGCCGGTGGAGATTGTGCTCGGACACCTGAGCGAGGGCTTTCGGCTGCCCGACGAGCAACTGGCGGTGGTCACCGAAGTAGACGTGTTCGGCGAGGCGCGCCGGCGCGCGGCGCGCCGGGTGTCGGTGTCGCAGCTGCTGCAGAGCCTGAGCGAGATCAAGCCCGAAGACTACGTCGTCCACCTCGACCACGGCGTCGGCCTTTACCGCGGACTGCGCCACTTGCACGTCGCCGGCACCGAGGGGGACTACCTGCACCTCGAGTACGCGGGCGGCGACCGCCTCTATTTGCCCGTCGACCGGATCAGCCTGGTGCAGAAGTACGTCGGCGCCGACGGCGACCAGCCGGTCCTCGACAAGCTCGGCAGCGGCGGGTGGGAACGCCTGAAGGCCAAGACGCGAGAGTCGATCCTCGCCATGGCCAAGGAGCTGCTCGCCGTCTATGCGGCGCGGGAGATCGACGAGCGCCCACCGTACGCGCAGCCGGATAGTTACTTCCGCGAGTTCGAGGCCGCCTTCCCGTTCGAAGAAACGCCCGATCAGAAACAGGCGATCGACGACGTCTTAGCCGACCTACAGCGCGACAAACCCATGGACCGCTTGATCTGCGGCGACGTCGGCTACGGCAAGACCGAGGTGGCGCTGCGCGCGGCCTTCCTCGCCGCCATGGATGGCCGCCAGGTGGCGGTGCTGGTGCCGACGACGGTGCTCGCACAGCAGCACCTCGTCACCTTTCGCCAGCGCTGCGAGGGGTACCCGCTGCGCGTCGAGGCGCTGTCGCGTTTTCAACTCCCGGCGCAACAGCGCGCCGTCGTACGCGCGCTCGCCGCCGGCCAGGTCGACATCGTCATCGGCACCCATCGCCTGCTGCAGCGCGACGTCGAGTTCAAGAACCTCGGGCTCCTGATCATCGACGAAGAGCACCGCTTCGGCGTCAAACACAAGGAACGCATCAAAGAGATGCGCCAACTCGTGGACGCCATGGCGCTGACCGCCACGCCCATTCCACGCACGCTGCAGATGTCGCTCACCGGCATTCGCGACCTGAGCGTCATCGAGACGCCGCCGGTCGACCGCCTGGCGGTGCGCACCTACGTGACGCGCTACGACGACGACCTGGTGCGCGATGCCATCAGCCGCGAGCTCGCCCGCGACGGTCAGGTGTTCTTCGTCCACAATCAAGTCGAGAATATCGACTTGATGGCACGCCATCTCCACACCCTGGTTCCGCAGGCGACCATGGCGGTGGCGCACGGACAGATGCCCGAGCGCGCGCTCGAGCAGGTGATGCTGCGCTTCATCCGCCGCGAGGTCAACGTGCTGGTGTGCTCGACGATCATCGAATCGGGACTCGACATCCCCAACGCCAACACCCTGCTGGTCAACCGCGCCGACCATTTCGGTCTGGCGCAGCTCTATCAGTTGCGCGGACGCGTCGGGCGCTCACATGAGCGCGCCTATGCGTACCTGATGATTCCCGGCGAGCACTTGATCACCAAGGACGCGCAGAAGCGGCTGCGCGTGCTGCAGGAGCTCGACGACCTCGGCGGCGGTTTTCGCCTCGCCACCCACGACTTGGAGATCCGCGGCGCCGGCAACCTGCTCGGTAAGCAGCAGTCGGGCCACATCGCCGCCGTCGGCTTCGAGCTCTACACGCAGATGATGGAGGAGGCCGTCCAGGAGCTGCGCGGCCAGCGCCGGCGCACCGAAGTCGAGCCGGAAATCCAGCTCGGCTTTCCCGCCTACATCCCCGACACCTATATCGCCGACGAGCACCAGCGCCTGGTCTTTTACCGCCGCCTGGCGAGCGTGGACGGCTCGGCCGAACTCGAGGACATCGCCGCCGAGCTGCGCGAGCGCTACGGGCCGATCCCGCCGCTGGTCGACAGCTTCCTGCGCATCATGGACCTGCGCCGGGTCCTGAAGGTCTGCCTGATCGTCCGCGCCGTGCTCCGTCAGGGCATGGTCGTCCTCACCTTCCATCACGACGCGCCGGTCGAAGTGGATCAACTGGTCGCCCTGGTCGAGCGCAGCAAGGGCCGATTTCGCCTGTCGGCCGATTTCCAGCTCAGCTTCACCCCGCAGCAAACCGACTGGGACGGCCTGGTGCAAGAAATCCAGGCGGTCCTGCGCGACGTCCAGCAGCCAGCTGCTGCCGCGACCCGCAGCGCCAGCGCCGGCTGAGCGCAGCGATCACCCGGACCGCTCACGCCAGTGTCGTGCACCGGGATTTGTCTCGCGTATCCGGCGTCAGCCGGTCGAGCGTGCAACGGTTTCGGCACGGCCGGCTAATGTCACCGTCCTCGGCACGGCAGCAGGCGGTGAGATTAGCAGCCCGTTGAAAGACGTGTTCCGCCCACCCTTCGACGGGCTCAGGGCATGTCCTGAGCCCGTCGAAGGATGAGCGGA
>CAYYWP010000212.1:0-8277 GCA_964475125.1 uncultured Binatia bacterium (SeqCode) | reverse complement strand
AGGGCCGCCGATGCCTCGCCGAGATATGCAGCGAATTTCGGACTCAGGACACTAGTGTCCTGTCGGCGAAATTCGCTACCTATCTCGGCGCCGCATGGGCGGCCCTGGCCAGGTCCGCGCCGGCGAGGCGGCGAAACTCCTCGCTGCGCGTCCACAGTTCGTCGAAGCGACCACAGTCGAGCACGCGTCCGGCTGCGACTAGCGCAATGCGGTCGCAGTGGCGCACCGTGCTGAGCCGGTGGGCGATGATCAAGACGGTCTTGTCGCCGTGCAGGGCGCGGATCGCGTCGCTGATGGCCGTCTCGGTGGCGGAGTCGAGCGCCGAGGTCGCCTCATCGAGGACAAGCACGTCGGGGGCGTGATAGAGCGCCCGGGCGATGCCGACGCGCTGGCGTTCTCCGCCGGACAGCCGCACACCGCGCTCCCCTACCGCCGTGTCGACGCCGTCCGGCAGGGTCGAGAGGAGCGCTTCGAGCTGACTGATCCGGATGGCTTCCCGGAGACGATGGTCGTCGATGTCGCGATCCGCGACGCCGAGGGCGATGTTGTGGCGCAGGCTGTCGTCGAGCAGGACGATGGACTGCGGCACGTAGCCGATGCGGCGACGCCAGGTGCGGTCGCGCCCGTGCGTCAACTCGACGTCGTCGACGGCGACCCGACCGGCCGTCGGCGGGAGCAGGCCGACGATGACGTCGACCAGCGTACTCTTGCCGGCGCCGCTGGCGCCGACGAAGCCGACCGATTCGCCGCGCCGGATGGTCAGCGACACATCGCTCAAGGACGGCACCTCCTGTCCGGGATACGTATACGCCACGCGGTCGAGCGAAACGGCGCGGTGAAACTCGAGTGGAGCGTCGTTCTCCAGACCGGACCAGTGGCGGTGGGTGACCAGCAGGTAGTCGTCGTACAGATCGGCGACGGCCGCCGCCGTGCTGCGCAACTGCGCCAGGCGCCAGGTGACCCGGTTGACGAGGGGGATGATACGGAATCCCGCGTAGGCGAACAGGCCGAGCAGCGGGAGTCCGTTGACATGGACCTGGCCGGTCGCGGTCAGCAAGGCGATGACCAGCAAGGCACCGCAGACGAAGACGGTCTCGATGACCAGCGGCGGGAGCGTCTCCAGGGTGACGTTGAGGTAGCCCAGCGAGAGCAGGGCGCGCTGTTGATCGGCATAGGTCTCGTAGAAGAAACTCTCGCGCCCGAGCACCTTGATTTCCTTGATGGCGCCGAGCGCGTTCTGCACCGTCTGCAGCAAGCCGCGATGCAGCTCGTGCTCGCCGCGCCCCGCCCGCTCGGCGAGGCCCTTCGTCCAGCGCAACAACAAGACGATGAGCACGGCCAGGACGCCGCCGGTGATCAGCGCCACCCCGGGGGCGGTGAGCATGAGCACGATGATGATGCCGGCGCCGATCAGGCACTCGGAGAGAATCGTCACGGCCGCGCCCAGGGCCGTGAACACGGAGGTGACGGCGAACGTCGTGTTGCGGATCAGCTCCGCCGAGTGGCGGCGGAAATGGAAAGGATACGGCGCCAGCAGATAGCCCTGCAACATGGTCGCCGCCAAACCGGCACTCGACTCACCGACGATCTTGTGGCGCACGAACTGGCTGCCCATGACGAGCAGGTTCTTGCCGGCGTGGTAGACGGCGACGAGCACGGTGAACTGCAGGATCACGCCGCTCGGATCGCGGCGCGGCAGCCACCCTGCGATCCACGCCGCCACCGGGATCTGGTCGACCGCCATCGGGTCGCTGATCACCTTGATGAGGCCGAACACGGCCACCGCCGCGCCCGCCTCTGCCGCCGCGTTGACCACGGCGAGCAGCGGCACCACGAGCCACCAACGGCGCCGATCGGGTGGCAGCATAGCCACGCACTGCCGCAGGGTCGTGAGCATCGCGGTCTCGCTAGCCGGTCGACGGCCGGCCTGTCGAGGCATGGCGGTCGGCGAGTGCGGCGAGAATCGCTTCCAGGCGAGCGCCGAACTTGGCCAGGCTGAAGTCGCGGGTTACCCGGGCGTGGCCGGCGCGGCCCATTCGTTCGGCTGCGGCCGGGTCGAGCCAGAGTCGGTGCAGCGCCTGCCCGAACGCCAGCGGCGTGCTCGGGCGCAAGAAACCGCTGACCTCGTGCTCGATCGTTTCGGTAGGCCCTCCGTCGGCCACGGCGATGACCGGGCGAGCGCTGGCCATCGCCTCGATCGGCACGTAGCCGAAATGCTCTCGGGACGGCGTGTAGACGACGCAGCGGGCGTGAGCGAAGAGGTCGAGTCGCTCGCGGTCGGTGGGTGAATACCGGAACGCAACCTGCGCGCGCAGCCCGAGGGCCTCGGCGCGGTGTTCGAGGGCGGCCGCCGTGGCCCGGCTCTCGGTCAGCCGGGCGTCGTACCCGCCGGCGATGACCAGCCGCGTCGCCTGGAACGTCGCCGCCGGGAGGCGTGCGCGCAGCTCGGCGAAGGCATCGATGGCGAGAGCGAGGTTCTTCTCCGGCACGAAGCGGCTCAGCGCCAGGATGGTGGTGCAGGCGGCGGGGGTCGCGGCCGCGGCACTGGCGTAGCGAGCGACGTCGATCCCGGGGTACAGCACCTCGGGGTGCAGACGGCAGCGGCGAAACGTCGCCCGCACGGTCGCGGCGGTGAACTCGCTGTTGACCAGCACTCGATCGGCGGCAGCCGTCGCATTCTCCTCCCAACGGTCCAGGGGCCAGCGGTACCAGCGGTACCAGCCGTGCCGGGGGGGAGCGAGCAGCTGGTCGGGGAAGTGGCAATAAAAGGCGATCGGCGCCCGCAGGCGGCGGCGTGCGAAGGGGACGATGTGCGGGACGGTGTCGCAGACGGCGGCGTCGAAGCGTCCGGCGCGCTCGGCCGCGCGCACCACGGCGCGCATGCGGGCGACGGCGGCGGGGAGGCGCAGTCGGCCGCCGATCTGCAACGGCAGGTGGCCACCGCCCACGCGCACATCGAGTGTGCCGTCGCGAGTTTCCTCGAAACAGCGGTTGCGGTCGTGGTGGGCGGTGAAGAGCGTCACGGCGTGCCCGCGCGCTTGCAGCGCGACGGCGGTGTCGACCACCAGACGTTCCGCGCCGCCGATGCCGAGCTCCGGATGCAGCAGCGCGATCTTCATTCGCGCCGACCCGCCCCCGCCGTGGTTGCGGAGCGGTCGCCCGGGTCGGGCGCGGCCGGCCAGTCTATCGCCCAGGTGGCGACGCGTTGGCCGCGTCCGCTGTTGCGCTCGTCGACCTTGCGGAAGTGTCGCAGACCTCGGCCGTCGAGGTACATGAGGCGCACGAACAGCGAATCGATGACCAGCGGCGTGCCGACCAGGGTGCGCTGGCGCGCGCCGTCGATCAGCACGGCCAAGCCCGTGTCCTCGGTCGGGCTGGTGCGGAGGGTTTCGACCGCGTCGCCGGTCGCGATGGAGAGCCGATCGGGCAGCCGGCTCGCCGTCGGGCCTTCGCGCTGGGCGCGGGTGAGCAGACGGGCGCTGCGCCCGTCGCTATCCGCATACTCGACGGCCTCGATCCATCCAGCCCGCGGGTCGTGAGCGCCGATCGGACAGCGCCAGGGCCCACCGGTGGACGTCCGCTCGCAGGTGACCCAATCGGGCGTCAGCAGCCGGCCCGGAGGGGTGATGAAGCGCTCGCGAGTGTTTTCGTCGCCGGTTGCCGCGGCGCGCACCAGCTGCCGGGCCTCGTCTTCGCGGTAGCGCAAGTCGGTCACCAGCTCGCTGATGGCCTGTCCTTCGTCGCGCGTGCGCAAGCGGCCGCCGATATACGCCCGGCCGGCGTCCCAAGCGCCGAGGCGCCACCAGCCGCCGAGGTTCGCCTGCCGGCTGCTCAGCACCAGGTACGACGGCGGCGGGGCGCAGTGGGTGGCCGCCAGGACCTCGGCGCGTGTGCGTGCGTCGAGCCCCAGCGCGACGAGCTCGCGGTCGGCTGCGTTACGATCGAGGCCGGCAAGTCGTACGATCGTCGTGTAGGCGCCGAGCGCATCCAATCCGCCCTGCGTGAGCTTGGTATGGGCGCTGCTGGCGGCTTCGGGACCGTCGCGCGCCGCCGAGCCGCAGTTGAGCATCCGCAGCAACCCGAGCGCCTCTGCCTCCGAGGCGTTTACCTGCGCGCGCGCCAGCCAGTGCGGAACGTGTGTGAGCAGCGTTCCGCCGTCGGCGCTGACCCGGCGCTCGGCCAGGTACTTGGTCCAGTACCCGTAGTCCCACCAGGTGTTGACGATGGCATCCGCGGGTGTGGTCGCGCGCAGGTGTTGTGCGGTTTCGGCCCAGGCGGTGTCGATGGCCGGGACGTAGGCGGCGGCGGTGCGGCGCGCGATGTGCAGGGGCAGGGCGGCGAGCGCCAGCACGGCGACGGTCGCTGCCGCGGCCGCCGTCCGACCGTGCCGTCCGAGGTGCGCGCGCACCAGGCGTACGAGCCAATCGTTGAAGCGACCCATGGCGACGCCGGCAGCGATGCCGAACGGCGCCGCCAGCAAGAGGATGAAGCGCGTGCCGCGATATGACATCAGCAAGGCGGCGAGCAGCCACACCACGACGATCACGCCGGCCTGGACGTCGTCCGCCTCGCCGGTTTCGCGCCGTTGCAGCAGCACGACCGCGGCCGCGGCCAGCGGCAAGGCCAGCAGGACGATCAACATCGCGTACGACAGGCCGGTGGCAGTGAGCAGGTAACGGTAGAGCAAGGTGCCGCCGATCAGCACCAGAAAGTGGCCGGTCTGCCACTGTCGTCGCGGCAACCACAGCAACAGCATGCCGAGCCACCCGACGAAGAACACCAGGTGGCCGTACGATTGGACGGCGATCGCGCCGAGATTCGGCAGGGCCAGCTCGCTGACGGTGGCCAGCACCGACGGCCACTCGACCGCGCGGCCCGCCGGGCTGCTGACCGGGCTGCGGGCGGGCGCGATCACCCCCCACAGCGCCGACAGCGGCCCCTGGCTGCGGCCGGCGGCGTGTGTCAGCGCCGTGGTCGCCGCCGTGTAGGCGAACAGCGCCAGGGCCGCGCGGCGCACTCCCGGGGCCGACCAAAAGCGCACGCTGCGCCGCGGCACCGCCCATAGAGCGGCGGCGAGGAGCAGGCTCCCCAGCACCCCGACGAAAAAGACGACGAAGCCGAACTGCCAGCCGCGCCACTCGGCGCCGTGGAGTCCGGTGAAGGCCCCGGCGAGCACTGCGCCGGCCAGGGTGGTGCCGGCGCGTTGGCCGCGCACGGCGGTGGTCAGAGCCCAGGCCGTGTAGAGCGGCAGGACGACGTTCCACACGTCGTTGTCGCTGCCCAGACTGCGCTGCAGGAACGCCGGGTGGAGGGCAGTCATCACGGCGGCGAAAAAACCGGCCGTCGGTCCGGCCAGGCGCCGCGCGATGGCGAAGGCGGGAATAACGCCCAGGATGCCGAGGATGACCGGCACGAGGTAGGCACTGGCGGGCAGCGGAAACTGCGCGTCCAGCGCGCTCGCCAGACGGTGGACGGCGGCGATGGCGAGGACGTGGGGGGTACGGCCGTAGATGTTCTCCATTCCGAGCGGGGCGAGCGTCAGCGCGTCGCGACAGCGGCCGCCGACCACCTCGTCACACACCGTGCCGCGCTGCAGTTGATTGCGCGCGGCGCGCAGCCACGTATAGCTGTCGTAGTCGCCGAGATACGGCCAGCGCCGTCCGGCGCCGTCCGTGTAGGTCATCGCGGCGAGAAGCTGGTCGGTCTGGGTAGTCACCTCGCGCGCGAAGTCGGCCGGGTGTGCCGCGATCCACTCCTCGACGCCGGGCCGCTGTGGCGTGGACGTTCCCGCGGTGGTCGCGTTCTGCGCCTCGGCGGCGAGGCGCGCGGCGATGCGCTGGCGCGCCAGGGCAGGAGCCGATTCGGAGACGCTCGGCAGTGACAGTGGCAGCAGGCGCATCCACAGCACCAGCACCGCTGCCAGCGCCATCAGCGCCGCCGAGGGCAGATCGATGCGTCGCGTCAGCCGCGTGGACGGCGCGCCGCCGCCCGCGGCCGTCGCATTCCTTTCGCCGGCAGCCGGTCGAGAGGCGTGATCTGGGCCTTTGGGCATCCTAGCGCCCCCGATAGCCGAGAGCGCGCATGCCGAGGTAGGCGGCGAGCGCTACGGCGGCGACGATGGCGGCATTGCCGAACCCGCGCATGCTGACCGCCGCGAAAGCGAGCGCGCCGAAGGCGGCGCACACGACATACAGCACCAAGACGGCGCGGCGATGCGTCATGCCGAGCACCAGCAGGCGGTGGTGAATGTGCTCCTGGTCCGCTTGGAAGACTGAGGCGATGCCGCTGACCACGACGCGGCGGACGATGGTGACCGCGGCTTCGAGAATGGGCAACCCGAGCACCAGCACGGGCACCAACACGACCACGGCGGTCGGTCCCTTTTGCAGCGACTGGATCGAGAACACCGACAGCAGGAATCCGAGTAGCAGACTGCCGGCATCGCCGAGAAAGATCGAGGCGGGCGCGAAATTGAAGCGCAGAAACCCCGCCAGCGCGCCGCCCAACGCACAGGCCATGATCGCGGCGTCGGAACGCCCCTCGGACAACGCGACGAGAAAAAGGGTAATCGAGGCGATCAACGCAGTCCCGGCGGCCAGTCCATCGAGCCCGTCGATGAGGTTGAAGGCGTTGGTGATGCCGACGATCCAGAGCACCGTCAGCGCGCCGCCGAAAGGGGCCAGCGAGACGACGCCTCCGCGCAACGGGTTGGTGATAGCGGTAATCTCGTAGCCGCCGAACAGCACGACGCAGGCGGCCAGGATCTGTAAGGCCAACTTGGCCAGTGGGGCGACGCCGTACAGATCGTCGGTGACGCCGATCAGCAGCATCAAGAGGGCGCCAACGGCGAGCGAGCGGAGGTGCCAGCCATGTTCGGCGAGCACTTCCGCGAGCGGGAGGCCGAGCGCGCCGGTGATCGTCAGGGCGCCGGCGCCGGCCAGGAGCAAGGCGACGCCGCCGAGCCGCGGGATACGCCCGTCGTGCACACGCCGCCCGCCGCCCTGATCGACCGCGCCCAGCCGCAATGCCAGGGCGCGGACTGCCGGTGTGATCAGTACGACCAGCAGTGCTGCCGAGACGAACAGCGCACCATACCAGGCTCCCACCAGTGCAGTCCCCGCGCCGCTTCTACAGCCTGATGGAAGGCCGCGCCATCCGTCTACGCCTGCCGGCTCGTTTCTGCTAGACGCGAGATCGCGATCTGGAGGGGTGCTCATCGAGGGGCGGTGGCAGCAGCCGCGCGGAGGGGTTCGAGGGCGGGGGAGGATCAGGATGGAGCGATCGTGGAGATCGAGCGCAGCGGCGGTGAGTCTTCTCGGCTTGACGGCCTGCAGCGGCAGCCACCCGGCGCTTAACCCGGCCTCGACATCCGCTGCCAGCCGGCCGGTGAGCGCTCCGTCTCTCGATGCCTCGCAGGCGTCCGCGGCCCTGCGTGGGGGCGGCTACGTACTCTACTTCACGCACGCCATCAGCGAGCCCGCCGAGGGGGAGGCGCGGGTCACGCTCGAGAACTGCGCCACGCAGCGCGCGCTGACGGCGGCCGGCCGGGCCCAGGCCGAAGCGATCGGCAAGGCCTTTCAGCGGGCGCGCATCCCAGTCGGTGTCGTACGCTCCAGCCCTTACTGTCGCTGTGCAGACACGGCCCGCCTGGCATTCGGCTATCTGCTGCTCGACGACGACCTGCGGCCGCCCGGCGATGGCGCGGCGCCGGGCCGCGACGCCGCGCTGGCGCGGTTACTCGCCACGCCTCCGCTGCCTGGCAAGAACACCGTCCTGGTCGGCGATGCGGCCAACGTGAGACAGGTCGCGGGCGTGGTGTTACGGGAGGGCGAGGCCGCGATCTTCAAGCCGTCGCCTGCCGGTGGTGCGTATGCCCTCGTCGGCCGCGTCGGGGTTGAACAGTGGCCGGGCCTGACCTCCGCGCGGACGTCATAGCAGCCCGTTGAAAAACGTCTTCCGCCCACCCTTCGACGGGCTCAGGGCATGTCCTGAGCTCGTCGAAGGGTGAGCGCGGCCTTTTTCAAGCGCAGGTGGCTACACGTCGCAGCGGCCGGCGCCTCGAGAGGGCGCATCCGTCCGCTGCTGCACAGGACGCAGCCACGGCTCCTGCTGGCGCGGCCGAAGGATGGTCCTGTGATCTCCGCCAGCGGTGCCCCGCGGGGCGACACCGCCCCCGTGGCACCCCCGCGCGGCGATTCAGTCGCCCCCATCGTTCTTGAACGTGACCGTCACCCTTGCTCGGGTGGCGCGCCCCGTGCCCTTTTCGAGCTGCACGTC
>CAYYWP010000211.1:0-8344 GCA_964475125.1 uncultured Binatia bacterium (SeqCode) | reverse complement strand
GCGCCGGAGCCCGCCCGCGCGCAGATGCCCAACCGGCGCGCGCCGCCGAGCCCGAGGCGCGCCAGCGCTCGGCTCATGCCCTGGCTCGACAGCGGGCCCTGGCGGCGAAGCCGTTTCGCGCCATGCAGCCGGACGACGTCGAGGCGCTCGATGAGCTGCTCGCCGCGCTCAGCCGCCGCGTAAACGCCCGCTTCGCCCGCCGCACGCGGCGGGCCCGGACGGGGCGGCTCGACATGCGCCGCACCATCCGCCGCGCCCTGGCGCGCGGCGGTGTAGCGCTCGAGCTCATCTACCGGCGACGGCGGCCCGGCAAGGTCGACCTGCTCGCCCTCGTCGACGTCTCGTACTCGACCGCGGCGGCCGCCGACTTCCTGCTCGCCCTGCTCAGCCCGGCGCGCGCCTTCTTTCGCCGCGTCACGCTGCTCGCCTACGTCGATCGCCCCTGCGCCGTTTCCTTCGAAGGCGGCCACGTCATCCCGCACGAGCCGCTGGACGTGCACGCGCGCTCCGACTTCGGTGCGGTGCTGAAACAACTCGCGCAGCGCTGGGACGTCGCCCTCGGCCGCAATACCTTGCTGCTCGTCCTCGGCGACGCGCGCAACAATCGCCGCCCGCCGCGCGCCGACCTGCTCGCCGACCTGCACCGGCGCGTCCGCCGCGTGGTGTGGCTCAACCCCGAGCCACGCGAGCGTTGGAACAGCGGCGACAGCGTCATCGACAGCTACGCCAAGCACGTCGACGTGCTGCTCAATGCCTCCACGCCGCGCACCCTGGCGGCCGCGGTCGGCGCGCTCAGCGCGCTGTAACGGGGTGGTGACGCGTCACGCGCCACTCGCCGTATGTGGCTCGTGATGTGCTGGGACGTCGTCCTCGGCGACGCGCGCAACAATCGCCGCCCGCCGACCTGCACGGGCGCGTCCGCCGCGGTCGGTGCACTCAGCGGGCTGTAACGGGGGTGGTGACGCGTCACGCGCAACTGCCCGGATGTGCATCGCGAGCCGTAGCCGCGGGACCTGTGCCCGCCGGCGACGCGGCGCGTCGCCCGGTGGCGGGGGGTGTGGCGCGCGGTGTGGGCGGCCAATGCCGGGTTGGGGTTGCCGCGCCCGCCCCGCACCGGGCAGCGCGGAGCGCTGCCGGCGGGCACAGGTCCCGCGGCTACGGCTCGTGATGGATGCGCGGTGGTCCGGGTGGAGGGTGGGCCACATCGCGCTCGACGATGGCTGTGTGCTAGGACGCCGGCGATGGAGATCGTCGTTCAACCGCTGGTCGAGGCACAGGTGCCAGAGGCGGAGCGCATCTTTCGGCTCGCCTTCGGCACGTACGGCGGCCTGGCCGATCCGCTGACGTTCTCCGGCGATTGCGGCTACGCCCGCACGCGCTGGCTGGTCAACCGCGAGGCGGCGCTGGCGGCGCTCGCCGGCGGTGAGCTCATCGGCTCGATCTTCGCCGCCCGTTGGGGCAGCTTCGCGTTCTTCGGGCCGCTCACCGTGCGACCGGCGTTCTGGGATCGTGGCGTGGCGCGCCGGCTGCTCGATCCCACCATGCGCCGCTTCGAGGCCTGGGGCGTGACGCAGGCCGGGCTCTACACCTTTGCCGACAGCCCCAAGCACGCCGCGCTCTACCAGCGCTACGGTTTCGCGCTGCGCTTCATCACCGCGATCACGGCGAAGGCGGTCGCCGTGCAGGGATCGACGCCGCGGGCGGAAAGTTTCTCCGCCCTCGCCCCCGCCCAGCGCGCCGCCTGTCTGGCACAGTGCCGGGCCGTCACCGAGGCGCTCTACCCGGGTCTCGATCTGACGAGCGAGATCGAGGCGGTGCAGGCGCATGCGCTCGGCGACACCGTGCTGGAGACCGAGGGCAGCGAAGTCAGCGGCTTCGCCGTGTGTCAGGTCGGGCCCGGCACCGAGGCGGGCAGCGGGACGTGCCAGGTCAAGTTCGCCGCGGTGCGCCCCAGCCCGCGAGCCGCGGCACAGTTCGAGCGCCTGCTCGACGCGCTGGAGCGCTTCGCCGCCCAGCGCGGCGCCGGCCGCGTGGTCATCGCGGTCAACACCGCCTGTGAGGGCGCCTACCAGGCCGTGCTCGGGCGTGGCTTTCGCACCTTCATCCAGGGCGTCGTGATGCAGCGCCCCAATGAAGAAGGGTTCCACCGCCGCGCCGCTTTCGTCCTCGACGACCTGCGCTAACAGCCCGTTGCGGAACGCGTTCCGCTCCCCCTTCGACGGGCTCAGGGTGAGCGGAACGCGTTGCGACCCACGCATTTCCCGCTCATCCTGAGCCCGTCGAAGGATGAGCGCGGTTTTCATCACAGGGCCGGCTCACTCGGCGAAGCTGGTCACCGCCTCCCACTCCGGCGGCGGCGGGCTGCGCAGGAAGTCGCGGCAGCGCCACAGGTAGAGCGCCGAGGGCCCGTCGTTCGGCCGCAGGCGCTCGGCGGCTTCGAAGGCCCTGGCGGCGGCCTGCCACTCGCGGGCGCGGTAGGCGGTGAGGCCGGCGGTGAACTGGGCGATCAGATCCCGCCAGCGCGCGGCGTCGGCGGCGGGTCCGAGGATCTCGTAGATGCGCACCGGGAGGTCGCGGCCGCGCACGCGCACGACGTCGAGCTCGCGCGCCACGACGTGCGAGCCGCTCTCCTCCACCGTGCTCTGGCTGGCGATGATGGTGCTGCCGTAGAGCTTGTTGATGCCTTCCAGGCGCGCCGCGAGGTTGACGTTGTCGCCCATGACCGTGAGGCTCAGGTGGCCGGGCGATCCCATGTTGCCGAACACCATCGCGCCGGTGTTGAGGCCGATGCGCATCTTCAGCGCCGGCCAGCCGCGCTCGGCGATGCGCAGGTTCAAGCGCTCCAGTCGTTCGACCATCTCGAGCGCGGCCCGGCAGGCGCGGGCGGCGTGATCGGCCTGCGGGACCGGCGCGCTCCACACCGCCATCAGCCCGTCACCGATGTACTTGTCGAGCATGCCATCGTGCGCGAAGACCGCGTCGGTCATCTCCCCCAGGTACAGGTTGAGCAGCTCGACCAGCTCCTCCGGCTTGAGGCGCTCGGAGATGCTGGTGAAGCCCTTGACGTCGGAGAACAGCACCGTGCGCTCGCTCTTCTCGCCGCCGAGTTGCAGCGCCTCCGGGTGATCGCTGATGAAGCCCGCCAGCGCCGGACTCAGATAGAGGTCGAGCATGCGGCGGGTCTGCCGCTTCTCGCGGTCGGCGACGACGTAGTGGTGCACGCCGACCGCGCCGTAGATGAGCGCGATGCACAGGCCGGGATAGGCGACGCCCAGCACGGCGCCGTCGGCACGGAACAGCCACTGGCTGCCGACCAGGTAGGCGGCCAGCAAGCCGGCGGCGACCAGCGCGCTGCTCAAGCCGCGGGTCAAGCGCAGCATCGCGCCGAGCAGCAGCGCCAGCGCCATCAGGACGGTGACGTCGAAGAGGTTGATGCTGCCGCCGAGCGTCGGCCGGTAGAGAAAGTCGCGGCGCAGGATGTTGTCGAGCACCGTGGCGTGGATCTCGACGCCCGGGTAGACGGGATCGAAGGGCGTGTTGCGCACGTCGCCGGCGCCGACGGCGGTGACGCCGACCAGCACCAGCGCGTTGCGAAAGGTGCCGGTGGGCACGCGCCCGGCCAGCAGGTCGGCGGCCGAGATGTGGCGAAAGGTGCGGCGCGGCCCGCGGTAGTTGATCAGCAATTGGCCCCAGCGGTCGACCGGCACGGGCTCGCTGCCGAGGCGCAGCCACTCCACGCCCGATGGTCCGAGGCGAAGGGCGGCCGTGCGCTGCGGCCAGGCCTGCCGCAGCATGGCGAGCGACAAGGGCATGACCAGGCGGTCGCCGTAGCGCAGCGCCAGCGGCGCGCGCCGGAAGAGCCCGTCGGAATCGGGGAAGAAGTTGAAGTAGCCGAGCCCGACCGCCGCCTTCGCCAGCGCCGGCAGGTTCTGCGTCGCGCGGTGCCCGCGCTGCAGCGGCGCCGCCTCGGCGCCGGGGGCTTGCTGCACGGTGGCGTACGCGGTTTCGCCGGCATACGCGCTGTCCTCGCCGCCGCGCGCGAAGTCGAAGAAATAGCCGAGCACGGTCCGTCCCGAGGCCGCCACGGCCTGCGCCAGGCGGGCATCGTCGCCCTGTGCGCCGTACACGGCGCGCGTCAGCGCGGCCTGACAGCTCGGGTCGACGGCGCCGGCGAACGCCTCGACGTCGCAGGCCGCCGACGGCTCCGCTTGGACCAGGTCGACGCCGATGACCGCCGGTGCATCGGCGCTGATGCGGTCGATCCACTCGGCGACCTTGGCGCGCGACCACGGCCAGCGGCCGACCGCACCCAGGCTCGCGTCATCGACCGCGACGATCACCACCTCCGGCGCGGCGGTGTTGCGCCCGCGCTGCACGAAGCGATAGTCGAGGGCGCGCAGGTCGAGCGCGTCGAGCGGCCGGCAGCCCGCCACGCGCAGCATCGACAGGCCGAGGCCGACGGCCAGGGCGATGACGAGTGGGGTGAGGTGTCGCCGCGCCACGGAGCGGAGCCTGGCGTTCGCGGCCGGTGCGTAGATCTGCCGGCCGTCGCGCCTCAGGGCACCCCGAGGCTGCCGCGATTCTGTTTGATCACATCGAGCGGCTGGCCCGCGACATCGCCGGCGTTGCGATTCTCGGGCGCGCCGACCTGGCCGCTGAGTCCCGACGACGAGGGCGCCTTGTCCGGCGCCGGCACGTTGTTGCCCCCGGCCACCGAACTGGCGCCTGCCGCGCCGCCGACAGCGCCGGCGCCGGCGGCACCGAGCGACTGGATCGCGTCGGTCTCGAAGCGGAAGACATCGTCGGCGACAGGCTGCGGCGGCGAGGGCGCCTGGCCGCGCAGCACCGTCGTTCCTTCCTTGGCCGTGACGTAGACCGTGTCGCCGAGGCGAGCCGCGAGGCTGCGCACCTGAACGCGGCCTTCGATGCCGATCACCTGCGTCGCATCGTTGTCGGCGTCGTAGCTGACCACGAAGGTCGTGCCGCGCACACCGGCGACGGCGGTCGGCGTCTCGACCTCGTAGGAGGTCCCGGGGCTACCGTAGTAGGTGCTCACCAGCGCCCGCGCTTTGCCGGTCAACAGCTTCATCAGCGAGGTGAAGCGGCCGGCGCCGGGATCGAAGACCTGCTGATCGACTACCAGAGTGGTGTGCTCGTGGAGGTCGACGACGCTGTCGTCGCGGAAGACCACCCGCATCTGGCCGTCGCCGGTGCGCAGCTCGTCGCCGGTCGACACGCTCGCGCCCACGGCCGCGGCCGTTGCCACGCCGCCGCGCACGATCTCGGCCGCACCGCGCGCGATGGCCACCGTGCCGACCGTTTCCTGACCACCGGCGGCGGCGCCGAGGAAGATCGCCGCTACGAGGGTGCACAATCCGGTTCGCGTCATCATTAGAACCTCACTCGCAGGCCGATCGATCCGATCTGCCGCGTGTATTGGAAGTCGGTCTTGTTCGAATCGTTCCAGGTGCCGAACCAGGATGCCACCAACGTGAGATGCTCGTACAGCTCCGGCAGCGGGCGCTCAAGGGAAACGACGACGCGGTGATCATAGTCCTTTCGCCGCGGACCCTGAAGAGGGAAGCCCTCAAACTCCGGAGGCGCATAGAACCGACTGCCAGAGGCGTATTCCTGATATTCGAAGCGGTATCCCGTCTGCCCGTTGAAATCGAAGGCTAAGGGCCAGCGAATGCCGACCTCGGCTATCTGCCCCGTGTACCCAAACGCGTTCAGCAGCACGTTGCCGGTGGACGTCGGAACGGACTTTCTTCCCGTGACGTCCGTGGGGGCGAACTCGTAACCGAGCCACAGTTGCTGCGCCGCCGAGCCCAAGTCGATGAACTGACGAAGGCCGAGTGTGTAGTAGTAGCCGTTCAGTTGGTTGAATTCCCCCCAAAAGTCGCGCCACTGCATGCGAAAGTACAGATCCGTGCGCCCAAAATCGTCCTCGCGCACCGATGTCCAGGGGAACGCCGTCACCTCCTGCAGGTAGCTGTCGCCGCCCAGGAGGTAAAAGTCGTAACGGCTCAGCAAGCCCAGCGAGACGCGATCGAAGTCGTACTGCAGCTGCACCGCGGGGCGGTGGTCCTGCAGGTCGAAATCGGTAAGTTGGAATTGCAGGGTCTGGAAAAACTCGTAGCTGAGGGCGACGCTGAAGCCGCCGTGCCGGAAGGGGACGTAGCGTCCGCCGACGTTGATGACGACACGGCCGTCGGCTTCGCCCGTAATCTCTTCAGGTGTCGTGGCATCGCCGGGCCCTAACGTCACGTTGCTGTCGTATTCCAGCGCCAGGGTGCCGAAGGCGGAATAGGTCGCGCGTCGCTGCTGGGTGATGAGCGCCAGGTACTGTGTCGACTCGCGCCCCATTGCCGAGGTCGGGCTGGTGTCCTTGACGGCTTCGAACGCCGTCTTCGCCGTGTCGGTATCGCCCTGTCGAAAGGCGATGACGCCGTCGTAGAACTGCGCGGCAAGCACAAGGGACGCGTCGCGCGCCCGTGCGCGGGCGAAGCTCTGTCGCGCCTCGTCGTAGCGCTCGAGGCGCAGCTGGGCGATGCCGAGAAAGAAGGAGGCCTGGGCGTCGAGATCGGGGTCGCTCTGTGCCTGGGTCAACCAGGGCTCGGCTTCCTGGAAGCGCCCGCTGTCGACCAGGGCGATGCCGAGCTCGAGCGCGGCGGCGGGGAAGTGCGGGCGGAGCGCCAGGGCGGCCTGGAAGTCGGCGATGGCACCGGTGGCGTCGCCGAGCTTGGCGCGCGCGACGGCCTGCTGGTAGCGCGCCTGTGCATCCTGGGGATCGGCGGCGACGGCGCGCTCGAAATACGCCAGCGCGCCGCGCGTGTCACCGGCCTCGAGCGCGATGAGGCCGCGCGCCGAGAGGGCCTCTGACTGCGGCGACGCGCGCCCGGGCGAGGCCGTAGCGCACAGCAGCAGCAGCGCGAAGACCGCGCGCCTCATTCGTCCCTCGCCGCTGCTCGAGGAGGCGTCGCGGTCGGTGTCGGCGTCGGAAACGCGACCCCTGAAACCGCCTCCGCCGCCGGCGCACCACCCGGGGAAGTCTGCCGGCGACCGGCATCATCGGGTGCCAGCGACGACCCGCCGGCGAGGTCTGCGTCAGGCGGCTCGGCGCCGCCCGACGCCGTCTGCGCGGCCGCGGCGCTGCCCGACGCGGCCTCAGGCAAAGGCGTCACCGTCTCCGTCGGCTCGGGGAGGACCAGGAACGAGTAGCGGAAGTCGACGTCACGCGGTGGGTCGGCGGTATTCTCGCCCGTGATGCGCGCGATCGCCGGTCCCTCGGGCAGCAGCACTTGCGCCCCGCGGGCGAAGAAGCCGGCTAGGTCCAGGTTTCCCTCCTCGCTGCACGGCGGGGCGCTGCCGTCCTCGCAGGCGGTGAGGCTGACGGGGATGCGCTTGGTGATCGGGCGGAAGACCGGCGGTTCGCCTTCCGCGACCTCGAAGGTGACCTCCAGGGCGACCGATTCCGGCTTGATGTCGGTGACCGCATCGACGATCGTGAAGTCGATTTGGATCGGCGGCGCCACGGCTTCGCCCTCGGCCGGCGAGAAGGCGTAGACGAAGGGCAGCGAGGAGACGTCGACCTCGCCGAGATCCACGCGCGCGCCGGGCACGATGTTGACCGGCAGCGGCGCGCTCTCGTAGGCCGGGGATGCGCTGCGCTCCAGGTCGCACGGCATCACGCCTTGCCGTTGGACCGTGCGGCAGGTGCGGGTGATGCCCGGAACGGTGGGAGCGAAGTCGGTCGAGAACCCGGCGATCGTCACCGTGGCCGGCCCGGCGGGCAGGTCGTCGAGCACCAGCTTACCCGATGACGTGAGCAGCTCGGGATCGACGGCGACGCAGCACGCCTCGCCGGTTTGCGACTGAAACACCACCCGCGCTTTCATCACCACCGGCGGCACCATGGTGCTCGTGCCGCCGCCGCGCTCCGGCCACAGGACGCCGCCCTGTCCGGGCGTTGGCGTGAGGGTGGGACTACGGGGCGTGTTGGTCGGCCCGCCAGGAGGGGGGGTGGGACCGTTGGGTGTGGGCGTGGGCGTACGACCGCAGCCGCCCGAGCCCCCGCCTCCACCGCAACCCGCGGCAAGCAGTAGAATCAGGATCGAGAGTACCTGCGCCCCAAGTTTGGCGAACAGAAGATGGCAACGCATTGTGAAACCACGCGCGACCAACCCCCCCGCGCGCCGGTGTCTCAGAAGAGATATCGAGCCCAATCGGCTACTGCAAACGATAGTAGGGGCAGGCCCCCGTGCCTGCCCGGGGTGGCGGTGGTTGATAGTAGGGGCAGGCCCCCGTGCCTGCCCGGGGTGGGGTGGTGGATCGTCCTGGCGGA
>CAYYWP010000210.1:0-8466 GCA_964475125.1 uncultured Binatia bacterium (SeqCode) | reverse complement strand
GTGCTGATCAACACGCCGATGCTCGAGGCGCTGCCGCTGGCGCTCGGCGCGCGCGCCGCCCGACGCCCGGTGGTGCTGGTGCACCACGGCGATCTGATCCTCCCTTCCGGTGCTGGGAACCGGGTGGTGGAACGCGTCACCACCGCCTCGATGGCGGGCGCGGCACGACTGGCGGCGCGCGTCACGACCTACAACGACGATTACGCGGCTCATTCGGACTTTCTGCTGCCGTTCCGCCCCAAACTCGTCGCCATCGCGCCACCTGTCGACATCCCTGCGCCGCGTCGCGCCGCGGTGCTGCGATGGCGTGCCGATCTGGGGTTGGCTGACAAACGCGTGATCGGCTTTGCCGGGCGCTTCGTCGAGGAAAAGGGTGCCGACGTGTTGCTGCGCGCGTTGCCCACAGTGCTCGCTGCCGCGCCACGCGCGCACCTGGTGTACGCGGGAGATGCACACCCGGTCTACGAGCGCTTCTACGAGCGCTGCCGGCCGCTGATGGCGCCGCTCAGCGAGCATCTTACCGAGCTCGGCTTGCTGCTCGACCGCCAACAGCTGGCCGACTTTTACGCGCTGTGCGACGTGCTGGCGCTGCCGAGCCGCAGCGACTGCTTCGGCCTCGTACAAGCCGAGGCGATGCTGTGTGGCACCCCGGTGGTCGCCAGCGACATTCCGGGGGCGCGCGAGGCGATCCGCCGCACCGGGATGGGCCGACTGGTACCGCCGCTCGATCCCACCGCGCTCGCGCAGGCACTGCTCGAGGTGCTGCGCGCGCCAGCGGCATGGACGCGCGCGCCAGGCGAGATCGCAGCGGTGTTCGACAGCGAGCGCTGCTTCGATGCCTATGAACGTGAGCTGGCTGCCATTCAGGCCGGTGATGCCGGCCGGGACGCCGGACCGGCGATCGCCGTACGCACGCAGCCGGCGCTGGCGCGTCTGGCTGGCGACGAGCACGTCGCGCTCGCGGCATGGCTGCGCGACGAGCCCGACATGGCCTACCGGCGCCGCCTGCCGGTGCTGCTCGACTACCTCGCATTGCGCGATGGTGAGCGCGTGCTCGACGCCGGCTGTGGCGCTGGCTTCGAGCTCTCGCTGCTGAGCGAGTGGCGCACGCTGACCCTGTACGGCACGGACATCGACGCGGGGGCTCTCCTGGCGGCGCGCCGGCGTGGCGTAGGCGCGACCTTGATCAACGCCGCGCTCGAGCACCTGCCGCTGGCCGATTCTTCGTTCGACAAGGTGCTCCTGCACGAGGTCCTCGAACACACGGTCGACGACACGGCCGCCCTGCGCGAGCTGCGGCGTATCTTGCGTCCGGGTGGCACGCTCGCGATCTCGGTACCGCACGCAGACTTCCCGTTCGCCTGGGACCCCTTCAACCGCCTGTGGACGGCGGTTGGGGGACGCCCGATCCGCAGCGGCCCCTTGGTCGGGATCTGGACCCACCACCGCCGGCTCTACTGGCCCCGGGATCTCATCGATCGGGTCACCGCCGCAGGCTTCGTCGTCGAGCGAGTCGAGCAGGCGACACACCACGCTCTGCCGTTCGCGCACTTCCTGCTCTACGGCGTCGGGCGCCGCTTGCTCCGTTTCAGCGGGGCCAGCCAGGGTGGACGAGCGGCGCTGGCGGCCGACGTATCGGCCGCGCGACGATTCCCGGTTCCGGCGTGGCGCGCGGTCACCGCCGCGTTTGCCGCCGCCGATCGGCGCAACGATCGACCAGCGGTCGCGGGCGCACGGACGTTCGTCAACGTGCTCCTGCGGGCGCGGAAGCCCGCCTGATGGGAGGCCGGGATCGAGCCGAACCGCTCACTCGCGCCGCGCCACGGCGGCCGGAAGCTCCAGCGCCGTGGGCGGATCGCCGACCTCGGCGGCGCGCCGGCGCACCACGCGCCCGAGGTCGGCCCGTGCCAGGATCGCCGCGCTACGCGCCGGGTCGTAGCCTTCTGTCTTGCGAAAGATCAGCACGCGCGGGTGGTCGTAGACTGTGAAGGCCTCTTCGGCGTGCTGATCGTCGATGCGCAGTGGGCCCAGCGCCGGGGGGGCGGCAAAGTCGGCGGCCAGGGCGAAACCGAGTTCGCCGGAGAACAGCGCGCGGTAGTAGTCGAGCGACATCGGCCAGCGGCGCGGGTTGCGCGGCAGGGAGCCGTAGAAGCGGTTGGAGGAGATTACCAGATAGTCGCTGCGGTCGAGGACGTGCTGCAATCGCCGGCGCTTGGTTTCGTCATCCTCCCAGACCATTTCGAGCGCCAAGGTGGCGTAGCGCCCGTCCGGGTCGAGTCCTGGCAACGGCACGGGCAGGGCATCGTCCCAACTCCCTTCATCGGCGAGCGCGGTGCCGGCGAGCTCCAGCGCCTCACTCGCTTCGATGCGCAATTCGTAGTCGCGCTCGGCGTCGAGCGGCGTGGGGTCGAAGCGGCACTCGACGGCGTGGGCTTCCACGACGCCGCGATCAAGCGCTGGCGGCAGCGCACAGCGCGCCTCGGCGGCGAGATCGCCACCGCTCACGGCAGCAGTGACCCAGCGTGCGATAGGAGCCGGTGGAAGGTCGCGCACGCGCAGCGTGTGCAAGCGCAGGCCGATGAGTCGGCCGGGCTGGGCGGGCCGAAACCGCGCCGTCGCGGGCATACCGGGCGCGGCGACTGGCAGATGTGGCAGCGGCGCACTGGGCGCGTTCGACGACACGGTGCGTGCGGTGGGGATGCTGATCGCCTCCTCGTGCACGCCGGCATCGGTCTCGATCAGCGCGGTCACGGCGCTCGGCAGGTTGGCGTAGATCCAGCGCGAGGCCGCAATCCGGGTGTGCGGCTGTGTGTAGATGCGCGTGAAGGCCCAGGCCCAGGCCAAGGTGGCAATCAGGACGGCGGCGATGGCGGTGCCGCCGAGCGCGCGCCGCCAGCGCGGCGGCGCGGTGTGTCCTGGCCGTGAGGCGTCGAGATCGGGCGCGGCGGCGCGCACGAGCACCCAGGCCGCGGTGACGGCGAGGGCCGGATAGATCGGTAGGAAGTAGCGCATGGTCGTCACCCAGCCGGCGCCGGTCCAGGCGAAGTAGAGGCCGATCCAGGAGACCGGCAGCACATGGCGCCAGCTCTCGGCCCGGCCGCGCAGACCTTCGTACAGGGCCCACGCCCAGCCGATCCAGGCGACGACGCCGAGGGGCCAGCCGAGGCCGAAGGCCACCAGGTTGAACCAGGCGAAGAACAGCGGCGGCCGCGTCGCCCATTGGTGGTTGGGCGGGGAGTCATCGTCGCCCTGCTGCTGGCGGCGCGCCTTGTCCATCTGCTCGAGCCATGCCGGATTGAAGCGCGGCGCCGCGATGTTGAACAGCGTCTCGAAGGCGCGCACCGACGGCGAAGCCGAGGGCGTGTACGGATACGGCGGCACGAAGGCGTACGGTTGCAGGAGGCGAAAGCTGAGCAGCGCGGCGATGACCACGACGTTGAGGCTCAGCAGCGCCCGCACGGCCAGTGCCGCGCTGCGCCGCGGGTGGGCCGGGTGTGAAACGGCCGCCTTGGCGCGCATCGCATCGCCGTGCGCCGCGAAGCGGAGCACGACGCTGATACCCATCAGCGCCACGACCGGAAAGATACTCGCCTTGCAGGCCAAGCCGGCGCCGAGCGCGACCCCGAACAGCACGTCGTCCGACCAGTGCGCGCGGGTCGCGGCGCGCGCGGCGAACCACATCGCCAGCGTCGTGCACAGCGTCGCCATGGCGTCGACGGTGAAGAAATGCGCCTGCTGGATCGGCAGCACGGCGCCGGCGTACAGGGCGCTTGCCAGCAGCCCGACGCCGCGTCCGTAGAGCGTTGCGCCGATGGCGAAGACCAGCAGCGTCGTCAACAGGTCGCAGCCCGCTGACAGCGCCCGGCCGATGAGATGGACCGCGCCGTACTCCGGACCGAGATCGACGCCGAAGAGCGATCGGTCGAGGTCGTTAGCCGGGGCGGCGAACCAGGTTCCCAGTGCCTGCACCGCCATCAATGGCAGGGTGCCATAGACGAAGAACCCGAAGCCGCGGTTGTTCGGATTGAGCGGCGAGCGGTCGGTGTCGAGATACTCGCGCAGCGAGCGCGCCGGATCGATGGCGCTTTCCACCTGGCAGAGAAAGCGCTCGTCGGGGTGGAGATGACGTCCCTCGTCCCAGTTGATCCCGACTGCTCGCAAGCCCGCCGCGATGCTCAGGATGCCGGCGAGCGCGATCAGCCAGAAGGCTCGCCTCAGCGGCTTCCGGGGGAGATTGCGGTCGCGCACGGCGAGGCTGCGCCGGCCGCGCCTGGCTAGGCGAGCTGCTGGCGCAGGCGGAGCAGGGCGATCAGGCTCACGAGGGCGATGGCGAGGAGCAGAAACGGCCCCGACAGCAGAGGCGCTCCCGCGGCACAGGGGGTCGAGCCCGCGCAGCTCGGATCGGCACAGTCGATCAGGCCGTTGAGGTTGTTGTCGATGCCATCCGAGCAGCGCGCGCTACCCGTCTCGGCGGTCGGAGTGATGGTCGGTGTCTGCGTCGGCGTGTTGCTCGGGGTGTTGGTCGGTGTGTCGGTGGCGGTGCTGGTCGGAGTGCTGGTCGGGGTGTCGGTGGGGGTTCCGGTCGGGGTGTCGGTCGGGGTGGCGGTGGCGGTTGCGGTCGGGGTGCTGGTCGGGGTGTCGGTGGGAGTTCCGGTCGGGGTGCTGGTCGGGGTGTCCGTGGGAGTTCCGGACGGCGTGTTGAATGGGGTGTTGGCCGGCGTTCCCGAGGGGAATGTGGGCGGCACGCCGGCAACTCCTCCCTGCTGCGCCGCGGCCGGGCCCGGACGCTGAACAAGCTGAGCAGTCGCGCTGACAACGGAGACGGCGAGGACCAGTGCCAGCAGCCGTGGGGACGCCTTGGACAACGCCGATCGGTCGGGTGAATCACGATGCCCGTTCACGCGCCTAGCGTCCTCTCGTGTCGGTGTCTATAGAGGCGCCGCACATGAGTCAATGTCAAACGCAACAGCCGGCGGTGAGTCGTGGCGAGGCACGGGTGCTCGGCCTGAGCGTGCTCGTGCTCGCGGCGTTGGCAGCGGAAAACGCCGGCGTTGCGCGTTACGGCGTCGTCGCGGTGGTGCCGCTGTGGCTGCAGGCGCTGTGGCTGGGTTTGGGTCTGTTGCTGCTTGTCAGGGGCCTGGCCGCTGGCGCGTCCGAGGGCATCCCGGGTCGTAGGTACGGGCCAGGTGAGATGGCCGTGGTCGCGGCGGTGACCGCCGCAGCCTTGGCGGTGCGCGTCTGGCAGCTCGACGCCTTACGCGTGCTCATCGATGAAGGCAACTCGATCGAGAACCTGTTTCACGCCCGCGCCCCCCGCGCCGCGCTGCTCCTGCCGCCGAGTCAGTACATCTCCACCGCGCTCTATCCCTATTGGAACTCGTTGGTCGTGGCTGCCACGGGACCGGGGTTGGGCGGGTTGCGCCTGGCGAGCGCGGTGATCGGCGCGCTGACCGTGCCGGCCCTCTGGCTGCTGGCGCGTGCGGCATTCGACCGCACGACGGCGCTCTGCGCCGCCATCTTGCTGGCCGCGCTCCCGGCGCATCTGCACTTCAGCCGTGTCGCGCTCCCTCACGTCATGGACGCGTTGTTCGGAACCCTCGCGCTGGCCGGCGTGGTCCGAGGCTTGGCGGGTGCTGGACGTCTTGCCTGGGCTGGCGCCGGCGTGGCGCTCGGCTTGACGCACTACGGGTTCGAGGCCGGCCGCTGGTTCTACACCCCACTCGTGGCGCTGTGGCTCGCGCTGCACGCCGCCTTCAAACCCGGCCATCTGTGCGGCTTTCGCCGCGAGCTGACCGTCCTCGTGACTGCGTTCGCCGCTACCGTGACACCGCTGTACGGAGCTGCCCTCGCCTCCGGGTCCCATCTGACCCCTCGCCTGCAAGCATCCGGACTGGAACCGGCGCAGCTTGCGCAACTGCTTACCGATCCATTGGCGCTGGGGCGCCGGCTGTGGTTTGCGGCCGGGGTCTACGGCTGGAACGTGGATCAGACGCAGTTCTACGGCGGCGATCAGGCGTTGATTCCGCCGTTGCTGGTGTGGTTCGCTCTGCTGGGCGTGTTGGTGGCGTTGGCCCGCCCCCGCGACCCCGGCATCATCGTGCCATTGTGGCTCGCCGCCGCGTGGTTGGCCAACGCGGCAATGCGCGACAGCGCCGCATATGCCCGCTGGGTGGTGGCGTTGCCGGCGGTTGCTCTGGCAGCCGCCGTCGGTGTGTGTTCACTGGCGGCCTGGTGTCCGCGCCGCGGCGCTGCGGCGGCGGTCGCGGCGGTGATAGCGCTCGCCGTCGTGCAGACGCGCTACTACTTTCACACTCACATCGGCCGGCTGGCCGAGCAGGCGCGCGCAGCGAAGCCCTACCGCGATGCGTGCGATGCCGCGCTGCGCGCCGCCGACATGCTGCGGCACGGAGCGGTGGTCATCGTCAGCGACCCGGTCGTCGACGTGCATCCTCCGCGTTCGCTGTTGCGCCTGCTGCGCGACGGGTCGGAACCGATCCGCCTCGACGCCTATTCCCCGGACGAGTTCGACGGGACGAAGCTCGCGGCACTGCCGGCGGACGCCGACCTGGCTTTCTTCCTCGCCCCCGACGACGCGCTCACCGCGGCGCGCCTGCGAGAGTGTTTCGAGCTCGAGGACGCGCGCGCTAGCCCGCAGGTGCTGGCGCGCGACAAGGAGCTGATTCTCTACCTCGCCCCAGCCGGGTCCCGCCGCCGCAGTTGCGGCGCGGCCCGCCCCTGACTGGCGTCGAGTGCGAGGGTCCTGACGATGCACTGGCCGAACTAAGCGACGGCTGGTAGCTGTTGGGCGGAAGAACCGGTCACCGGGTACGTAGTCTCACTCGTGATACGCGCCCTGTCGACAACAAGGATCTCGGAGTGATGCCATGACATGTGCGGTGGCGGCGGATACGAAGCTGGAAACGCCCGAGGGGCCGCTGACGGTGAAGACGGTGGGAGCGAGCCCGACGGCGGTGATGACGCGCGCGCCGGACGGGGCCATCCGCTTTGCGATGACCACCGAGGTGCGGGTCAGCGCTGCGGCCCAGCCGGTGCTGCGCATCGCGCTCGACAGCGGCCGCGCCCTGCGGGTCGGCGCCGATCAGGTGCTGCTCGGGCCCGACGGCAGCGAGCGGCGCGCCGGCGACCTTCAGCCGGGCGATGCAGTGCTGTCTGCCTTCGCCTTCCCGCCCGGCTACACCTACCGCACCGACAAAGGCGAAAGCCTCGAATCGGACGGCTGCGTGCGCGTCGCCAAGGTCGAGAACGGCGGCACCGCGGATCTCTACAGCTTGGCGGTGGACCCGACCGGCTGCTTCGTCTTCAGCGCCGGCGTGATCGGGAAGTCGAGATAGGTTCTGAGGCGGGTAGGCGGTTAGCGGTTGGGGATGAAGAAAGATCCCTCAACCGCTAACAGCGTAACAGCGAACAGCTTCTCTCTCACCCCGCCGGCACCGGCGTCGGCGTGTTCGCCGGCGTGCCGGAGGCGCGCTGCACGTCGATCGCTGCGGCCGCCGCTTGCCGGGTCGAGAAGTTGAGACTGACGTCGGAGATCGCGACGACGTCGCCGCCGTGCAGCTCGACGAGCTGCGGGGCGCTGAGCACGCAGGTCGGATCGCCGCCGTCGATCGCCCCATCGTTGGCGCCGTCGGCGAGGAAGGCGAGGGTCAGCGCGTCGGTTGGTGGCAGGCTCAGGGCGAAGTTGCCGCCGCGGTCGACCACCGACACGGCGACGGCCTCGCGATCGCCCACCTCGCCGCCGGCGCCGGCAAAGGCGAAGACGAGCAGCTGTCCCTTCGTGCCGGGTGCGGAGATGTGACCGTTGACGGTCACCTCCGCGTCGTTGGCGGCGGCGAGGTCGGATTCGGTGGACGGCGCCCCGGCGTCGCCGCAGGCGAGCGCGGACAGGGGCAGGGCGAGGGCAAGGACGAAAGACCAGCGGCTCATGACCTCCTCACGGTAGCGGCCGCAATGCTTCCAAGCAACTTGGAACTCGAGGGCGAGTGCGGCGGGCCGCCCGGCCGGCGACGGGCCGGTCCCGCCGCCTCGATTGGCTTCCCCGGCGGGATGTTTTGCGCTAGGCAGCGCCGATGTGCGCGACTCCCGTGAGGGGCGCGCTCGTCTGTCGCACCGCCAGACCGGCGGTGCCGCATGGCCTCGATTCATCAAGGAGATCGATACATGGCACACGCGACACAGGCTCCCAACGGCCAACCGATCCGCATGCAGGGCGGCAAGCTGCAGGTGCCTGACACCCCCATCCTGCCGTTCATCGAAGGCGATGGCACGGGTCCCGACATCTGGCGCGCCTCGCAGCGGGTGTTCGACGCCGCCGTCGAGAAGGCATACGGCGGCAAACGCCGGATCGCCTGGCGCGAGGTGCTGGCGGGCGAGAAAGCGGTCAATCAGACCGGCCACTGGCTCCCCGACGAGACCATCGAGGCCTTCAAGACCTACCTGGTGGGCATC
>CAYYWP010000209.1:0-8478 GCA_964475125.1 uncultured Binatia bacterium (SeqCode) | reverse complement strand
GACGGGCCAGCGCCGCGATCGCCACCGGCAGCGCCAGCTCGCGGCTGCGCAGCGCCAGGCCGTCGATCACGGCGCGCGACGCCGCGGCCGAGTGCACCGGCGCCACCACCAGCGCGCGCGCCAGCCCGCCAGGCGCCGCCAGCACGCGTAAGCGGTCGAGCAGCCCGGCCATCGCCGCGTTCGCCGCCGCCGCCGGTGGCGCGATCCGTACCGCCGCGTCCTCCTCGAGCTCGCGCGCCGGCCGGCGCGCGGCCGCAGCCAGCCCTAGCGCAGCCGTGGCGTCGCTCTGCTGATGGCGCTTGAGGGCTTGCATGTAGTGGCTCATCCCGGCGTTCCTTTCCCGGCGACGGTGCCGGCACTGGGCAGGCGCAACAGCTGGCCGGCGGTGATGCGGTCGGCGTCGCGCAACTGGCGATTGGCAGCGCGAATCCGCCGCACCGTCGCCGGCCGCGCATCGCCGTAAAAGCGCCGCGCGATGTCGGTCAGCGTCTGCCCCTTGCCAACGACGACGAAGGTCTGCGCCGCGGGGTCATCCGCCGCGGCGGCGGCGATCACCCCCGTGGAGGGGGCAGGGGGCGCAGACCGCGGCGCTGCGACCGGTGGCTCGACCGGCCGCGGCGCAACGATCTGAACCACCGCCGGCGGTGGGGCCGCAGGGGGGGCTGCAACCACCGCCGGCGGCGCGAGTGGCGGTGTCGCCAGGCCAAAGCGGGCCCAGCCCACCGCCACACCGCTGACCGCCATCACGCCGACCGCGGCCAATCCGGCCGCCCGCCAGAGGGGGCGCGCCAGGCGAATCCCCCCGCCGCGTTGCTCGCGAATCGCCGCCCGGGCGTGGTGCGCGCGCACGCGCGCCGCCTGCTGGCCGAAGGCGAAGAGCAGCGCCGTGTGGCAGAGCACGTTGAGCCGGCGCGGCACGCCGCCGGCGGCGCCGAGCAGCATCGCCAGCGCCGGTCGCGAGAACAGCGCCGGCGAGCTGCCGGCGCAGCGCAGGCGGTGGGCGACATAGCGGCGCGCCTGGCGGCGCGACAGCGGCGCCAGGGTGCAGCGGTGGGCGATGCGTTCGTTGACCTGACGCAGCTGCGAACGGCGTAAGGTCGCCGCCAGCTCCGGTTGGCCGACCAACACGATCTGCAGGAGCTTGGCGGAGTAGGTTTCGAAATTGCTCAGCAGGCGCAACTGCTCGAAGGTGTCGGCATCGAGGTTCTGCGCCTCGTCGATGATCAAGGCGGCGATCGCCCCCTCGGCATCGCACCGGCGCAGGAAGGCCTCGAGTGCCTCGAGCAGCGCCAGGCGGTTGCGCGTCGTCACCGGCACGCCGAAGTCGCGCAACGCCCGCTGCATCAGCTCGACGAACGACAGGCGGGTGTTGGCGAGATACGCGGTCCTGACGTCCGGCCCGAGGTCGCGCAGCAAGGCATAGAGGAGCGTCGTCTTGCCGGTACCGACCTCGCCGATCATCGCCGCCAGCCCGCGCCGACCCGCCAGCGCCAGCCGCAACGCCGCCAGGGCCTCGCCGTGCGCCGGGCTCTGATAGAGGAAATCTGGATCGGGAGAGAGCGAGAACGGCTCGGCGGTGAGGCCGAAATGCGCGCCGTACACACCGGTCATCTCGTCACCTCGGCCAGTACCGGCGCCGCGGCGGCGAGCTCGGCATCGCGCGCCTCGCGCACCGACGGGTCGAACAGCTCGGCGGCGCATGCCGCGGCCACGCCGATGCCCAGACTGAACATCCCGGCGAGCAGAATGAGCACCATTCCGTGCGAGCGCTCGGGGCCCTCCGGCACCATGGCCGGTTCGACCACCGCCACGTTGACGATGCGCGAGCTGTCCAGGGCGCTGCCGAGGCGGGCCTGCTCCTGCTTGCGGGCGTACGTCGAGAACGCTTCGTTCGCCGCCGCCAGCTCCTGTTCGAGGTGGCTGTGCTCGGCGGCCACCTGGTCGACATGAGCGATGGCCTGGCGCGTGGCGTCGATCTGCCCGCGCAGCGCCGCGACCCGCGCCTGCAACCCCGCCGCCTCCACCCGCGCCTCGGCCAGACCGTTCTCCAGAGACTGGAAGGTTGGATTCATCACCGTCGTCGTCTCCGCCAGCGTCGGCTGCTCGGCGGCGAGCAGGCGTTTGGCCTCGGCGAGCTCGCGTTCGGCGTCTTGGACGCGGCTGCTGGTGGTCGCGTAGCGCGACAGCAGCTCGCTGCGCTGGATCTCCTTCTCGAGCACGCGCGGCTTCATGAATTGGACCGCCTGGTTCTGCGCCCGCCGCACCTCCTTGGAGACCGTCTCCGGATGGCGCCGCAACTCGCGCTCCAGGCTGGCCACCCGCGCCTCGACGCCGGCCAGCGCGGCCTCGCTGTCCTGCAGTCCGACCGTCAGCTCGGTCAATCGGGTGCGCAACAGGGCGCGCTGCTCGGGAACGGCGTCGAGCCCTTCGCGGGCGAAGAAGATGCGGAGGGCCTCTTCGGCGCCGCGCACGCGCTCGCCCTGCAGGGTGCGCTGGGCGTCGAAGAAGCGTGAGGCCTCGGCCTGCTGCCCGGCCGCGGCTTGCTGCTCGATGGCCGCGTCGACCAGCGCGTTGACGAAGCCCGCGGCCCACACCGGATCGACGCCGCGCTGCCGCAGGCTCACGGCAATCAGGTTGGTCTTCTTCAGCAGCTCGACGCGCAGGTGGTCCTCGACCTCGGCCGTCCATTCGTCGAGCGCGGTGGGCGTCGGCAACCCGTGCAGCAGGCGGTAGAGCGCCCGCCCGGCTTCGCGCGGCAGGTTGAGCACGCGGCTGACGACGCCGGCCGTCGGCGCCTGCCCGGCCGCCGCTTGCGGCGCCAGGACCTTGCGAATCAGCCCCGGGCTGCGCAGCAGCTCGGCTTGCGAGTTCAGATCCTCTTCGCTCACTCGATCGACCAGCGGCAGCGCCTCGGCGTTGGGCGAGATCGAGCGCGTGCGCGTCGCCGACACCAGCAGCGTCGCGCTGGCGCGGTACGTCGGCGGCAAGGAGAAGGCGGCCAGCGCCATGCACGCCATGCCGCAGGCCCCGACCACCCAGATCAATCGATGCCGGCGCCGCAAGGCGGCGACGACGTCGCGCCAGGTCAGCAGTTCCCACTCGCGCATACGCCCTCTTTTCCTCAGAACGGCGTGATCCCGATGCCCAGGCTGTTCACCGGGACATTGTTGCGGATGTATTGCTCGACCAGCACGTTGACGTTGGCGATCGCCGACTTCGGCACGTAGATCTGGTCGAGCGGTTGCAGCGCCACGTCGCCTTCAGGAGCCGCCTTGGTCTCCACCGGCTCGAGGTCGACGGTGTGACCGGTGATGCGTCCGTCGGCGTGACGGCGTATCACCACCACCTGCTCGCGATTGGCGGTCTTCAGGAATCCGCCGGCGTGATGGATCGCCTGCGACAGCGTCAGGCCATCGAGATACGGCTGCACGCCGGGTTCGCCGACTTCACCGGCCACCGAGATGCGGTGCTTGGTGAAGCTCTTGACGCTCACCTTGACCTCGGGATGCGCCAGCTCGGCGGCGTACGCCTGGCGCAACTCGGCGCTCAGCGCCTTGGCCGTCAACCCTGCGGCCTGCACCTCCTCGATCAGCTGCGGCGAGATCATGCCGTCGGGCCGCACGATCAGCGCCTCTTCGTTCAGCTCGGGGTTGCGCTCGAAGCGCAGCCCCAGCGTATCGCCGGGCTGGATGACATACGGCCCAGCCGGCTCCGGCGGCGGCGGCGGCTTGGCCGGTGGCCCGCTGCTGCAGCCCCCGACCACGAGCATCAGCATCAACATCAACATCACCCGCCCGCTGCGTTCGGACGCGCCTGGCATCACAGCCTCCTCACCCATCGCTCGGGCAGCTCGACGGCGGTCTGGCGCTGCAGGATCTCCATCAACACGCGCACCCGATCGCGCGCCGTCAGCCGCTCTGTGACCACCGCCGTCAGGCCGCGAAACGGCCCATCGACGATGCGCACGGAGGCCGACTCCGCTGCCTCGACGCCACATTGGATCAGCCCGTCTGGGCCCTCGCGACTGCGCAAGAACTCGACCGCGTCGTCCGCTAGCGGCACCGGCGCACCGCCGAAGGCGACGAACGCCTTGACGCCGTTCGTCCGCACCACGCGAGGTCCCTGCTCGCGCACGCTGACGCGGACGAACAGATAGCCCGGAAACAGCGGCGCGACCGAAGCGCCAACCGCCGGTCGCGGCCATTGCGCGACGCGCGGCAAGTACGACGGCACGCCATGCTCGCCGAGCACCGCGGCCGCCACGCTCTCCCGGAAGCGTTGGGTCTCCACCACATACCACGCCGGCTCCATCAGCCCTCGCCCCTCTCGGTCCAGCACCAAGCGCACGGCTGCCCACGGCGTCGGCCGCCCAGCTCCGCCCGACGGGCCAGCCTCCCCTGCCGGCCGTTTGGTACGAAACCCGCACACCCCTGCGGCTTCGTATCCAAATAGTTTCCCACGAGCGCGTCCCCAGCGCTCGTCCTACCAAACCCTGCCCCACCCAGCGGGCGGAACAGCCACCTCAGTACTAGCTCGCCGTGTCGAATGCCATGTCAATCCGCGACATGTACATTGCGATCACCCCATCGGTCTCACTGTATCCATGGTGATAAATCCGCTACGCAGCGACGCGGCCTGAGGGTGAATCGCACGCAAATTCAGACTGGACTCCCAACCCAGTCGTGCCGCAAAGCGCAGTATCATCCGATGCTTGTTGCATCACTGTACATCCCCGCCGAGGAGATGCCGCATCGAGCGTTTTTGCTGCGAAGCTTGTGGAACAGGCCAATCGACGGCCTCCGCCGCAACGGTCTCGGCGCCGCGTGCCCCGTGCTTGACGCCGATGTGCACATCGGTGCCCGTCAGTGCGGAACGGCTTCGCATGTTAATGTTAGTCCGCGCATCGAGTGACGACGCGGCTTGATGGTGTTGTAACATCTATATGAAATCCCTCTCGGCGCGAGCATGACGTGGCGTCTTCACGACGTCATATGGCGCGCTGTTACTACACATCGACGATCGGGACGGCAAGACGCGAACTCCGTGCGTCTCGCCACGGCGAGCGCTGAGGCAGCGCCGCAGGACTACACCAAAGGACCACGCCAATTTGAGGCGGGTCATCCGTGTGACCCGTAGGGCGGGGTTCCACCCAGCCCCGGCCCCCGCCCCGCCAGGGCGCGCAAGCCCCGCTCAGAGGCGGCGCGCGCCGAGCCTCGGCAGCGTCCGCAATGGCGGGCAGGTCAGTCCCAGCCGGGCGGGCGGCGGTCGCGCCAGGGCCGCGCCTGCTCGAGCTGGGCGGCGAGGCGCAACAGGGGCGCCTCGTCACCCAACTTGGCGCTGAACATCACCCCCACCGGCAGGCCGTCCGCCGTCCAGTGCAGCGGCAGCGAGATCGCCGGCTGGCCGGTGGCGTTCTGCAGCGGCGTGAAGGGGACGTAGTCGACGACCGGGGCCATCGCGACGCCCACATCGCGCTGATGGATGTCAATGCTGCCGAGGCGCAGCGGCGGCGCGCCGAGCGTGGTCGTCAGCCAGCAGTCGTAGGTCTCGTGGAAGCGGCCGACGACGCGCGCGGCGCGCTGCACGGTGGCGACGGCGATGAGATACTGCGCCGCCGACACCTGAGACCCGAGCTCGTACATCGCCCAGGTCAGGCCTTCGAAGTCGTCGGCGCGGATGGCGCGGCCGCTCCAGCGCGACGCCAGCTCGATCTCCATCGCCAGGCCGCCGTACCAGATGGTGAGGAACGAGGGCAGGATCTCGTCGTACGACAGCGGTGGCGCGGCCTCTTCGACGATGTGTCCCAGCGCCTGGCACAGCGTCGCCGTCGCCTCGACGGCGGCCACGCACTCCGGATGCAGCGCGCCGCCGGCCAAGTTGCGCGTCGAGAAGGCGATGCGCAGGCGCCCGGGCGCCGTCTCGATCTCGTCGGCGAAGGGGCGCGCCGGGGGCGTCACCAGGTACGGATCGCCGGGCTCGGGGCCGGCGGTGCAATCGAGCATCACGGCGGTGTCGCGCACGGTGCGGCTGAGGACGTGCTCGACCACCAGGCCGCCCATGAAGTCGCCGAGCATGGGCCCGAGCGGGTTGCGAGCCCGGCTCGGTTTCAGACCGACCAGCCCACAGCAGGCGGCGGGAATGCGAATCGAGCCGCCGCCGTCGTTGGCATGGGCGATCGGCACCAGACCGGCCGCGACCGCGGCGGCCGAGCCGCCGCTCGAGCCACCGGTCGAATAGGCCAGATTCCACGGATTGCGCGCCGGCCCGTAGAGCTGCGATTCGGTGGTCGGCAGCAGGCCGAACTCCGGCACGTTGGTCTTGCCGAGCGGCACCAGGCCGGCGGCTTTGAAGCGCACCACCAGAGAGTCGTCCCAATCGGGCGCCGGCGCATCGGCGAAGAAGCGCGAGCCGCAGCGCGTCGGCACGCCGCTCCAGTTGCCGAGGATGTCCTTGAGCAAGAACGGCACACCGCGAAAGGGGCCGCCGCCGGGTTGT
Organism: uncultured Binatia bacterium (SeqCode); assembly: GCA_964475125.1. Taxonomy (GTDB): domain Bacteria; phylum Desulfobacterota; class Binatia; order HRBIN30; family CADEER01; genus CAYYWP01. The sequence continues at coordinate 1,983 of CAYYWP010000209.1, read as the reverse complement.
GCGGCGATGGCGCGGCCGCGCTCGTAGGTCGGCGTCACCACGGCATTGAGGCGCGGGTTGTGACGCTCGATGCGCGCGATCGCCTCGTCGGCGAGCTCGCGCGCCGTCACCTCGCCGCGCTGGACGAGCTGCGCCAGACCGATCCCGTCGTAATCAGCGTATTCACCAAAGGCCATGCCACGCCTCCCTTCGGGGGCGGTCACCGTACGCTCGCCGGCGCCGCTGGGCAACCGCGCACGACGCGGCGCGTTGAACGGGTGCGGCCCGTGTGGTAGCTCGCCGCCATGGCCATCACGCGCGACGAAGTGCGACATATCGCGCTGTTGGCCCGCCTGCCGCTCAGCGCCGATGAGGAAACGGAGATCAGCACCCAGCTCGACCACATCCTCGAGGCCTTCCGCGACCTCGAGCGACTCGACACCTCCGGCGTCGAGCCCACCGCACACATCGCGCCGATGGCCACGCCGTTTCGCGACGACGTGGTCACCAATCCTCCCGACGCGGGGACCTGGCTCGACAACAGCCCGGCGCGCGACGGGTCGTTCTTCAAGGTACCGAAGATCATCGAGTAGCCCGCCCCTGGGCGGCGCCCTCCGGCCGGCTGGGCGAGCCGGAGCGGAAAGCGGCCGCAGGCCGTGGCGAGCGAGGGGAAATGACCGCGCCGACCGAGCTGAGCATTGATGAGGCGCACCGCCAGTTGCGCGCCGGCGCGCTGTCGGCCGAGGAGCTGACGCGCGCCGCCCTGGCGCGCATCGAGGCGCTCGAGCCGACGCTGCACAGCTTCGTCACCGTCACCGCGGAGCGGGCGCTGGAGCAGGCGCGCGCGGCCGACGCGCGCTACGCCGCCGGCGCGCCGCGCGGTCCGCTCGACGGCCTCCCGCTCGCCATCAAGGACGTCATCAACACCCGCGGGCTGCGCACCACCGCCGGCTCGCGCATCTTGAGCGCCTACGTCGCGCCGTATGATGCCACCGTGGCCCGGCGGCTGTTCGACGCCGGTGCCGTCTGCGTCGGCAAGGCGAACTGCGATGAGTTCGCCATGGGCTCCTCGAACGAGAACTCGGCCTTCGGCGCGACGCGCAATCCCTGGGATACCGGGCGCGTCCCCGGTGGCTCCTCGGGCGGCTCCGCCGCCGCCGTGGCGGCGCGCCAGTGTCTCGGCGCGGTCGGCACCGACACCGGTGGCTCGATCCGCCAACCGGCGGCGCATTGCGGCATCGTCGGCCTCAAGCCGACCTACGGGCGGGTCAGCCGCTACGGCGTCATCGCCTACGCCTCCTCGCTCGACCAGGTGGGACCGATGGCGCGCTCGGTGCGCGACTGCGCGCACCTGCTCGGCGCCATCGCCGGACACGACCGCCTCGATTCGACCGCCGTGCCCCAGGCGGTGCCGGACTACGCCGCGCAGCTCACCGGCGACGTGAGCGGTCTGCGCCTCGGGCTGCCGAAGGAGTACTTCATCGAGGGCATGTCGCCTGAGGTCGCCACCGCCGTGCACGCCGCCGTGGCCCAACTCGGCGCGCTCGGCGCCCGCGTCGACGAAGTCTCGCTGCCGCACACGGAGTACGCGGTGGCGACGTACTACCTCATCGCCACCGCCGAGGCCAGCTCGAATCTGGCGCGCTACGACGGCACGCGCTACGGCCTGCGCGTCGATCCCGGTCACGGCCTGCTCGAGATGTATCAGCAGACCCGCGCCGCCGGTTTCGGCGCCGAAGTGAAGCGCCGCATCCTGCTCGGCACCTACGCGCTCTCGGCCGGCTACTACGACGCCTGGTACCTGCGCGCGCAGCGCACCCGCGCCCTCATCAAGGACGACTTCAGCCGCGCCTTCGCCGGGGTCGACGCGGTGCTCTCGCCGACCGCGCCGACGCCCGCGTTCCGGCTGGGCGAGAAGTCGAGGGACCCGCTGGCGATGTACCTCAACGACATCTACACGGTGAGCCCGAACCTCGCCGGCCTGCCCGGGATCTCCCTCCCCGC
>CAYYWP010000208.1:0-8529 GCA_964475125.1 uncultured Binatia bacterium (SeqCode) | reverse complement strand
CCGGGAACCCGCTGGCCGCATGATAAGACAACGCATTTTCCGAACAGGACACTAGGCGTGCGCCGACTGTGGACACTAGCCAGAGGGAGTTCTCGGCAATGAAATGCTTGACCGACATCTTCACACAGGCCGAGCTGGATTCGATGCGAGCGCCGCTCGAGGAGGCGGCTCCCCCGCCGGCGGCGTACTACACGTCGCCAGACCTGTACGAGCTCGAGCGGGAGCACATCTTCCGCAAGGAGTGGCTGTGGATCGGGCACGCGGATCAGGTCAAGCAGCCGGGCGACTACTTCACCTTCCTGTACGACAACGAGCCGATTCTGGTCACGCGTGACCAGTCACACCAGTTGCACGCGTTCTCGAACGTCTGCCGGCATCGCGGCGCGATCGTGGCAAGCGGGGAAGGAAACTGCCGATCCTTTGCCTGTCCGTACCACAAGTGGACCTACGGGCTGAACGGGAAGCTGCTCGGCGCGCCGGCCATGCACGGTGTCAAGGACTTCGACATGTCGAAGTTCGGCTTGAATCCGTTGCGCGTGGAAGCGTGGCACGGAAACATCCTGGTCAATTTCGATCTCAACTGCCGGCCGTTGTCGGCCTCCCTGGGCGACATGGAGGACTACTTCCGCAACTTCAACATGGGCGAGCTGGTGTGCTGGGGGCAGAAGATCTACGACATCCCCTGCAACTGGAAGATGCTGGTCGAGAATAACATGGAGGGCTACCATATCATCGGCACGCACCAGGCCCCGGGCGAGTACTGCAATCTGGACCACTGGCGGACGATTACGGGGAACGGGCTCTACGACATCCTCGCCGCGGAGTTCGACGAGCCGTTGACCATGAACGTGGCGGGCAGCGGTGGCCTGGCCGCGGCGAACATCCCCGGGCTGACGGACGCCGAGCTGCGGCGCGGGTATTTCGTCACCCTCTATCCGAACAACCTGTGGGCGCTGCAGCCGGACTGTGTCGTCTGTCTTCACATGATCCCGGACGGCGTCGGCCACACACGCTGGGTGATGGACTTCCACTTCCCGAAGTCGACGGTGGAGCGGCCCGACTTCGAGCGGATCGCCCAGCAGTCGTTCGACGGCGTCGAGGGCTTCGTCGTGCAGGATAACGATGTGTGCGACAAGACCTATCGGGGCTACCAGTCGCGCCTGTTCACGCCCGGCCGCCTCTCACTGCACGAGCGCAACATGCACCGCTTCGCGAACTATGTCCTGGCCCGCGCCTCAGGCCAGGAGTTCCCGGTGGCGGCCTGATCGCCGAAGCTGCTGCTGCTCCTGGTCGGCTGGTCACGGCTGGCTGATGAGCCGCTCCATGCGCCGTCGCTCGCGTTTGGTCGGGCGGCCGGCGCCGCGCTCGCGCCGGGGCATCGAGGGTTCCGGCGGCGGTGGCGGCGGCGTGAGGTCTTGGTAGAGCGTGCGCGCGACGCTGGCCGGGCCGCGCCGTCCGGCGAGCGCGATTACCTTCCAGATCTGCCAACCGCGCGGCATGGCGATCGACACTTCGTCCTGCGGGCGGATGAGCTTGTGCGGCTTGGCGGTAGCGCCGTTGACGGTCACCTTGCCGCCGTCACAGGCGGCGGCGGCCTGCGAGCGAGAGGTGAAGGCGCGCGCCGCCCACAGCCAGCGATCGAGACGAATGGATGGTGGGGTCGCCGGGTCGTCCATAACGGTCCTCGGCGACTGGTTGTCAGTTACTCGCCGCCCGTTCAACGGTCCGCTCACCCTGAGCTGGTTGAAGGGTGAGCGGACCGTCTTGCCGGCGACCCGCTTCGCCTCACGCCGCCACCTGCGGGAGCCGCAGCGCGCCGTCTTGCTCGAGACGCTCGCCGTCCGGCCCCAGGAACCATTCCATCGGCCGCCCGGTGTAGCGGGCGATGCGGAACAGCACCTCGGTCGATGGAATGCGGCCGTTCATGTAGTTGTAGACGGCCGACAGGCTCACGCCGACGTCGTAGGCGAAGGCCTTCGGCTCGTCGGCCACCACTTCGCGCAGCCGTTCGGCGACGAAGCTTGCATCGAGCGCTTGCATCGTTCTGTCCTCCTTTCGCTCGTCTGTGGATCTCGCCTCGCGCTCGGCCTCTGGGGCGACGCCACGCTGCCGCGGACAACGACGCGCCGCCGTTTGGCCCCCCGAGCGCCGAAGGGCCAAAAAAAAGGGCCACCGGTTCTCCGGTGGCCCTTTCCTGCTGCAAGAGGTCAGTTGGTTACTTCAGGGGATGCCTCCCGCGGGACCACCGGACGGCGCCGGCCGATTCGTAGTGCGTACCTTATTGGCCGCCACCACGGCACAACCCGCGCCGAACGCCTGCACGCACGTGAACCCCGCCGTGCGCACAGCGCAATCGAGGTGATGTGATGTCACGTGCATGCTCAGGATCCGCCCTTGGCCCGCAATCTCTGCCGCTTGACTACACCGGCACCCGACTGCGGCGCAAGCAAATAATGACCGCTGCAAGGGCGGCGATTTCGACGGGTGTGGAACGGGTAGGAGAAGAGTGACCGGTGACCGGTGATAGGTGGCCGGTGACCAGTGGCCAGTGACCAGTGGCCAGTGGTCGGTGACCGGTGGGTTGAGTGGCCAGGGTAGGAGACTGGCTCACGTGCCCCCCCTCCCGCCTTACCGGCAGGCGAGGGGATGCGTCACTGATCACTGATCACTGGTCACTGATCACGGTCACTGATCACGCCTTTCACCCCTTCCTGTGCTAGTCCCCGGCGCATGGCGTCGGGTCGGCAATGCGTCGGGGTGGTTTTCGGCGGTCGCTCGGGCGAGCATCCGATTTCGATTCGCTCCTCGCGTTTCGTGGTCGACTCACTGGATCGCGCCCGCTTCACGCCGGTGCGAGTGGGCATCGATCGCGGCGGCGGATGGCATCTGCTGAGCGAAGCGGAGTACGCGGGGTTGGAGGCCGAGGTCGGCCGCGATCTCGGCATCGCCGTCGTCCCGGTCGCCCGCCAGGGACGCTGCGGCCTGCTCGACCCGCAGCAGCCGGGGCGCGATCTGCCGATACTCGACGTCGTCTTCCCGGTGTTGCACGGCCCCTACGGCGAAGACGGCACCATCCAGGGTCTGCTCGATCTGCTCGATGTACCGTACGTCGGCGTCGGGGTTCTGGGCGCCGCACTGTGCATGGACAAGGACGTCTGCAAGCGGCTGCTGCGCGAGGCGGGAATTCCCATCGTCCCCTTCGTCGCCGTCACGGCGCCCGACTGGGCCGCCGGTGCGGAGGCGGTGCGGGACCGGGCGCGGGCGTTGGGCAGTCCCGTGTTCGTCAAGCCGGCCAACCTCGGCTCCTCGCTCGGTGTGACGCGAGTGGACGACCCCGGAGGCGCGGCGCTCGATCGCGCCATCGATCGTGCTCTCACCATGGACGCCAAAGTGCTCATCGAGCGCGGCATCACCGGCCGCGAGATCGAATGCGCCGTGCTCGGCAACGAGGCGCCAGAGGCATCGGTGCCGGGCGAGATCGTGCCCGGCGAGGCGTTCTACTCGTACGACGACAAGTATGCCGCCGACAGCCGGGCCCAGGTGCGCGTGCCGGCGGCGCTCGATGAGGCGACGCGCGAGCGCGTGCGCGCCCTGGCGCTACGGGCCTTCCGCGTCCTGGAATGCCGCGGCATGGCGCGCGTGGACTTCTTCCTCGAATCCGGGAGCGGACAGCTCTACGTCAACGAGCTCAATACCATCCCCGGCTTCACCGCCATCAGCATGTATCCGAAGATGTGGGCCGCCTCGGGAGTGTCCGGAACGGCCTTGATCACCCGCCTGATCGAGCTCGCGCAACGGCGCAGCAGCGAACGCCGTCGCCTGCTCGGTGCCGGTTAGTCCTAACCCGAAATTCCTTGAAACCACGAAGGCCGCGAAGCACTCGAATGGCAAGGGGTCTCGCGGCGCTGCGAGAAGGGAGAGAAGCTCCTGCCGGGCGAACCCTACATATGGTCGCCCATGCGGCTGTACGTGCCTTCCTCGTCGAGCGGCTTGTAGCCGAACACCTTGTCGAGTTTGGGGCGAGAGATCAGGTAGTGGAAGGGCCGCATGACCAGCCACTCGACCGAGTATCCGACCGGGTAGGCGAGGTAGTACGCGATGCGCAGCGGGTTGGAAAAGGCATCTTCGTATTCGTCCTCGTCCGCCAATCGCTCGTCGGCTCGGACTACCGTCGCGCCGAAGCTCAGCATGGAAGCCATCAAAAGCATCGCCACCAGTCGTCTCATGGGTCGGACTCCTTCCACGCCGGAGTCTAGCTGCCTCACGTCTGGCTGGCAACCGCGTTCTGGATGCCGATGGCACTGAGCTGGCGGCCGGTCCGGCCGGCCGACCGGCGGTGGGAGAAATAGGCCTCGCTCCGGCAGCTCGTGCAGGGGCCGGTGGCGTGGATCTGGGCCTCGGGCACGCCGCAGTCGAGTAGGATCCTCCGGTTGACGGCGCGCAGATCGAGAAAGCCGCGCTCGCCGGCCGGACGCCAGGCCTGTGGCATGGCGCCCCAGCGGGCGGCGAACTGCTGGCCGAGTTGCGCTTCGACTTCGTAGCAACAGCCGTCGATCGATGGCCCGAGTGCCATCTGCCACTCGTGGGCTTCGATGCCGAGCCGTTCGCGTGCCGCCGCCAACGTCGCCGCGGCGACGCCGGCCAGCGTGCCCCGCCAGCCGGCGTGGGCGACCAGCACGGCGCCGTGCTCCGGCGCAACCCCGAGCAGCGGCACGCAATCGGCCGTCAGCACCGTGAGCCCGACGCCGGGGGCCGCGGTGAACATGGCATCCGCCTCCCCGATCTCCGCCATGGGCTCGCGCACGTGCACGACGCGTGCGCCGTGCACCTGGCGCATGCGGACCAGGCGAACGCCGGATAGGGCGGCGCCGGCGCGGCGCCAGTTGGCGCGCACCGCCTCGCCATCGTCGCCGACGCGCTCGCCGAGGTTCAGCGACGCCCAGGCCCCGACGCTCGCGCCTCCCTGCCGGCCGAAGAAGCCGTGCACGAGACCGTCGATGGGCTGCCATTGCGCCACCCGCAACGCCGGTGGTGGTGCCTCCTCGGAGTGCGCGACGGCTGTCATCTGGTCACAGGCGAATCCGTTCCGCTCATCGTAACAACCCGTTGAAAAACGCGTGCCGCTCGCCCTTCGACGGGCTCAGGACATGCCCTTCGGCGGGCTCAGGGCATATGTCCCGAGCCCGCCTGAAAAAGACCGCGCTCATCCTTCGACGGGCTCAGGATGAGCGGGAAGTACTTGTGCCGCAAAGCGTCCCGCGCCGCTTGGCCATTCGAGTCGGGTGACGCACTCCCGACTCACGGCGCTAGCGCAGCTCGCGCTTCACCAGCGCGTCACCTGGCAGTGCCTCGCCCTTCGGGCCACTGCGCCGGCTGCCGTGCTTGTGCAGGGTCGCCAAGGTGTCGGGGTTGACCCACGGCACGCCGTAGACGCACGGCTTCGCCTGGCCGTCCTCGTCGATCGCCTCTGAGCTCGGAAAGCCGGGGCGGGAGAAATTGCTGACTATGCGTTTGCCCATAGGGTCGTCTCTGGTCCGCCTTCCCGACGATCACTACCGCAAAGGCCCCCGCCTGCCAATGCAGCGCCTCTGGGCCGAGCGCTCGCCCGGGGCGCTGCTCGACCGCAATTGAACTGGGCATACCGGGTTGGTAGATCCTGGCCTCCCGCCCGCCACCGGCATGGACTACAAACACACGCTCAATCTACCGCGCACCGACTTCCCCATGCGCGGCAACCTGCCGAAGCGCGAGCCGGAGATCCTGGCCCGCTGGCGGAGCGAGCACCTCTACGAGCGCCTCCTGGCCCAGACGCAGAGCGGCGCGCGCTACGTGCTGCACGACGGGCCGCCGTACGCCAACGGCAACGTTCACCTCGGCACGGCGCTGAATAAGATCATCAAGGACATCATCGTCCGCCGCCAGCTCATGGGCGGCCGCCACTCACCCTACGTGCCGGGGTGGGATTGTCACGGCATGCCGATCGAGCACCAGGTGTTGCGCCAGCTCGGCGCCCGGGCGCGCAGCCTGTCGCGGCTCGAGATCCGCCGTCGCTGCCGGGAATTCGCCGAGAAGTACTACAACATCCAGCGCGAGGAGTTTCAGCGCCTCGGGGTGACGGGAGACTGGCAGCATCCCTACCTGACCATGACCCCGGACTACGAGGCGGCGATCGTGCGCGTCTTCCGCCAGCTCGTCGAGCGCGGCTACGTCTACCGCGGCCTGCGCCCGGTGCACTGGTGTCCGGTGTGCGCCACCGCCCTGGCGGAAGCGGAGCTGGAGTACACCGACCATACCTCGCCCTCGATCTACGTGCGCTTTCCGTTCATCGGCACGCCGGACGAAGCGGCCGCCCTGGCCCGTTCACCGGCCGACGGCGGCGCGCTGCGCGCCAGCGCGGCGGCCGGGACGCTGGCCGCCGTCATCTGGACGACGACACCGTGGACGCTGCCCGCCAACCTGGCGGTGTGCTTCAACCCGGGGCTCGACTACGTCGCGCTCGACCTCGGCGACGAGACGGTCATCGTCGCGGCGCGTCTGGCCGACGCCTTCCTCGCGGCCACCGGTCTGGCCGGCCGCGAGGGGCGGCGCACGGCGCTCGACCTCGACACGCTCGACGGCCGCGCCATCTTCCGCCACCCGTTGTTCGAGCGGCCCTCGCACGCCGTCTTCGAGACCCACGTCACCGCCGAGATGGGCACCGGCTGCGTGCACACGGCGCCCGGACACGGCTACGAGGATTTTCAAGTCGGACAGAAATACGGCCTGCCGACCCTGACCCCGGTCGACAGCGAAGGGCGCTTCACCGCCGAGGCCGAGCCGTACACGGGCCACGGCGTCTTCGAGAGCAACGACCGCATCGTCGCCGACCTGGCGGCCAACGGCCGCCTGGTTCACAGCCAGCAGCTGGCGCACGCCTACCCGCATTGCTGGCGCTGCAAGAACCCGCTCATCTTCCGCGCCACCGAGCAGTGGTTTCTGCGCATCGACCACGACGGCCTGCGCGAGCGCGCCGTGGCCGAGATCGACCGCGTCCAGTGGGTGCCGAGGTGGGGCCGCGACCGCATCCGCCACATGATGCAGACGCGACCCGACTGGTGCCTGTCGCGGCAGCGCGCCTGGGGCGTGCCGGTGCCGGCCTTCGCCTGCGACGGCTGTGGCGCCCATCACGCCGAGCCGGCGGTGATCGCCCATGTCGAGGCGATCTTCCGTCAGCGCGGCGCCGATGTCTGGTACGAGCTCCCGGCCAGCGCCCTGCTGCCCGACGGCTACCGCTGTCAGTGCGGCAGCGCGGCGTTCACCGCCGACGACAACATTCTCGACGTCTGGTTCGACTCCGGCAGCTCGCACGAGGCGGTGCTCGAGGAGCGCGGCCTCGGGCGCCCGGCCGACCTCTATGTCGAAGCCGTCGATCAGCACCGCGGCTGGTTTCAGGTGTCGCTGATCACCGCCGTCGCCACCATCGGCCAGGCGCCGTACCGCGGCGTACTCACGCACGGCCTGATCCTCGACGAGCACGCCAAGAAGATGTCCAAGTCGCTCGGCAACGCCATCGCCCCCGATGACGTCATCGCCGCCCACGGCGCCGACATCCTGCGCCTGCTCTTCGCCTCGGTCGACTTCACCGCCGACACCAGCTTCTCGCAGAGCCTGATCGCGCCCCTGCTGGAGAGCTACCGCAAGCTGCGCAACACCTGCCGCTTTCTGCTCGGCAACCTCGCCGACTTCGAGCCGGCGCGCGACGCGGTCGCCATCCCCGAGCTGCCCGAAATCGATCGCTGGATCCTGCACCGCGGCCAGCAGCTGGTCGCACGCGCCCTCGCCGCCTACGACCAGTTCGCCTTCCATCATGTCGTGCACGATCTGGTGAACTTCTGCGCCGTCGACCTGAGCGCGCTGTATCTCGATATCGTCAAGGATCGGCTGTACACCTTCGCGCCGGGCGCGGCCGGGCGGCGGGCGGCGCAGACGGCGCTTTACCGCCTGCTCGACACGGTGGTGCGGCTCCTGGCGCCGATCGTGCCCTATACGGCCGATGAGATCTGGTCGCACGTACCGGGCCGTCCTGCCGCGACGGTGTTCGAGGCCGGCCTGCCGGCGGCCGATGCGGGGCTGACCGACGAGGCCCTGGCGGCGCGTTGGGAGCGGTTGCTGGCGGCGCGCGGCGTCGTCACCAAGGCCCTGGAGGCGGCGCGCAAGGCCGGCGCCATCGGCCATTCGCTCGATGCGCGCGTGCAACTGGCGGCGAGCGACGGCCTGCGACCCGTGCTTACGGCGGCCCAGGCGGAGCTGCCGGCGCTGTTCATCGTCTCGCAGGTGGAGCTCGCCGATGCCGTGGCGCCGAGCCCGCACACCGCCAGCGGGTCTGACGTCAGCGTCGCCGTCACGCCGGCGCGCGGTACCAAGTGCGCCCGCTGTTGGAACTTCAGCGAAGTCGTGGGCAGCGCCGCCGATCACCCGGAGCTGTGTGAGCGCTGCCTGCCGGTGGTGCGCGCGCTGCCGGCCGCGCAGGTCTCGCCGTGAGCAAGCTTC
>CAYYWP010000207.1:0-8545 GCA_964475125.1 uncultured Binatia bacterium (SeqCode) | reverse complement strand
TCTGCGGCTGCGGATCCGGGTCCCGCCCAACCGATGCGATCAGGACCGAATCCGGCCGCGTGCGAGGCGTTCGTACGGGAGCGGTCGAGGCGTATCTCGGCATTCCGTACGCGGCCGCCCCGGTGGGTGAGCTCCGCTGGCTGCCTCCCCAACCCCACGGCCCATGGCGGGGCGTGCTGGACGCCTTCGATTTCGGCAGCGAGTGCACCCAGCCAGGCGCGTCCCCAGGCGAAACCGCCGGCGGCGAGAACTGCCTGTTCCTCAATGTCTACCGGCCGCATCGCCGGTCGGGGGAAGAGCCGCCGCGGCACCTCCCGGTGATGGTATGGATCCATGGCGGCGCGCTGACGGTCTTGAGCGGCGCATTCGATGTTCCCCCGGCAGTGCTGGAAGACGGAAACGTCATCGTCGTGTCGATCAACTATCGCCTCGGCGTGCTCGGCTTCTTCGCCCATCCGGCGCTCGACGCCGAAGGCCATCTCAACGCCAACTACGGATTGATGGATCAGCAGTACGCGCTGAGGTGGGTCCAGCGAAACATTGCCGCCTTCGGCGGCGACCCGGATCGGATTACGATCTTCGGCACGTCCGCCGGCGCGCTCAGCGTCTACTCCCACCTCGCCTCTCCGACTGCCGCCGGGCTGTTCCACCGCGCCATCGCGCAGAGCGGATCCTATGAAGGTCAGGTGAGCTACCAGCAGGCCATCGTCCCGATCGCAGAGGCGGAGACCGCGGGGCGTGCGTTCGCGAGCAAGTTCGGCTGCGCCACGGCGGCGTGCCTGCGCGCCGTTCCGGCGGTCGAGCTCGTCGCCGCCGAGCCCGGCGATTCCTACCCCATCGTCGACGGCGCCGTGCTCACCCAGACACCCGGAGCTGCCTTCGCCAGCGGTCAGTTCAACCGGGTACCCGTAATCGCCGGCACCAGCCATGATGATTACCGGTTCGTCGTGGCGGTAGACTATGACTTCGGACCGGGGCCGCTCACCCCTCCTGAGTACCCGGGAGCGGTCGCACGCATGTTGGAGCTACCCCTCGCTGACCCGTTCGTCACCACGGTTCTCGACCGCTATCCGCTGAGCACGTACAACGGCAGCGCGCCCATCGCTCTCGGCGCGGCCGGTACCGACCGCGTTTTCGCCTGCCCGGCGCTGAGCGGCAACTTGTCGCTGGCGCGATGGGTGCCGACCTACGCTTACGAGTTCAACGACGAGCACGCGCCGTCCTTTTTCGATCGCCCGGTCAGTTTCCCCCTCGGCGCGTATCACTCCGCCGAAGTCCTGTACCTGCTCGATACCCACCGGCTGAATGCGGCACAGCTCCAGCTTTCCAGCGCCTGGATTCGCTACTGGACGACCTTCGCCGCCACCGGCGATCCGAACGCACCCGGTGCCCCGCACTGGCCGGTGTTCAGTGCCGCAACCCGAGAACTACAGTCCATGAAACCCCCCGCCCCCGCCACCGAATCCGGCTTCGCCACCGATCACATGTGCTCGTTCTGGCTGTCCTGATCAGCGTGCCGGCGCGGGCGGAGCTGATCAGACCTGCGCGACCGGCACGTCGGCCGGTACCCGCGTGAAGCCCGCGACGGCAAAATGCTGGTCGAAGGCGAAGGCGTGGCGGATGCGCTCGGCGCGCATCAGCGCGAAGCTCATCGCGTCCACGAAACTGAAATCCTGATCGGCATACTGGCGCAACAGTCGGTAGGCGCGCGCCTCCAGCTCCTTGCCGATGAAGGCGCGCTCGACCCGCCGGGACTCGTCCAGCCGGTCGAGAAACGCCAGGGCGGCCGCATGCCCGCACGTGACCCGCAGGAGCGTGTACGTCTCGCCGATCACCTGATTGCTGGTCACCAGCGGGTGGCGGGTGGCAACCAGCTCGCGCAACGCGCCGACAGCGGCTTCGTGCCACTCGTCGTCGCTGACCTGCAGCGCATACCACGCCCCGGTGTCGACGAAGACCCGCCGCGGTCCCATCGTCACCGCGCGTGGCGGCGCCGTGCGGCCGCGCTCAACAGTCGGTCGTGATCCCGCGCTCCGTGGCGCGTACCCGCACGCCCCGCCTGCCCGGCCAGTGCCAGCAGGGGCTCCTCGTCGCGCTCTTCGAGTTGCAAAAACAGATCCACCGCCCGGCGGACGAGGCTCGACTTCGATTCCCTGCGCGCTTCGGCCAGCTCCTCCAAGCGCCGGTCTTCGTCTTCCGTCAGCAGGACCTGAACGCGTGTCATGGTGTGTATACCGAAATCTTGCTTACACAACTGGCGAGAACGGTTCAAGGCAGCTCGTCGGTCCCGCGATCGCCGCCGCCAGCGCCCGGCGTCGATCGCTGCCACGCCCCTGATTCCGCACGCTGGCTGCGGCTCAATTGCAGGAGGGCGGGCGCTGGCTGTACACGGGCGGGTCGAGGCAGTTCTCGTAACAGTAGTCGAACGAGGGCACGCAGGTGGGCTTGGGGGGGAAGGGCCCGTTGTCGACCGGGACGAGCGTGCCCGCCAGGCACGGGCCGCTGGCGTTGTTTGGGCAGATGACGCTGCCGTCGCTGGTAAATGCGCCGAGCTGGGTGGCGTCGTACTCGAAGGTATACGGCGTGCCGTCCTGCTCGGTAAACACCCACGAACCCGACTCGGTCGACACCTGGGCGTTGCGCAGCGTGGCGCTGAACACGCTGCTGGCCGTCGCGAAGTTGGTGCCCTGGAGATAGGCGGTGTCGAATTTCGCGTCGGTCAGGTCAGCGCCGTTGAAGGTGGCGTTGACCAGTACCGCTTGGTTGAACACCGTGTCGTTGAGGCTGCCGCTGAAGGTGGTGCCGGCGCAGAGCGCTCCGCTCAGATCGGCGGAGTCGAGCAGCGTGCGCACCAGCAGCGAAGTGCCGTACAGGTGTGCGCCGGAGAGATCGGCGCTGCGCAGGTCGGCGTCGGTCAGGTCGACGTTGATCATGTACGCCCCACCGAGCTGCGTGACCTGCGCGCTGCTGCCCGGCTGCACCCCGGCGACGACGCCGCGCAGTGAGGCGTCCTTCAGATTGGACAGGTTGAGGCGCGCGCCGACCAACTCCGCGTTGTCGAGGTTGATGCCTTGCAGGTTGGTCTCGTAGAGGGACGCGCCGTTGAGCTGGGCGCCGACCATCGTCTGTCCCCGCAGGTCCAAGCCATCGAGATTAGCACGGTTGAGTTGCACCTTGCTGAGCATCGCTCCCGCCAGCGTCGCACTCTGGAGGTTGGCGCCATTGAGCTGCGTGCCCATCAGGTTGGCGCCGGTGAGGTCGGAGCCGGAGAGGTCGAAGTTGTCGAATGCGCCGCCCTCGAACTGCGCGCCCTTGAGCACGACGCCCGAGAGCTTCTGTCCCTGCAGCTGGACCGCCGGCCCCGCCGACGACGCGAAGATGGCGTTCGAGAAGTCGGTCTTCCGTCCGCTGTTGGGTTCGGTGCCGAAGACGCACTCGGCGTCGAACACCGTCACTTCGGGCAGGTTGTTGGCCTGCTCGCACACCATCGGGAAGCCGGGAGGGTAGGCGCCGATCAGCGACGCGCCCACCAGCGAGGCGCCGGAGAAGTCGGAGTCCGAGATCTGGGTGCCAAGGAAGAGCGCGCCACTCAGGTCGACGTTGCGGAAGTCAGCGTCTTCGACCAAGGTGAAGAAGCAGGGATCGAGCAGCGTTCGCCAGGAGGTGTTCGACAGATTGGCCGCCCGGCTCGGGTCGGCGCTGCCGAACGTCGTGGTGTTGACCCAGGAGTAATCGAAGCGAGCGCCCGTGAGATCGGCGCCCTGGAAGTCGCACGCGAAGATCGACGTCAGCCCGACATTCGGGTTGGAAAACCACCCCGCCTGCTGCATGACGGCGTCGGAGAAGTCGACATTCTTTAGGGTGGCAGAGGCCCAACGGGTGCCGCTCAAGTTGGCGCTGACGAACGAGCTGAACTCGACGTCCGCTTCGCTGAACGTGGAGTGGCTCAAGTCGAGACCGTCGAAGGTCTGGTTCGACAGCGACGCATTGTCGAAGTTGCAGTTGGGGCAGTTGCTCGACGCCTGCAGCGTCGCGCCCGCTCCCAGGGCGGCGCGAACGAACACCATCTGGGTCGGTGCGGCCGGATTCCCCGCGTCGCGATGATGCACTTCCAGCCTGTGGCGGCCCGCGGGCAGGCTGACATGGGTGGTGCCGTTGGTCACTTGGGCCACCAGTCCGCCGCGCGCCTTGCGCAACACCAAGGCGCCGACCCGATCCGCGGTCGGCGCGAGGGTCAGCTCCAACTCGGTCGGGGCGTCGAACTGATAGCTCACCTCGTCCACCCCGTCGCGTCTGCCGGTGTCCTCCGAAGACCGCGTCGGCTCCAGGGTGAGAACGGCCATCAGCCCCGGTCGCAGCACCGCACCGGGGTGTTGACTGAGGAACTGCTCGGTGTAGGCGCGCGGATCGTCGGGACCGTCCGGCAGGATCTCGGCCGTATCCATGCCGGTGCTCGACCCGCCGCAGCCGGCGAACCCGAGCCACAGGGCCGCGGCGAGCCCGCCGGCGATCCGAGGCAGGAGGCGTGCCAGGGGGGTCATGCGGCAGGAGGCGTCGGACAGCCGGCCGGCGTCGACGGGTTCCATTTCGACAGCGACGGCTCGACGCGCGGCGCGCCGGCCACGGTTTCGTAGTTCAGCGTGTAGACATTGCGGAAGGTGTCGACGGCCAGGCGCGCCGCCGCCACGCCGGTGGTGCGGGTGAGGAAGTTGCCCTGCGGGTCGTAGACATCCAGCCGGTAGTCCGCCGCCACGCGACCGTCGTTCACGTACGAGAGCACGTACAGGTATCCCATGCCCTCCACGCCCAGGTCGAGGTAGGTGATGCTCGAACCCCGCTCCAGTTGAATGATGTTGGTCGTGCCGTTCTGGAAGCGCGGCACCGGGTTGCCCGACACGTCGACCGCCTGGATGCGCTGGTTGCCGGCCTCCAGGATGAGGATCGCGGCGTCGAATACGGTCACCGCCACCGGCGCCAGCAGCAGACCGATGCGTGTCCCCGGACCCATCTTCGAGACCGAGAACGGCACCGCCTGCGGGGCGGTGCTCGGATTCTGCGGCGTCGCGGGCAGCTCGAGGATCTGCATCTTGTGGTTCTGGCGATCGACACCGACGACGTACCCGGTGGGCACGACCGCCAGCGAGTCGAGTGCCTCGGTGAAGACGCCCCACGTCAGCGGGTTGGCGACGTCGAACGGCGTGGTGTCATCGACGGCGACGGACTGCAGCAGGAATCCCAACTGCGCCGGCTGCAGGAAGAAATTTCGCCGGCCGGTAGGCGAACCGAGCTTCTCGTAGACGATACCCGCCGTCTGCTGGAAGCCGCACGGCAGTTGCTTGAGCGCCTGGTCCGGATCCTCGCCGAGGAAGACGTTCTGCAGCATGTGCATGATGCCGGAGGTGCTCTGGCCGCAGAACGGCACGCCCTGGCCGCCGGCGAGGTAGGCGTAGCCGGCCATGCCGGCGCGCTGACTCAGCGTGATGCCGGTGACGTCGTAGAGCGCGTCGTCGTTGCCTTGGTTGAGAGCGGCGATGGTGGCGGTGGGGGCGGTCGTCTGCACCCAGATGTGCTTGCCGTCCTGGTACTCGAGCTTTTGGCCGTGGAGGTACTGCGTGGTCTGGGTGAGCGGGATCACCTTCTCCTTGATGGTGACGTCGATCTGCGTCTGCGTCCCGGGCCACGGGCCGGAGGGGCCGAAATTGCCGTTGGCATCGGTGCTGCGCCCGACGATGCAGCCGGTCCCGGTGGTCAGGTAGATGTCGACCGTCACCATGCCGCCCGACGGCACGCCCTCGAAGGTCGCGACGATCGGATCGGAGCGGCCCGGCTCGATCGTGCCGGTCAGCTTGTGCGCCACCTTGGAGGCGGAATCGTAGGTGAGGGTCACCTCGTAGTGGCGCGCCTCGGCCGGGAACTCGAAGTCGCGCGGGTCGCGATTGATGGTGACGGTGGTGGTCTGGCTGAGGTTGAGCTCGTTGATGAAGATCGGCGGGTTCGCCAGCACCTCGCCGACGCTCTCCGCGATCGTCGCCAAGTCGCTGGCGGCGGCGATGATCCAGAAGGCGATGCCCACCGGGCCACAGGCATCGACGATGCTCCCCGTGGCCGCCTCGAGGCCCAGGTCGACCAGCACCGCCCCGCCCTCGCCGGTGGCGAAGAAGCCGCTGATGACCGCGTTGCCCAGGCTGGTCAGCACCCCGACCGCGCTCTTCGAGTTGGCGGTGCCGAAGATGCCGTTGGCGAGGCCGGGACCGGCGGCGGCGATGATGAGCGGCAGCATCCTGGTCATGATCTGGACGAGGGTGCTCGAAAGCTGCTTGGTCAGGGACTTCAGCAGCGTCGCCGACACCGCGACGCCGGCGACCAGAAGGATCGACGGGAGGCCGATGTTGAAGAAGAGGGTCAGGATCGCGCCGTCGAGCGCTTCGGGCGAGAACGCCTCGCCGCCGAGGCCGAGGCTGCCAAAGTAGATCTTGGCGATGGAGGCGTCGGTCGGCACGTCGAACTGCACGCTCGAGAGCGCCACGTCGTTGCCGATCAGCGGGATGCCGAGCACCGTGTAGTTGCTGTTGATCCAGGCCAGGAACTTCGCCCGCTCGGTGTCGCGTCCGCTCGGGGTGAACGGCAGGTTCCCGGCCTCGTTGGCGAACTGCACATAGGTCGACAGGTAGCGCAGGTAGTCGTTGCGGAACTTGACCTGCACGGTGCGATTCACGGCGTCGATCACGTCGACCGCTGCGAACTTCACGCCGTGGACGTGCGTGCCCGGCGGCTGCGCGGCCGTGACCGCGAAGCTGGCGGCAGCGGCCGCGCCCGTCGCCGTCGTCTCGCTGACGGTCATTCCCTCCGTCGGATGCCAGTTGGTGCCCTCGAACTGCGCATCGTTGAAGATGCTCGCCTTGATCTGGGCCGCCACCGAGACGACGGTCTGCCGCACCTCCGGGTTGAGGTCGTAGCGGTACGCCGGGTTGCCCTCGCCGTCCACCAACGGCTTGCCGTTGAGGTCGGTCACCTGCACCAGTGTCGCCCAGCCGCCGCTGGTGGTCGCCGGCCAGTTGTTGGCGATGACGGACGCCAGGGTGGCGAGGAACGGGACCGCGGTGCAGTTCGTCTCCGAGGGGTCGCACGGCAGCGCATTGATCATGGCGAGAATCGTCCCGCCCTGATCCAGGTTGAGATTCATGATCTCGGCGCTGTGGAACACCAGCGCCACCGCGGTGTCCCAGGGCGTGACGAAGCCCTTCACGTTGATGACCAGGTCGTCGATCGTCCGGGCATCGCCGGATAGATTGCTGGCCGTCGAGATGGCCGGCACGTGGAGGTACAGCGCCGCCAGCGCCGGCTCGCCGCTGTCGGCGTCGACGCCTCTGGCCATGAGCAGTTGCAGGGCGTCGGCCGGCAGATCGACGTCTTCGATGAAGTGCGTCAGGTTCTCGTCCGGCACATCGACGAGGGCGGCGTTACCCTCGCGGGCACGTGCGCGCGACGCCGCCGTGTGCTCGATGATGGGCGCGCCGTACGACTCGCTGTTGGCGGCGATCAACCGCACGTCGCGCAGGTTGCCGAACGAGAAATCGAAGTGCAACGTCCGCCGCTCGCGCAGGCGTGGCACTGGCGTCGGGGTAGGACTGGGGGTGGGCGAAGACGGCGACGTGCCGTCGTCACCGCAGCCGGTCAGCCATGTCGGCAGGGCGATCACCGCGCCTGCCAGCGTCGCCTCCGTCAGGAACTGGCGACGTGAGATCCGTCGCGGCTTCTTCCCCTGTCCACTCGATCGTTCGCTGATACGCCCGTGCTTGCGCATTCTGAGCCGATTCCTTCCGCGGTGCCCCCGCGCTGAAACGATGGGATCGCCTTGCCGAAGTCCAATACAGGAGTTCTACAGTCGCCCATCCAGTGTGTCAGCTCCTTTTTTCGGTTTCTCATCGCCACCGCTGCTGCCCTCCTCGGTTCGCAGGACGCCATCACGCCCGTTCGTGCCGAGCCAATTCCGAACGGGCATGCGGCCGTCAGAGGCCACGGCGCTTCCATGGGCTGACGTCGACCTCGCTCGCGGCACCATCGCTGCCCCGCCGCTCAGCCGGGGAGCCGGGAACGCGCGCGGTAACTCCGTGGCGATGACTGAGCGCCACTATGGGCGATTCCTCACCGGCAAGGCGGAAGCCCAGGCGGCTGCTGAAGAGCGACAGCCAACAGGCGCCAGTGTCAATCGTGGCGATAGGGCAGTCTCGAAAACCGTCGACCCTCACGCGAAGGTCGACGGTTTCGGCCGAATTTCCCTTGCAAAATAAGGTGGTCCCAACGGGAATCGAACCCGTGTTACCGACGTGAGAGGCCGGTGTCCTAGGCCGCTAGACGATGGGACCGTACGAGCATGCGGGTCGCCCCTGAGACACAGTCGGCGAAGCGGATCGAGTGGCCCGATTTCCGACTGCGCCACCACGCCTGGCGCGTGGCAGGGCGACCTCTACGATCGAGCTGAGGAGGTAGGACTCGAACCTACAATCGCCTGATCCAGAGTCAGGTGGCTTACCAATTAGCCGAC
>CAYYWP010000206.1:0-8604 GCA_964475125.1 uncultured Binatia bacterium (SeqCode) | reverse complement strand
CTGCCCGGTTTGCGGTGCGGCGGGGGAGGCAAGCTTTATGACACAGTAGTACTAGTGGCCTGTACCGCGAACATCGGTAGTGCCGGCGTCTTGGAGCGCGCCGCTCCGCCGCCCCAACGAGTCACTCCCGAAGCAATTGATACAGGACGCTAGCCCCGCGGCGAGCCTGGACTACACGACGAGTGGACGAGACGACATGGCAGACGTGGTGCCGAAGGGCCTGACCGCGGCGCAGTTCGCCGAGGCGGTGGCGAAGATGCGCGCCGTCGTCGGCACGGAGTGGGTCTTCACCTCGGAAAGCCCGCTCCTGCGCAGCTATCTCGACACCTACTCGCCGGCTTCCGAGGAGCAGACGTTTCCCTCGGCGGCGGTGTGTCCGGCGAGCGTGGAAGAGGTCGAGAAAGTGGTGGTGATCGCCAACGATCACCGCGTTCCCCTCTGGTCGACTTCGACGGGCAAGAACTTTGCGTACGGCGGGC
Organism: uncultured Binatia bacterium (SeqCode); assembly: GCA_964475125.1. GTDB lineage: Bacteria > Desulfobacterota > Binatia > HRBIN30 > CADEER01 > CAYYWP01. The sequence continues at coordinate 8,125 of CAYYWP010000206.1, read as the reverse complement.
CGGCGCCGCGTGAGGGCGGCCAGGTGGTGCTCGACCTCAAGCGGATGAACCGCATCCTCGAGGTCAACACCGACTTCGCCTACGCGCTGGTCGAGCCGGGAGTGAGCTATCTCCAACTCTACAAACATCTGCGCGAGCGGAACCTGAAGTTGTGGATCGACTCCGCCTCGAACGGACTCGGCGGGATCGTCGGCAACACCCTCGACCACGGCGTCGGCTACACGCCGTACGGCGACCATCTGATCATGCAGTGCGGCATGGAAGCGGTGCTGGCCGACGGCACGCTCTTCCGCACCGGCATGGGCGCCCTGCCGGCGGCGCGCACCTGGCAGCTTTGCAAGGTCGGTTTCGGCCCGCACGTCGATGGACTCTTCACCCAGTCGAACTTCGCCGTCGTCACCAAGCTCGGCATCTGGCTCATGCCGGAGCCGCCGGTGGTCAAGCCGTTCATGATCGCCTTCGAGAAGGACGACGATCTGCCGCGCGCCATCGAGGTCTGCCGGCCGCTCAAGGTCAACATGGTGATCCCCAACGCGGCCTTCACCGTCGACCTCCTGTGGGAGGCGGCGGTCACCGAGACGCGCGGCAAGTACTACTCCGGAACGGGCCCCTTGCCCGACAGCGTGCGGCGGAAGATCGCCTCGGACCTGAAGCTCGGCATGTGGAACTTCTATGCCGGCCTCTACGGACTGCCCGAGACCGTGGCGGCGACCTGGAAGATCGTGCGCGAGGCGTTCACATCGATTCCAGGGGCGAAGTTCTACGGCGAGGACGACCGCAAGGGCGACGTCTCGTTCGAGTACCGCGCCCAGCTCATGCGCGGGATCCCGCACATGACCGAGTTCGGCCTCCTCAATTGGGTCGGCGGCGGCGGCCACATCAACTTCTCCCCAATCTCACCGACCACCGGCGAGCACGCGTGGAAGCAATACGGCATGATCCGCGACACCTGCCACCGCTACGGCTTCGATTACATGGGCGAATTCGTCGTCGGCTGGCGCGACATGCACCACATCGTGATGTTGATGTTCGACCGCCAGAATCCGGCCCAGCGACAGCGCGCCGGCGAGTGCTTCGGCCGCTTGATCGACGAGGCCGCGGCGCAGGGATACGGAGAATATCGAACCAACCTCGCCTACATGGACCAATTGGCGAAGACCTACAGCGCATTCGACGGATCGCTGCTGGCCTTGCAGCGCCGGCTCAAGCGCGCGCTCGACCCGAACGGCGTTCTCGCGCCGGGGAAAAACGGCATCTGGCCGCTCGGCGGAGAAGGCGGAAAGCCATGAGGCGGCCGGCGGCGGCGGCGCTCACCGCCGTGGCGCTGGGCGCGGCGATGCAGGCGGCAGCGCAAGCGCCCGCGGGCATCGAACGCGGGCGGCGGGTGTACGAGAACAACTGCGCCGTCTGCCACGACCCCGGCCCCGGCCACCCCGGCACGCAGCTGCTGGCGATCAAGCGCGGTCCGGAGTTCGCGGTGATCCGCGGGCGCCGCGATCTGGCGGCGGACTACGTCCAGAGCGTGGTGCGCAACGGACACATCGAAATGCCGCCGTTTCGCCCCACCGATGCGAGCGACGCCGACATCGCAGCGCTCGTCGAGTTCCTGCACAGTGCCGCAGCGACGGACCCGGCCAAGTAGACCCAAGGAGGAAGACGCCATGGCCACAGCGCCGAAGATCACCATCGAGTTCTTCCACGACGCCATGTCGTGCTGGTGTTACCCGGTCTCCCCTCGCCTGCGAAATCTGGTGCGCGAGCATCCCGAGGTGGAGGTCGTGCAGCGCTCCTTCGCCATCTTCCGTTCACGCGAGGCGAAACTGAAGGTCTTCCCCTCTCCCGAGGTGGCGAAGCGGGAGATCTGCCTGGTGCACTGGGCGCAGGCGCGCGAGCTGGAGAAAGACGATCGCATCCAGCCCGAGAAGATGATGGCCCAGCCGTTCGACTATCCGTACTCGATGCCCAACCTGCTGGCCGGCAAGGCGGCAGAACTGCAGGGCGGCCAGGCGGCGCACTGGGACTACTTCGACCGCATCCAGTACGCGCACCTCACCGAGTGCCGCAACATCGCCGACCCCGAGGTGCTGCGCGACTGCGCGCGCGATGTCGGCCTCGAGGCGGGGCGCTGGCAGAAGGATTTCGAGGGGCCGAAGGCGAAGGAGGCCGTGGAGGCCGACCTCGCCCTCCTCAAGCGCTACGGCCTCGGACGCACGCCGTCGCTGGTGGCCAACGGCCGCTACCAGTGTCTGGGGTACCCGAAGTCGATTTACGGCGCGACGATCTCGGCCGAACACATCGAGATCTTCTACAACGACGTCTGCCGGGAGCTGGCGAGCGCGTGAGTCCGGCGCGAAATGTGCCGCTTCCCGGCCGGCAGTGACCCTTATCGGTGTTCGTCTGTGTTGATCTGCGGTTCGAAAAAACCCTTCACCACGAAGAACACGAAGGCCGCGAAGACTTTGTCATTCGAGTGCTTCGTGGCCTTCGTGGTTTCAAGGAATTTCGGCTTAGGGCTCATTAACGAACTTCGGCAACCGGAGACGAGGATGCAGCGGGCATGACTCAGCGACTGCCGCCCGGCGTGGTGGCCGACGCCTTTCGCGACGCGCTGGCGAAGCTGCGCGCGGCGCTCGGCCAGAAATGGGTGTTGGCCGACGAGGCTGCGCTCAAGGGCTACCGGGATAGCCGATCGCCGGTCGGCGCCGACGCCGGCGCCCCATCCGCCGCCGTCCTCCCCAACGGGGTAGACCAGGTGCGCGAGGTGCTGCGGGTCGCCAACCACTACCGCTTGCCCTTGTGGACGATCGGCACCGGCAAGCAGATCGCGCACGGCGGCCCGGTGCCGCAGCCGGCCGGGTGCGTGGTGCTCGATCTGCAGCGCATGAACCGCATCCTCGAGGTGAACGAAGACCTGGCCTACGCGCTGGTCGAACCGGGCGTCACCTACGTTCAGCTCTACGAGCATCTGCGCAAGGCCAAGTCGCATCTGTGGGTTGACTGCACCGCGCTCGCCAGCGCTGGGGTCGTCGGCAGTACGCTCGAGCGCGGCGTGGGATACACGCCGTATGCGGACCACCTCATCATGCAGTGTGGGATGGAGGTGGTGCTCACCGACGGCACCATCGTTCGCACCGGCATGGGCGCCATGCCGAAAAGCACCGCCTGGCAGCTCTTCAAGTTCGGCTACGGTCCGTGGATGGACGGCGCGTTCACCCAGTCGAACTTCGCCGTCGTCACCAAGATGGGGCTGTGGCTGATGCCCGAGCCACCCGCCTACAAGCCGTTCATGGTCACCCTGCCGCACGAGGAAGACCTGCACGATGCGATGGAAATCCTGCGGCCGCTGAAGGTGAACATGGTGATCCCGAACACCGTCGTGGTCGCTCACCTGCTCCAGGAGGTCGCCCTGCAGCGCACCCGCAGCCAGTGTTACCAGGGCGCGGGGCCGATTCCTCCGGACGTGCTGCGCGCGCTCGCCAGCGATCTCGCCTTGGGGTGGTGGAACGTGTACGGCGCGCTGTACGGGATCCCCGAGGGGATCGCAGAGGCGTGGAAGGTCGTCGAGGTGAGCCTGCAGAAGATCCCGGGTATCAAGTTCTACTTCAAGGGAGAGCGCGGCGGCGATCCGGTCTGGGCGTACCGCGAGCAGCTCATGCGCGGTGTGCCGAATACCACCGAGCTCGGGCTCGCCAACTGGGCGGGCGGGGGGATGGTCGACTTCAGACAGATCGCGCCGCTGAGCGGTGACGAGGCGATGAAGCTGTACCGGCTGACGCGCGACGTCATGCAAACGCACGGCTTCGACTACGTCGGCGACTTCGCCACCACCTGGCGGGCCACCATCAACAACCTGGCGTTGCTCTTCGACCAGGCCGATCCCGCCACCCGCACGCGCGCTCAGGCCTGTGCAAAGTCGCTCATCCTCGAGGCCGCGAAGGCCGGCTACGGCGCCGCCACGGCCCCTCCCGACCTCACGGATGTCGTCGCCGGCACCTACAACGGCTTCGACGACGGCTTGTGGAAAGTGCACCGCCGGCTGAAGCGCGAGCTCGATCCGAACGGGATCCTGTCGCCGGGGAAATCGGGTATCTGACAGCCTGAGACCGACAACGGTCTGCCGGGCCGGGGGCACGGGTCCCGCGGCTATGGCTCGTCCTGGCCCCGCGGTGGCCCCGAGGGCGTACGCGCAGGACGGTTGATCTTCAGGTGCGAGCCGTCGCAGTGTGGCCTGGTCGCGGAGCCCTTACAGCCGCACAACGCGACATGCTGGTGTTCCTGGAGCGTGAACTCGATCGGCGTGCGCTTGGTCACCTTGTGCGAGCCGTCGCAGAACGGCTGCTGCTGAGATCTCCCGCAGGCGCACCAGTAGTACGTCCCCGGCGCCAGATTCATCAGGTACGGGGCGCGGTCGCTGCCGATCAGAAACCGCTCCTTGACCCAGCCGGCATCGTAGGGGCTCACCATGTTGAGCCTGAGCTCCATCGCGGTGAACAGCCAGCGGCCGTCGCGTTTGACGAGCTGCGTCTCGTAGGTGCCGCCGATCCAATGCGGTTCGGCTGCCTCGGTGACCGAGTTCGGTACGGTCGCCGACTCCCAGAGGTACCAAAACGCGCTGGCCGTCTCGCCGGCCGGATCGACGTCGACCAGCGGCGAGATCATGTAATGCAGCGACCACCAGATCTTCTCCCCGGCGATGCCGTGCAACCCGCGCGCGACGGCGGCGCGGCCGTGATACTTGCCGAAGCCCTTGCACTCCCAGGTCCCCTCCTCCGCGAACAAGGGTCCGATGATCTCGGGATCGTTGCCGCGATCGCAGCCGCGCGCGTAGGTGACGATGACGCGCTTGATGGCCTCGATGTCCTCCAAGCGGGCGAGACTCGACCGGACGTCCCGCAGCAGGGTCTTCACGTCCTCCAGATCAGCGCTCATCGCCGTACCCGAGGTGGCGACGGGGCACGCCCTACCCCGCGGCCCGCTGTTGCTGCCGCTGTTTGGCCTCGATCTCGGTGGCGTAGGCCTTGTAGCGCGAGATCAGCCAGCGGTTGAATTGCGGCAGCGTGGCCTCCTTCGGTGCGTAGCGTCCGCGCGGGGCGAAGCGGGATTTCAGCCCCTTATGCACCGCCCGATTGGCCACCGTATCTTGATCGTTGTAGATCGAGAGGCCGTTGACGACGTGTGGGAAGACGATATCGAAGTTCTTCATGCGCAGCGTCGACTGTGGATACACGAAGCCGACCCGAATGGTCATGAAGTTGGCGCCTTGCGGCAGGATGCAATAGTACAAGCACCCGTCGGGCACACAGGCGAAAAAGAGATTCGGCAGGATGCACACGAACATCACGCGCTGGCGTTCGCGCTCCGTCAACGTCTCGAGCACCGGCATCAGGCAGCGGAAGGCGCCGGTGAAGTTGCCGTCGAGATAGAGAAAGCCGGTGGGATGGTAGACGGCGCCGTCGTCGCCGTCATCCCATTCCGCGAAGCTCACCAGGCGCGACGGGGCGAAGTCGTGCGGCCCCTTGTGCAGGTACGCCGTGTGATGCGGCTCGATGGCGTTCTCGTGCATGAACTTCCAGTTCCAGGCCTCGGGCCCCCAGTCGACCGTCGGCGTGGCCCCCATCTCGTCCAGGTGGTGGTTCGCGATCTCCTTCGCCAAGCGCTTGCAGCGCGGCGCCAGCGCCGGGGCATCGCCTGACAGGTTGGCGAAGATGAAGCCGTTCCATACCTCGGTGCGGATCTCCGGCAGGCAGAAGTGGCGCTGCAGTTCCTCGAGCGTCGCGTGCGCCTCCATCTCCGGGGCGTTCACCAGCTTGCCGGTCATGTCGTACGACCAGCCGTGGAACGGGCAGGTGAAGAACTTGGCATTACCCGTGCCGTCGACGAGCTGGTAGCCGCGATGCTGGCAGACCGCCGACATCACGTGCACCTGATTGTCGGCGCGGCGCTGGACGATCAGCGGATCGTTGTTGACGGTGATCGAGACGTAATCGCCCACCTTCGGCACCAGGCCGTGGTGTCCGAGGCAGATCCACTCGCGGTCCCAGACCGCGCGCTTCTCGAACTCGAACCACTCCTCGGAGGTATAGACCGCCGGCGGCATGGTCACCGCCTTGTCCACCTCCAGCGTCGAGGCGTCGAGCTGGGCGAGGATGCCGCGGATGTGATCGGTCAACTCGACGTCCGGCAGCGGGGCAGAGACGAAATTCGCCATACGACTCCTCCACGGTGATACACGCTACGCGAGCCCGGTCTCGCCGCGGTCGCCGTCGACCGCCTGGGGCAGACCGCGGGCTCCGAGCAGTTTACGTCACATAGGTGGTGAAGCGCTCATTGACTTCCTGCTGAATGTAAAAGATCGCGCGGCCGATCTGATCGGCCGTCCAGGTAATGCAGGGAAAGTCGGGATACGTGATGTACCCGCCCGAGAAGACTTCGTTCCGGTTCCCGTTCGGGCCGAAGTAGTAGATCGTCGTCCCGCGCGTGATGCCGTGGCGGGTCGGGCCGATGTCGATCTTCAGGCCGTTGCGGCCCAGGATGTCGCCGGCGCGCAGGATGTCACTCCAGCTGTCGAGCCAGAAGGCGAAGTGATGGAGCTTGCCGTTCGGTCCCTTCACGAAGGCGATGTCATGGGCCTTGTTGCCGCAGAACAGGAAGGCGCCGATCAGGTCGCGTTCGTTGTCGCGGCTGGGGATGATGCGCTCGCTCATGCGGAAGCCGAGGACGCGGGTGAACAGGTCGGCCGTGGCGCCGATGTCCTCCGCCGTCAGCAGCAGGTGGTCCAGCCGCGACGGTGAGATGCCGGTCTGCTCGACCGGCCAGGGATCGGGGTTGAGGGTGCCGACGCTGGTGCCGCTCTGCTCGCTGGCGGCGTACAGCTCGAGCACGTGCTCCGAGGGCAGCACGCAGCGGATCGCCTGTCCGAGCGCCAGATTCTCTCCGCGCGACACCCGCCGCACCGGGAGGCCGAACGCCTCGATCGCCTTCTCCAGCCCGGCCAGCTCGTCCTCGGTCTCGACCTTGTAGCCCATCTTCACCAGACCGAGGCCGCCCTCTTCGATCACCACGCTGTGGTGGTCGTACTCATCCCAACACTTGAAGTAGCGCTGGCCGTTTTGCCGCGCCACCTCCTGCAGCCCCAGCACGTCCGTATAGTAGCCGGTGGCCTTGTCGAGATCGGTCTCGCGCACCTGGACGAATCCCAATCGCATCACGCTCATGGCACGCTCGCTCCTGTTATGGCGCCTGGCAGGGCTCCTGACAGCTCAGAAATCGGCGCGACGGGTCCACTCGCTAGCGAAACCGCGGACAGCCGGCGCTGACCGTAGCTCCTGCCTCATCCGAGCGCCAGCAATCATATGTGCCGCCGACGTGCCCTCTCCCTGCCCGAAAGACTGCAGCGTAGCCGGCGCAACACTGCGAGATCGACCACCAGCGCCTATAGAGCACGCCGCTCGAAGGGGTCAAGCTGGAACACGCCGCGTCCGCTAAGGCGCCGCGCCGCAGCTCGTACGGGCCATCCGGGGCGTGCCGGCGTTTGCGAGCGCCTAGCATCTGAACTACTACGGTGCGGCGGCAGACGAACGACTCGGCTCGCGGGAGGGCCGCAGCATGGCGCTGGTACCGATGGGCAAGAAGGGCAACTTCGTGCACATCTACGATTTTCGGGTCAAGCCGGGTACGGGCGACCAGTTCGTCCGCCTGTTCGACGACTTCGACTACTCGGACCGGAACCCGATGCACAAGTCGGCCGCCCAGGTGAAGGACGGCATCCTGTGCCGCGACACCGAGGACCCGGATCATTTCTACCTGCTCGGCGAGTGGGCCGACATCGACGTGCACCGCCAGATTCTCCAGCAGCTGCGCAACCAGGTGCGGCCGGAGTTCGTCACGCTCATCGAAGGCGGCAAGTTCGTGCCCACCTATGCCGAGATCGTCTCGAGCACCCCGCAGGCGGTCCTCGACCAGGCGGTGCTTTAGGCATTCGCCGGCCCGAAGCGTCCCGCGCTGATCGCCGAGGAAACTTGCCTTGCTCGGACTCAGAAATTCAACGCAGAGCCGCGGAGCCTACAGAGAACGCGGAGCACGAGGGTCTAGCAGGATGCTGAAAAACCCGCCGCTCACCCTGAGC
>CAYYWP010000205.1:0-8671 GCA_964475125.1 uncultured Binatia bacterium (SeqCode) | reverse complement strand
GCCTATCTCGGCGGCCCTCAGCGGCCCTGGCAGCGTTGGCCTCCTCGGAATATAGTCAGATATTCCTGCGTCGGCCGCCCTGCCAGGGCCGCCAATGCCTCGCCGATATAGGCAGCGAATTTCGGACACAGGACACTAGGGCACGCGACGGACGCGCATGGCGCGGATTCTGTTCGCCCAACCATCCCTCAACCCGCCAGGCGGGGGTAACATCGTCGCCGCCTGGATGATCGAGGGGCTTAAGGCGGAGCACGCGGTCACCCTGTTGACCCTGCGGCGGCCGAACCTGGAGCAGATCAACCGCTACGCCGGCACGGCTCTGCGCCGCGACGACTTCGACGTTCAATTGCTCTCGCCGGCGCTGTTCGGCCTCGCCGCCGCCTTCCCCGTCCGGCTCGCGCTGGTGCGCAATCTCTATTTGATGCAGGCCGCCAGGATGCGCCGGCACGCCTTTGATCTGGTCGTCTCCGCCAACGACGAGGGCGACTACGGCACCCCGGCGGTACAATACGTCCATTTCCCGGCCGCACCGCACGTGCGTCCGGAAGTCGATCTGCGCTGGTTCAACCGGCTGCGGCTGGTCCGCGATCTGTATTACGCCACGGCGCGCGGCATCTTCGGCTGGCGGCGCCAGCGCGTTCTGGACGCCGTGACGCTCGCGAACTCCGGCTACATCGCCGATCTCTACGAGTCGCAGTACGGGCGTCGACCCGTCGTCTGTTATCCACCCGCCCCGGGCGAGATCCCCGAGCTCGCCTGGGAGGTCCGCCGGGACGGCTTCGCCTGCATCGGCCGCTTCAATCCCGTCAAGCGGCTCGAGCAAGTGCTCGACATCGTCAGTCGCGTCCGCGCCAGCCACCCGGGCGTCGAACTGCACATCATCGGAACGGACGATGGATCGTCCGCCGTGACGACCTGGCTGCGCCAGCGCGCGGCCGAAGACGGCGACTGGTTTCACCTGCACGAGGACGTCGACCGCCCGACCCTGCTGTCCATCGTCAGCCGTTGTCGCTTCGGCATTCACGCTATGGTCGAGGAACATTTTGGCATGGCGGTCGCCGAGGTGATCCGCGCCGGCGGTGTGCCGTTCGTACACGCCAGCGGCGGCCCGGCCGAGATCGTCCAGATGCCCGAGCTGCAATTCGATTCGACCGAGACCGCCGTGCAGCGCATCTGCCGCGTCCTCGACGAACCCGCGCTCCTGCAGCGCGCCCGCGATCACCTAGCCGCGCGTCGCGCCGATCTATCGACGACGACGGCGCGTTTTCTCGCCCAGATTCGCGCCGCCGTCGAGCAGGCGCTGCGCGCGCGCCCTGCTGGCTCCGAGCACCGCGACCGGGCCTGACAGCCGGTTGAAACGCGCCTTCCGCGCATCTTTCGACGGTCCCGTCTACAGCTCACGCGCTCCGCCCGAGCCCGCCGCCCGTCCACGCCAACTATCCAACCAACGCCGCGCCGCGGCGTTCCAGGGATGGGCGCTGCCGAGCAACGCCAAGCCTCCAATGATCAATGGCACTCCCGGCACCAGCGGAAACACCAGTCCGACGACCCCGACCGCCATGACACACACGGCGGTCACCGTTCGCACCAGCTTCATACCGGGCGCCTCATCCGTTCATCCTCTGCCGGCGAGCGCGCCGCATCGGATCCGCGAGCGCCCAACTCGCCCCGCCCGTTCGCCCGCGCGCCCACCGTCATCCGGTTCCTTTCCGTCGTCCTGCTCAGGCGGCCTGGCGTATTGGAGCCACACCCGCCGCCCGCTGCTGTTCCAGCGCCGCGCGCACCGTATCCGGTTCGAGCCCGAAGACTGCGCACAGGTTGACGAACGAGTAGGGCCACGTGCGGTCTTCCAACGCCATCCACCCCAATGCCCGCTCGGACAGCCGGCGGTGGTGGCGCAGACCCGACGCCGCATACCGCGCCACATCGGCGACTGCTTGCTGCAACACCGCCAGGGCGAGGGCGCGCTCCGGCGCCATCGCTCCACTGTGATGCCAGAGGTGTCCTACCTGCGCCGGCAGCGCGAACTCCGGTACGACAAACTCTTCCCAGTCGGATTGCAGCGCCATGCGCGGCACCCAATCGCTACCGCGCCAGCCCGACTTCACCCTCTGCGTCCGTGTCATGCTCAACCCTCCGGCAGCTCTACTACGCCGCGCGATGTACATCGACAAATAGATAGTCCAAATCTCTCGCATCGGTTTTTCAGCGCCTGGTTCGCCGCCGTTCAGACCCCGAAACGGGCCTGAATCGACAGCTCCCGCACGCCCTCGATGGCCGCCACAAGGTGCTTGAGCGCAAACACATCCGCCGGCTCGTGAAACGTCGCGCCGATGCTGACCACCCCGTCGCGCACCTGGACGTGCCACTCGATGCCCTGAAAGCGGTCGCGTTTGGCCAGCGCCGTGATCTGGCGCTCGATCTCGGCGTCGCTGACTGGATACCACGGCACGACGGCGATCTCGTTCTCGACCTCGCGCACGGCCGGCGCCTGCCACGCCGCTTGCTCGTAGCTCAACTTCTGCTGGTACAGGCGTACCGATCCGCGCAGCAGCACGGCGCCCTCGACGACGTCGACCGTGACCCGCGTCTCCGCCGCGGCCGCCGGGTCGCTCCGCTGGACGGCGTCCTGGATATGCTGTCGCACCGGCGCTTCCGTCGCCGCCGTACCGGACACGCCAGCGACGCCGCTGCACAACAACAGCGCGATCGCGGCGACCGTCATGCGGCGACGCTGCGGCGAGCCGACGGATCGCGCAGCCGTTCGATCCGGCGTTGCACCATCCGGCCGACGCGTTCGGCACTGCGATCCAGCAACGCCTGCGCGCTGGCGTCGGTATCCTCGACCACCACCTCTCCCGCCGCCTTGAGGTTCACCACGATCCGGCAGCGCTTGTCGACGCCGCCGCGCGGCCCGTTGATGTCCTCCAGCCGAACCCGCACGCGTTCGACCACCGTGTCGAAGCGCCCGAGCGCAAACCGCAGCCGCCGTCCGGCGTGCTGCCGAAGTCCCTCGGCGCCGGCCAGATTCCGTGTCCGTACCTCGATGCGCATGGTCATCCCTCCTCACCGGTGTGGCTACGCCACTCGAGGTGCATCGGCAAATACAAAAACCGAGGATGACTTATCGCTCTGGACGATCTATGAGAGGGACATGGAATGGCTGAACTACCACCACCTGCTGTACTTCTGGACCGTGGCCCGCGTCGGTGGCGTGTCGGCTGCCGCGGCCGAGCTGCGCCTCGCCCAGCCGACGATCAGCGGGCAGTTGCGCATCCTCGAGGAGCACTTGGGCAGCAAGTTGTTTCACCGTGTCGGCCGCCGCCTCGAGCTCACCGACACCGGACGGATCGCCTATCGCTATGCGGAAGAGATCTTCACCCTCGGGCGGGAGCTCATGGATGCGGTGCGCGGCCGCCCGACGGGGCGCCCGGTGCGCCTCGCCGTCGGCATCGCCGACCAGCTGCCCAAGCTCATCGCCTATCGGCTCATCGAGCCGGCCTTGAAACTACCCGAACCGGTACGGGTGGTGTGTCGCGAGGACAAGCCCGAGCGCCTGCTCGCCGATCTGGCCGTGCACGAGCTCGACCTGGTGCTGAGCGACGCACCGATCCACCCGAGCATGAACGTGCGCGCCTTCAGCCACCTGCTCGGCGAGTGCGGCGTCACCGTCTTTGGCACGCGGGCGATCGCCGGCAAGTTGCGCCGCGGCTTTCCGCGCTCGCTGGACGGCGCGCCGGCGCTCCTGCCCACCGAGAACACGGTGCTGCGCCGCTCACTCGAGCAGTGGTTTCAGCAGCACGGCCTGCGTCCCAACATCGTCAGCGAGATTGAAGACAGCGCCTTGCTCAAGGCCTTCGGCGAGCGCGGCGTCGGCGTGTTCTTCGCCCCGGCGGCGATCGAGGCGGAGATCCGCCGCCAATATCGCGTCGTGGTCATCGGCCGTCTGGAGGCCGTGCGCGAGCGCTTCTACGCCATCTCGGTCGAACGCCGCCTCAAACACCCGGCGGTGGTGGCGATCTCCGACGCCGCGCGGGACAAGCTGTTCGGCTGATCCACAGGCCACAGCGCGCGCTGGGCACGCACTGAATACGCAATCCGATTCGCCGGAACCGACGTAGGGCGGGGTGATGGACTCCTTCGATCTCGACGCCTACACCGCCCGGTCCCGCGCCGTGGACCTGAGTGGCATCGACTGGGACGACGTGCCCCGCCATCCGCTCCCCCCGGAGACGGTGCGCTCCCTGCGCTACATGCAGGACATCGAGAGTCATACCATTGTCTACCTTCGCGAGCTGGCCTCGACCCGCGCCATCGACGATGTCCGCGTGGCCACCTTCCTGGCCTGCTGGCTCTACGAGGAGACCTTCCACGGCCTGGCGCTCGAGCGCTTTCTGACCGCCGCCGGCCACGCCGTCGTGCCACGGGCGCGCACGCGCGAGACGGGAGGGGCGCGGGCGCAGGCGATCGGCATCTCGCTGGTCTCGAAGCTGTGGCCGGCCTTCGTCGCCGTGCACATGACCTGGGGGGCGATCAACGAGCTGGCGACGCTGCTCAGCTACCAGCGGCTGTCGGCGCTGGCCGGGCATCCGGTGCTGGCACAGTTGCTGGCCCGCATCATGCGCGACGAGTCGCGGCACTTCGGCTTCTACTTCGATCAAGCCCGGCGCCGGTTGCAGCGGCCCGGGGTGGCGCGAGTAACGCGCTTCCTGGTCGAGCACTTCTGGGCCCCGGTGGGAACCAACGTACAGCCCGCTGCCGAGACCCGCTTCCTCGCCGCCTATCTGTTCGGCGGCACCGACGGGCGCGCGGCGGCGCGCCGCTGCGACGCGACGATCCGCTCGCTGCCCGGCTTCGCCGACCTGCCGCTGCTCGAAGCGTGGATCGACCGCTCGACCGGCGGCGCCGCTCAGCACCGGAGCCGCGACGCATCCGCGGCCATGGAGGTCACTCGGCCAGCAGCGTACGGGCGATGACCTTGAGCTCGAGAATCGGCTTCACGCCCTCGAAGATCGGCAGCACGGTGGCGTCGACGACGTAGCGCGAGACCGGGAACTCCTCTGCATACCCCCAGCCGCCGTGCAGCAGTTGGGCCTCCTGCGTCACCCAGACGGCGACGTCGGAGGTGAACAGCTTCGCCATCGCCGGCGCCAGGGCGCTCGATTCGTGCTCGTCCATCGCCAGCGCCGCCGCGTACGTGAGCTGGCGGCCGGCCATCACGTGCGTGGCCATGCGACCGAGCTTGTATTGCGTCAACTGGTAGTGCCCGATCGGCTGGCCGAACTGCTTGCGGTCGTTGGCGTATTCCGCCGCGCGCTCCACCGCCGCCTGCGCCAGCCCGGTGGCGCGCCCACCGGTCTGCAGGCGGCCGGCGGCAAAGCCGTTCATCTGCAGGTAGAAGCCCTTGTTCAGGCCGCCGGACTCGCCGACCAGGTTCTCGGCCGGGACGAAGTAGTGGTCGAAACCGAGCGTGAACGAATGCATGCCGCGATAGCCCGGCGTGCGGTCGGCCTTGCCGTGCAGGACGCCGCCGCCGGCTTGGCGCATCTCGAACTCGTGCCCCGGAAAGGGGTCCTTCGGCACGATGAACAGCGACAGCCCGCGCGCGCCGGACTTGGGGTCCGCATCGGTACGCGCCAGCAACGCCAGGACGTTGGCGCGCCCGGCGAAGGTGCACCACGCCTTGGCGCCGTTGAGGACGAAGCCGCGCCCCCCGCCGACCTCGGCGGCCTCGGCGCGGCACTTGACCGCGGCGACGTCGGAACCGGTGTCCGGCTCGGTGACCGAGATCGCCACCATGACCTGGCCGCTGGCGATGGGCGGCAGCCAGGCGCGCTTCTGTGCCTCGGTACCGCCCTTGAGCAACGCCTTGGTGAGGATCTCCGGGCGCGTGATCAAGCTGCCGGCCGCGGCTAGCGAGCAGCGTGACAGCTCCTCGGTGGTGATGATCATCGGCAGGTTGCCCATGCCGCCGCCGCCGTACGCCTCCGGCACCGACATGCCGAAGAAGCCGAGCTCGCCCATCTTGGCGATCAGCGCCTCCGGGATCAGGTCGTCGTGGCGGTGGATGTGCTCGGCGATCGGCAACACCTCGGCCTCGGCAAACTGGCGCACCGAGTCGCGCGTCATGCTCGCCATCTCATCCGCCAGCCAGCCGTGGTTGGCGCCGCGCTGTTCGATGACCCAGCGCCCGATGGCGCTCGCCACCTCGTCGCCCCCGGCGGCGCGCAGGTGCTGGCGCATCGCACCGTCGCCGAGCGTCGCGTTCAGCCGCGCCTCGGCGATGCCGAACTCGGCCGGATGGGCTTCGATCTGGGCCCGCAGCTTGCCCGCCACCTCGCTGGCGAATAGCCCCGCCATGGCGCCGAACGGTGCCGGCGGCGGCTGGCCGGCGGCCGCCCGGGCGTAGGTGAGGAGATCGCGCGCCGCGGCCACTTCGGTGGCGGCATACGCCAGGCGTTCGCAATGCACCTGCTCGGCGTCGATCCCCTTGCCGCTCTCGGTGCGCTTGCTCGCCACCTCGAGCGCCTCGCGTACCAGCGTGTCGACGGTCGAGACGATGCGCTCGACATCGACCAGCTCCAGCGCGCTCCAGTTCCGCTCTGCCATGCACTCAGCCTTCCGCCAGGTTTGGCCCTACCCCCAGGGTGCCCCTGCCTAGCATCGGTGCCCGGGCGAGGCCAGGCGGTGAAATGACGACAGGCGCGGGATCTGCGCCAGGGGATCGAAGTGGCGTTTCGCCGCTCTTCGTGCATGTCTCTTCATGTCTGCGGTGTAGGCAGAGCATACCTGCGCCGCAACCGGCGCGCCTTTCGGTTGGCGCGCGGAGAACCTGCGTTGACCTTTCGGCGCCGAAATAGTAGCGCCCCCCATGTCGCGACGACGCGGCGCCAGAGATGCTTCGGGCACCGGCCGTCCGCCGGGCCCCTTCCGGCAGCTTCTATCGACTACTCTTTCTCCGGTGGACTGATGCGGTTCTACGAGTTCGAATCGAAGCTGCTCTTCGGTCGGTACGGAATTCCGCTGCCTTCCGGCTCGAAGGTCGCCCGCACGGCCGAGGAGGCGCAGGCGATCGCCAGCGTCATCGACGGCCCAGTGGTGCTGAAGTCGCAGGTGCTGAGCGGTGGGCGCATGAAGGCCGGCGGGGTGCTGTTCGCCGACGGCCCGGCGCAGGCCGCCGAGGCAGCAAAGAAGATCCTGGCCCTGACCATCAACGGTCACCGGCCACGCGGCGTGCTGGTCGAGGGCCGCGCCCCGGTGGCACAGGAGTACTACCTCGGCGTGACCTGGGACGGCTTCGCGCGCAAGCCGGTGATGATCTGCAGCGACATGGGCGGCATCGACATCGAGGAGGTGGCGGAGACCCACCCCGAGCACATCGCCAAGCGCCACCTCTCGACCCTGCTGCCGTTCTCCGACTTCATGGCCAAGGAGCTGATCGCGCAACTGCGCATCAGCGGTGCCGAGCTCAACCAGCTCAGTCGCATCGCCGCGGCGCTGGCGCGCATCTTCATCGCCCACGGGCTGACCCTGGCCGAGATCAACCCGCTCGCCAGGCTCGCGGACGGCCGCTTCGTCTGCCTCGACGGGCACGTCGACATGGAAGACGACGCGCGCGACGGGCAGAAGGCGATCCTCACGGAGCTCGGCATCGCCCCGGAGGAGAAGCGCCAGGCGCGTCCGCCGACGCCCTTCGAGATCGACGGCGCCGCCGTCGATGCCGCCGACCACCGCGGCGTGGCCGGCAACGTAGTCGAGTTCGACGGCGACCTCGGCCTGGTGATCGGCGCCGGCGGCGGCTCGCTGACGCTGTTCGACGCCATCCGCAAGCACGGCGGGCGGCCGGCCAACTATTGCGAGATCGGCGGCAACCCCTCGGTCGCCAAGACCGCCGAGCTGACCAAGCTCATCCTGCGCAAGCCCGGGGTGGAGAAGATCGCCGTGATGATGAACGTGGTGTCGAACACCCGGGTCGACATCGTCGCGCGCGGCGTCATCAAGGGCGTCATCGAATCCGGCCGCCGCCCGGCTGAAGCCATCACCATTTTCCGCATCCCCGGCTCCTGGGAGACCGAGGGCTTCAAGATCCTGTCGCACTACGGCGTCGAATATTGCGACCGCACCGTGTCGATGTACGAAGCCGCCGGCCGGGCCGTGGCCAAAATGAGAGGAGCCTGAGAAAAATTTTAACAGGCGCGGAGAGAAGAGGCTGAGCGTCACAACTGGGTCTCCGCGCTCTCTGCGCCTCTGTGTCTCTGCGTTGAAGGGATCTTTCGAGGCGAGGAACGCCGTATCGCGAGTGAGCGCCATGTCGATTCTGATCACCAAGGACACCACCTTCATTATCCAGGGCATCACCGGGCGCGAGGCCGTGAACATGAGCCGCGAGTGTCTGGACTACGGCTCGAAGATCGTCGGCGGCGTGACGCCAGGACGCGGCGGGCGCGACGTTTACGGCATTCCGGTCTACGACACGGTGCGCGAGATCACCGCCAAGACGCGGGTCGACGGCTCGGTCGTCGCCGTCCCGCCGGCCTTCACTCGCGACGCAGTCTTCGAAGCGCTCGACGCTGGCGTCAAGATCGTCGTCATCGTCACCGAGCGCATTCCGCGCTTCGAGGTGGCGCAGATGGTCGAGCTGGCCGAGCTGCGGGGCGCGCGCATCATCGGC
>CAYYWP010000204.1:0-8688 GCA_964475125.1 uncultured Binatia bacterium (SeqCode) | reverse complement strand
GTTTGGGGTTCACTCTCTAGCCGGATGCCGAACAACCCGCCGCTCACCCTGAGCCCGTCGAAGGGTGAGCGGCGGGTTGTTCGGCATCCGGCCAGACACTCGTGCTCCGCGTTCTCTCCGGCCTCCGCGCCTGTGGGTTGAATTTCTCTTGTCCGATCAAGGCTAACGCGGCTCGTCGGCGAAGGTCTCGGCGAGGTTCAGGGTGTGGTTGCGGATGCGGCGCACGGCCAGCAGCATGTCGTTGAAGAAGATGCCGGCGGAGGGTGTGGCGCGGTGCGCCGCCAGGCGCTGCAGGTTGGCGTCGCGCAGCGCGTCGGCTTCGGTGGCCAGGTAATCCGCCTTCGTGACCATGGCCGGCAGCCAGCCGGATTCGCGGCGGCGGACGCGGTCGACGACGGCGTCGTAGAAGGCGATCGTGCGCTCGAAATAGGCCTGCAAGTCCGCCAGCGCGGCGGCGTCGACGGGCGTCGACTGGCGAACCAGACGGCGCCGGTAGTTGGCCAGGCGCTCGCAGTAGTCGGCGATGCTCTCGACCTCATCCGCGGCGCGCAGCAAGGCGCGGCACTCCTCACCGTGGCGGACGCTCGGCGAGGCCGCCATGACGCGCGACAGGAACACCGTGACCTCGCGTTGCGCCGTGTCGGTGGTCTTTTCATGCGCCAGGATGCGGCGGCGCAGCTCGGCCTGCGGCGTCTGCACGTCGGCGAGCAACTCGCGCGTGAGCCGCAGGGCGGCGCTGGCCTCGGCGGCCATGTTCAGGACCTCCAAGCGGCATTCTTCGATCGCCAACGCCGGGGTCTCGACGACGCTCGGCCGCAGGTAGCGCAGGGCCGTGCGTTCGCGCGCTCCAGGCTCGATCAGGCGGGTGGCGGCGTACACGAGCGGCGTCAGCGCCAGGCTGCCGAGGACGGCGAGCAGGGCGTTGAAGGCACTGTGCGCCAGCGCCACGTGCAGTGGGCTGGCCATGAGGGGGCCATCGGCCGCGGGCGTGGCAGCGGCCAGGGCCGCGAGCGGCGGCCAGCAGCGGTCGAGAGTGGCAAGGGCGAGCAGGGCGGTCAGCCCGTTCAGCAAGGCGTGAACAACCGCCGCCCGTCGGGCATCGGCGATGGCCCCGGCGGCAGCCCGGTAGACGGTGATGCAACTGCCGAGGTTGGCGCCGATCACCAGCACCGCGGCGCCGTCGATCGACAACGCACCCGCAGCGGCGAGGCTGATGAGCACGCCGATGAGCGCGGTGGCCGACTGCAGCAACGCCGCTGCCAGGACTGCGATGACGAGCGCGGCGAGCCGGGGGCCGATCGCGGCCGGCTGCGTCAGCCAGAGCGGCAACGCGTCGGCGCCAAGGCCGCCCCAGGCGGCGGTGAGCCACTGCAGGGCGACGAACAACATCCCGACGCCCATCGCCAGGAGGCCGACGAACCGGCCGCGCTCGCTGCGCCACAACAACGCCGCGACGGCTCCGACACCGAGCAGGCCGATGCCGAGTGCGCCGAGGCGGACCGCCAGCAGCCAGGCCGCGATGGCGGCGCCGAGGTTGGCGCCGACCAGCACGCCGGCCGCCTGTGGCAACCCGATCAACCCGGCGTTGACGAAGCTCACGATCATCACCGCCGCCGCGGTCGACGAGAGCATGACCAGACTGGTGAACACGCCGGTGGCGAACCAATCGCGCCGCGTGCTGCCGACGCCGAGCCGCCGTCGCAGCTGTTCGCCGGCGAGCACCTGGAGTGCCTCGCCGACGGTGTGCACGCCGTAGAGCAGCAGGCCGAGCCCGCCGATGAAGTTCAGCAAGGCGGCGATCATCGCCGGCGACACCACACCGAGGACATCGTTCTCGCGCCGCCGCGGCCTCAGCGTCGGCGGCGCGCGCAGCGCAGGGCGATGCCGCCGATGGCCATGATGCGGAAGTCGCCGAACGGGGTGCCGAGGCCGCTGTTGACCGTCAGCGCGACCGCCAGCTGCTGCTCGGGATCGGCAAAGGCTCCGGAGCCGCCGAAGCCATAGTGGCCGAAGGCGCGCGGGGGAGTGCCGGCGCTGGTCATGCCGCGGTGATAGCCAAGCCGCCAGCGCATGGGAATGGGCACGACGAGATCGAGGCCGCGCGATTGCACCTCGACGGCGCGCGCCAGCGTGGCCGGTGACAGCAGGCGCACGCCGTCGATGCTGCCGCCGCCGGCGAGCGTCGCGTACAGCTTGGCGAGCGCACGGGCGGTGAACAGGCCGTTGGCGGACGGATTCGGCGCCGCCAGGGCTTCGGCGTCATGCCAGCGAAAGTCCGTAATCCCCGGCGGCAGCAGGGCATCGGCGAGGCGGCGCAGGTCGTAGCGCGCGCCGAACAGGTGCAGGATGCGCTGGGCGCGCGTCAGTCGGCTGGTGAGTCCCGCCATGCGCGCGCGCGCCCGCGCCGGCATGAAGAGCTCGGCGGCGCGCGCGGCGGCGGCGGCAGGGGCGCCGATGTAAAGGCCATCGCCGCCGAGCGGCTCACCCAGCTCGCGCTGCACGACCTCGGCGAACGGCCGACCGGTAACGCGTTGCACGACCTCGCCGACCAGCCAGCCGAAGGTGAGGGCGTGGTAAGCGCTGGCCGTGCCGGGAGGGAGCGCCGGGGCGCGGCGCGCCAGTGCCTCGGTCATGTAGGTCCAGTCGCGCATGCGCGAGGCGTCGTCGATCAGGGTGCGGATGTCGTACAGGCCGGCTTGGTGGCAGAGTAGCTGGCGCACGGTGATCCGAGCCTTGCCGGCCTGGCCGAACTCGGGCCAGAACTTTGCCACCGGGTCGTCGTAGGTGAGCGCGCCGCGATCGACGAGGATGTGCAGCAGGGTGGCGGTCACCCCCTTGGTGGTCGAGAACGACACCGCCAGCGTATCGGCGAGCCAGGGATCGCCGGCGGCGTTGCGCGTGCCGCCCCAGATGTCCACCACCGGCTCGCCGCGATGGTACACGCACACCGCCGCGCCACCGCGCTGGCCGCGCCGGAGTTGACGCATCAAGCCGCGGGCGACCGGCCAGAAGTCGGGGTGAACCGAGCCGTGCAAGGTTGGCATGCGGAGCGTCCGTCACACGATAGCGCGTCTGCAGCGCCGGGGAAGCTCCTCCGGTCCGCCCTGGTCGCACGAGACTGTGCTAGGGCGGCCAGGGGGGATTCGGCGCCCCGTCTCGCTCTTACACCCTCTGGTCCCTAACAGCCTAACAACCTCACAACCTGCCGTGCGCTATTGCCCCCGGTGGAGGCCGGTGGTTTGCTCGGCGGCAAGGAGGGTCGCGTATGGCGGAGCGGGTGCGCATCCACTGCGAGGGCGGCGTCGCCGACGTTCGCCTCAACCGGCCGGAGAAGCTCAACGCCCTCGACCCGGCGATGTTCGAGGCGCTGATCGCTGCCGGCGAATCGCTCATCACCGCTCCCGGCCTGCGCGCGGTGGTGCTGTCGGGCGAGGGGCGCGCGTTCTGCGCCGGCCTGGATTTCGCCAGCTTCATGGCCATGGCAGGTGAGGGCGATCCTGCCGGGGCGTTGCTGGCGCGCAGCGGTGAGGGGCCAGCCAACGTCGCCCAGCGCGCCGCTTGGGTGTGGACGGAAGTGCCCGTGCCGGTGATCGCGGCGGTGCACGGGGTGGCGTACGGCGGGGGACTGCAGGTCGCCCTCGGCGCCGACCTGCGTCTGGCCGCTCCCGACGCGCAGCTGTCGGTCATGGAGGTGCGCTGGGGTCTGATCCCCGATATGAGCGGCACGCAGACGCTGCGCCACCTGCTGCGGCTCGACGTCGCCAAGGAGCTGACCTTTACCGGCCGGGTGGTCTCGGGCCGTGAGGCGGCGGAGATCGGGCTGGTCACGCGCCTGGCCGACGACCCGCGCGCCGCCGCCCTGGCGCTGGCGCGCGAGATCGCCACGCGCTCGCCGGACGCGATCCGCGCCGCCAAGCGCCTGCTCAACCAGGCCCCGCTGGTCAGCGCCGAGGAGGGCTTGCGCAACGAGGAGCGCAG
This sequence comes from uncultured Binatia bacterium (SeqCode), assembly GCA_964475125.1. GTDB lineage: Bacteria > Desulfobacterota > Binatia > HRBIN30 > CADEER01 > CAYYWP01. The sequence continues at coordinate 4,710 of CAYYWP010000204.1, read as the reverse complement.
CCAGCGCGGCTTGCTCGGCTCGGCCAATCAGCTCGAGGCCGTGCGCGCCAACCTGGAGAAGCGCGCGCCGGCGTTTCGCGATCCGGCCTGAGGGCCCCTGGGGCGCCTTGCAGCACCGCGGCCGCTGCGCCATACGAATCGATATGCTCATCCGCTGGCGCCCGTATCTCGTGGTTGCGGCGGCGATCGTCACGGTCATCGCCTTGGCCGTGGTCGGCAACGCGCTGCGCTCGCTGCGCGCCGTCGACGCGGCGTTTTCCAACCCGGGCGCCATCGCCGAGGCGGTGATCGATGAGTTGCTCGCCTCGGTGCCGAGCGATCCGCGCCTGCGCCGCGACGATCCGCTGATCACCAGCCGTCGCATCATGGTCACCGAGAACATCAACGAGCGCACGGCCAAGGAGGTGGCGGCGCGCCTGCTCTACATGGATGCGATCGACCACTCGCGTCCCATCGACCTCTATCTGTCGACGCAGGGCGGCTGGGTCGACAGTGCCTTCACCATCATCGACACGATGGAGCTGATCGAGGCGCCGGTGAACACCTGGGCGGTCGGCGGCTGCTACTCATCCGGCGCGCTCATCCTGGCCGCGGGCACCGGGCGGCGCTACGCCACGCCCAACTCGGTGCTGATGATCCACGCCAGTCTCGACGACGTCAGCAAGGAATCCTACTCCTACGAGCGCCTGGCCCTGGCGCGCTACCAGCGCGTCTGGCGCCAGCGCGCCGCCCTGCCGGACGAGTGGTTTCCGATGGTGGGCGGGCAAGAGTACTACCTGTCGCCGCAGGAAGCACTGCAGTTCAAGCTCATCGATGAGATTCGCCCCGAGCCGCCGAGCGCGCTGACCCGACACAACCAGTCGCGGCGCGGCGCCGAAGCCGAACGCAGCCAGCGCGACAGCGGCGAAGCCAGCGGCCACCGCGCCCGACCGTAGACGGGGACCGCCGCGCCGCGCGCGACGGTACGGGCCCGGGATCGATCGTGCTCAGCGTGGAGGTGCGGCGCGAGCCCGGCGGACCTGGAAGCCCTGCCTGAGCAGTCCGTCGAACACCGCGTTCCGCTCACCCTTCGACGGGCATGTCCTGAGCTCGTCGAAGAGTGAGCGCGGCCTTTTTCAACAGACCGTTACGGGCGCACGAACGGTGCCGACTGCCACTGGACGCACATCCTTGTGCTCCAGCCGCGGAGCGCGTATCACTCGCTCACGCAGCTTCGTGGAGGTCTTCGGCATGCCCACTGTCTACGGTGTCAACCTATCGCCATTCGTGCGCAAGGTGCGGGTCTTTCTGGCCGAGAAGGGGATCGGCTACGACCTCGAGCCGATCATTCCGGGTCCCAATGCGCCGGAGGAGTTCAAACGCATCAGCCCGCTGGGCAAGGTTCCGGCCTTTCGCGACGGCGAGCGCACGCTGGCGGATTCGTCGGTGATCTGCGCCTATGTCGAGCGCATCCACTCGACGCCGGCGCTCTACCCGTCGGATCCCTACGAGTGGGCACGCGCGCTCTGGTTCGAGGAGTACGCCGATTCGGGGCTGGCGGCGACGGCGGGTGCGAAGATCTATTTTCAGCGCGTCATCGGACCGCGCTTCTTCAATCAGCCCACCGACGAGGCGGTGCTGGCGCAGGGCCTGGTCGACCTGGAGCGCTCCTTCGACTATCTCGAGCGCGAACTGAACGGGCACCAGTTTCTGGCCGGCGGGGCGTTCTCGATCGCCGACATCGGCGTGGCGGCGCAGCTCGTCAACCTGGTACACGCCAAGGTGCCGATCGACGCCAAACGGTGGCCGAGCCTGCAGGCCTACAACGGCCGCCTCTTGGCGCGCCCGTCGTTCGCCGCCGTGGTCGCCGAGGAGGCGGCGCAACTCGGCGCCTGAGGCATTCGGCGCCGGCGGGATTCGAGCCCGATGCTCGCGGCGCGGCTCCTGCACCTCGCCGACGATGACGATCGCCGCGCGCAGGCGGCGATCGCGCGCGCCTTCCAGCTCTTCTTGTTGCTGCATGTCACCGTGCGGACCCTGCTCTGGGCCGGGCACGGTGAGCACGTGGTGTGGGTGCGGCTGCTCATGGCCGCGGCGCTCGCGGTGTGTACGGCGGTCGCCTTCGCCGATGCGCGCCGCGCCCGCGCCGCGTCGCTGGCGGCCATGCTGCTGCTGGCCATCAAGCTCGGCAGCTCGTTTCCGGAGACCTCCAATCACTTCTTCATCGAGTTCCTCTGCGTCGGCCTGTTGGCCCTGTGCGACCTCGACGAGGCGGAGGAGCGCGGCCTGCTGCTCAGCGCGGCGCGCTGGCTGACGGTCATCGTGCTCTTCTATTCCGGCCTGCAGAAGCTCTGGTACGGCACCTACTTCGACGGCCAGTTTCTCGGCTACTCGATCGGCTTGCGCTCCAGCTTCGCCTGGACCTTCGGCTGGCTGGTGCCGGCCGAGGAGATCGCTCGCCTGCAGGCCCTGCACCCGCCGGCGCTCGGCAACGGGCCGTACGCGATTCAGTCGCTGCCGGCGGTGCTGGTCTCGAACGCCGTGTACGTCTTCGAGATGATCGCGCCGGTGCTGTTGATCGTCCGCCGCACCCGACCGTACGCGGCGATCGCGGCGGTGCTGTTCGTCGCCGCCATCGAGAGCGGGGCGCGCGAGTTCATGTTCGGCGCGCTCTACGTCAACCTGCTGCTGCTGTTCTTTTCCTGGCCGCTCAATCGCACCCTGCTACCGGCTTTCGCGGTGCTGTTCACGGTGCTGGTCGCGGTGCGCTTCGGCGCGCTGCCGGGGTTCTGGTTCAATTGACCCTGCTCGGCAAACAGCGCCTGGTGGCCGTCACGCTGGCGCTGCTGGCGCTCTGGCCGCTCGTGCACATCGCCGTGGTGGCGCGCTATCACGTCGACCCGTGGCGCTACTTCGGCTGGGCGATGTACAGCCAGCCGAAGCTGCCGGTGCGCATCTCGGTCTACGAACGACAGGGCGACGAGCGCCTGCGCATCGCGGCGCGCGAGCTCGATCCGGCGCTGCGCAAAGCCCGCCGCCGCTTGGTGAACCGCCGCCTGCGCTGGGGCACCCTGGCCCCGGTCGACGGGTTCGGTCGCCAGGTGCTGGCGGCGCGCCCCGAGGCGGAGGTGATCGAGATCGACGTCCATCATTGGTACCTCGACCCCGCCACCGCCCACATCGCCACGCGTTCAGAGAGCTTCGTCTATCGGCGCGACGACTAACCGCGGCCGCTGGACTGGTGCAGGTGGAGTGGGGCGGCGCGGCAGCCGCGCCACCTTCGGTGGCTTAGCAGTCAATCGAAAAGGCCGCGCTCATCCTTCGACGGGCTCAGGATGAGCGGGAAGTGCTTGTGCCGCAACGTGTTCCGCTCACCCTGAGCCCGTCGAAGGGTGGGCGGAACACGTTTTTCAACGGACTGTTAGGAACCGTCGTGACGTCGCGCCACGCTCTCCGCCACCGGGCGACGCGCCGCGTCGCCGGCGGGCACAGGTCCCGCGGCTACAGCTTGCAGCGCGCGCATCGGTAGCTCACGCGCTTGACCCGCCGGCGGGCATGTGGTGAGGGCGAGCGCCATGAAGCGTCGCCACAAGAAGCTGATCGTCGTCGGGCTGCTGATCTTTCTGGCCGGCTGGCTCGCCTGGTCGGTGTTGCTCACCGAGAGCGAGCTGCCGGCAGCGCCGCCGGTCGAGGCGGGCGGGTGAGCGGTTCGCCGCTGCCGCGGCGCGCGGCGATGGCGTAGGCGGCGCGCGCGAGCAGCAACAGCGCCAGGATCGCGGCGTACCAGAGCGGCGCGCGCACATCCGCCTTCACCAGCCACCAGTAGTGCACGACGGCGGCAGCGGCGGCGACGTAGACGAGCCGGTGCAACGTCGTCCAGCGCCGGCCCAGGCGGCGGATCCAGGCGCGCGTCGAGGTGACGGCGAGCGGCAGCAGACAGAGCAGCGCCGTGGCCCCGGCGGTGATGTAAGGGCGCTCGCGCACGTCGGCGAGCGCAGCGCGCCAGTCGAAGAAGTGATCGAGCACGAGGTAGGTCGCCAGGTGCAGGGCGGCGTAGAAGAACGCGAACAGCCCGAGCATGCGCCGGTAGCGCACCACCTCGTTCCAGCCCGTCACGCGCCGCAACGGCGTCACCGCCAGGCTGAGGAGCAGGAAGCGCAGCGCCCAGTTGCCGGTGAAGTGGGTGATCGCCTCGATCGGGTTGGCGCCGAGCCCGTCGCCGTAGGCGCTGCCCGCCAGCCAGGCGGCGGGCAGCAGACAGAGCGCAAAGGTGAGCGGCTTGAGCCAGTGCGTGGGAACCTTCATCGCCGCCGTGGGCCTTCCAAGCGGATCGCGGATCGCTTATCGCTCATCGTCAGACGATATGCGATCGGCGATAGGCGATCAGCGGGTGGCGCGCCGCGCCACCCTCAGAACTCCCGCGCCAGATCCATGCCGCTGTACAGCGCTGCCACCTGCTCGGCGTAGCCGTTGAAGGGCAGCGTCGGCCGGCGGCGAAACTCGCCGATGCGGCGCTCGGTTCTCTGGCTCCAACGCGGATGGTCGACGGCGGGATTGACGTTGGAGTAGAAGCCGTATTCGCGCGGTGCGGACATGTTCCACGTCGTCGCCGGTTGGCTCTCCTGCAGGCGGATGGCGACGATCGACTTGATGCCCTTGAAGCCGTACTTCCAGGGCACCACCAGGCGCAGCGGCGCGCCGTTTTGATTCGGCAGCACCTTGCCGTACATG
>CAYYWP010000203.1:0-8757 GCA_964475125.1 uncultured Binatia bacterium (SeqCode) | reverse complement strand
TTTGGCCGCTTGGCGCGGCATGTAGGCCATGGTGGCGGCGTGTCCGGCGCGCAACCATGGATCGAGCGCGCCGCGTTCGATCGGGGCCAGATCGCAGATGCCGACGGCGTGAAACCCGAGCCGCCGCGCCGCCGCCTTGGCGGCCCGCGCCAGGGCCTGCTCTGGTGCCTCAGCGTGATGGCTGCCGCCGATCGAGGGCCGGGCACGGCTTGCCGTCCTTGTTCGCACCGTGGCGGTATGTTCTCATCCGCCGGCGCCGGACGGAAGGGTGGGCGGTGAGATGAACTTCTCCGACATGCTGGGCGGTGTCGCGCCGGAGCTGGGCTTCGGCGGCGTCGCCGGCGCCATTGTCGGGTACACGGCCAAGAAGCTGACCAAGCTCGTCGCCCTCGGTCTCGGGCTGGTGTTCATCGTCATTCAGGTGCTGATCTACTATCGGTTCATCGCCGTCGACTGGCAGGCCATCGAGCACAGCGCCCACGACGTGTGGACCGACGCGCAGGGCGTCACGCTGGCCGAGCGCGCCTGGCAGGTGGTGAGCGCCAACTTGCCGTTCGGCGGCGCCTTCGCCGTCGGTTTCGGCATCGGCTTCAAGGTCGGATGAAGAAAGGGCGGGGGCGGTGAGGAAGAAGCGTGACCGGTGACCGGTTACCAGTGACCGGTGACCAGTGACCGGTGGTGAAGAAGATGCGTAGACGGTGGCGGGTGGAGTCGTGGAGCATTTTGCATTGAGGGAGCCGATGAACTGGAGGTCCGCGTCCGCTGGTAGTTCTTACCGGTCACCGGTCACTGGTCACTGGTCACGCCTCTTCTTCCTCACCGGTCCCCGGTCACGCCTTTGCTCTCCGCGATGACCACCGATCTGGCAGTCACCGGCGTGACGTGGGATCTGTCCGACCTCTACCGAGGACCCGATGACCCCGCGCTGGAGGGCGATCTGGCCGCGGCGCTGGCGCGCGCGCGCGCCTTCGCGGTGCGTTACCGCGGCACCATCGACGTGCCCGGCGGCCCGGCGCCGGAGTGGGTGGCGGCAGCGCTGGCCGAACTGGAGTCGATCGTCGAGCAGGCCGACAAGCCCGCCGTCTACGCCGGCCTGCTGCACGCCGCCGATGCGCGTCCGCCGGCGCACGGGGCGCTGCTGGCGCGCACCCAGGAGCGCGGCAGCGAGATTCGCAATCAGCTGCTGTTCTTCGACCTCGAGTGGCTGGCGCTCGACGAGGCGCGCGCCGCCCCGGTGATCGCGGCGCCGGCCTGCGCGCGCTGGCGCCATCACCTCGAGGCGTCGCGTCGCTATCGCCCGCACATCCTCAGCGAGGCGGAAGAGAAGCTGCTCGAGGAGACCGCCAACACCGGGCGGCGCGCCTTTCATCGGCTGTTTGACGAAACGCTGTCGGCCATGACCTTCACGGTCGAGGTCGATGGCACGCCGCAACGGCTGAACGAGAGCGGCGTGCTGGCGCTGCTCCACGATGGGCGGCGCGAGCTGCGCCAGCGCGCCGCGCGCGCCTTGACCGAGGGCCTGCGCCAGCACGGCGCGCTGCTGACCTTCATCTGCAACACCATCGCCCAGGACCACGCCCAGATCGACCGCCTGCGCGGCTATGCCACACCGATGGCGGCGCGCCATCTCGACAACGAGATCGAGGCGGCGACGGTCGAGGCGCTGCTCGGCGCCTGCGAGGCGAACGCCGACCTGGTCGCGTCGTATTACGGCTTGAAACGCCGCCTGCTCGGGCTCGACGTCCTCTACGACTGGGACCGCTACGCGCCGCTCGAGCTCGATGCGCCCACGGTGTCGTGGCCGGCCGCCCGGGAGCTGATGCTGGAGGCGTACGGCGAGTTCTCGCCGCGCCTGCGCGAGATCGCCGCGCGCTTCTTCGGCGCGCGCTGGATCGACGCCGAGGTGCGCGATGGCAAGCGCGGCGGGGCCTTCAGCGCCGGCGCGGTGCCGAGCGTCCACCCCTACGTGCTGTTGAACTATCTCGGCCAGCCGCGCGACGTGATGACGCTGGCCCACGAGCTCGGCCACGGCGTGCACCAGTATCTGTCGCGCGACCGCGGCTACTTGCAGGCCGACACCGCGCTGACCATGGCCGAGACCGCCAGCGTGTTCGGCGAGCTGTTGGTGTTCGAGGCCCTGCGCCGGCGCGAGCAGTCGCCGCGCGCGCGGCTGGCGCTGCTCTGCGGCTTCATCGAGGATGCCTTCGGCACCGTCTTCCGCCAGATCGCGCTGACCCGCTTCGAACAGGAGCTGCACGCGGCGCGCCGCCGCAGCGGCGAGCTCTCCGGCCAGCAGCTGGGCGAGATCTGGTTGGCCGTCAACGCGACGCTGTACGGCGATGCCGTGACCCTCACCGACGACTACCGCTGGTGGTGGGCGTACATCCCGCACTTCATCCACTCGCCATTCTACTGTTACGCCTACAGCTTCGGCGAGCTGCTGGTGCTGGCGCTGCACGAGCTGTACGCCGAGCAGGGCCCGGCCTTCGTGCCGCGCTACCTCGACCTGCTCGCCGCCGGCGGCAGCGAGGCCCCGGCAGTGCTGCTGCGCCGCCTCGGCATCGACATCCAGCAGCCGCAGTTCTGGCAGCGTGGCCTTTGCGTGCTGCGGCGACTGGTGGAGGAAGCTCAGGGGCTAGCCGCCGGCTTGTGATCGACCGCCCAGCGATCGAGTCGGAGAAGGCAAAAGGCAAAAAGCAAAAGTGCCCCGCCCCCCTCCGAAACTTTTGCCTTCTCTTCCTTCTCAGCGCGGATTCATCCGCTCCAACGCGAGGTAGGGATCGTCGGCGTGGCGCACGGTGGCGATGATATCTTCGATCGCGGCGCGGAGATTGCCGTCGTGGGCCTGCAGCACCGCGGCGAAGACGTCGAGGCGATCGGCGTAGAGGCGCTCGTGCAGGATGACGGCGTTGTTGAGCGGGACGCGCGCGAAGGAGGCGTGGCTGTCGGTCTCCCAGGCCAGGGCGCGATACTGGGCCTGCAGGTCATCGAACAGGGCCTGGCGCGCCGCCGCGTCGATGCCGGTGGCGTAGGCGGCGTCGAGGCGCGCGACGGCGGTGGTCAGAAAGCGCGAGAACTGCCGCGCGTCGCGCCAGCGCTGTTCGCTGAGCACCGCCTCCTGGCGCTGCGCGCGGGCGGTGAAAAAGGCGGCGGCGCCCTGCAGGCCGACGAAGGTGGCGAACGATTCGTTGAAGGCGGCGTGTCCGAGCACGTAGAGCGTGTTGTGGGTCAGCTCGTGCACCACCGTCTCGGCCAGCTGCGCCTCGTCGGCGCGCAGCAGGGTCGAGAGCAGCGGATCGTCGAACCAGCCGAGCGTGCTGAAGGCCACCGCCGGTCGCACCAGGGTGTCGTAGCCGTCGCGCTCGAGCTCGGCGGCCAGCGCCTCGGCGTCGGCGCGCTCGAAGTACCCGCGGTAGGGGACGCGGCCGACGATCGGGAACCACCACGTATAGGGCACCAGCTGGTCGCGGCGCGCCGCGCTGACGGCGTGGATGATCTGGGCGGCGTCGACGCGCGCCAAGGTCGCGTAGCTGCCGCCGACGGCGCGGCCGAGCTCGTCGGCGGCGAAGCGGCGCAGGGCGAGGACGAGCTCGAGCTTCTGGCGCGTGGCGGCGTCGAGATCGCCGCGCTGCAGCACGGCGGCGATCGGCTCGCGGCGCCACAGCAGGCGGGCCTCCTCGTAGGCGGCGCGCAGCACGTAGCCGGTGGCGCAGCCGTTTGCGGCCAGCGCCAGCGCCGCGGCGGCGGCCAACGCGACGGCGCGGCGCCGGCTGCGGTTCATGCCGAGGCGGCGGGCTGGGCCGGGGCCTCGGCGCGCGGCGCCGCCGGGGCCGCGTATTGCAACTGATAGAGCCGGTAGTAGAGGCCGCGGCGGCGCAGCAGCTCGGCGTGGGTGCCGCTCTCGCGCAGCTCACCGCCGTGCAGGACGAGGATGCGGTCGACGCGCTCGATGGTCGACAGGCGGTGCGCGATGACCACCGCCGTGCGCCCGCTGAGCAGGCGCTGCACGGCGTCCTGCAGCAACAGCTCGGTCTCGGTGTCGACGCTGGAGGTGGCCTCGTCGAGCACCAGCACCGTCGGCGCGTAGGCCAGGGCGCGGGCGAACGACAGCAGCTGGCGTTGGCCGACGGAGAGGTTGTTGGCGCGCTCGCGCAGCGGCTCGTCGTAACCGCCGGGCAAGCGGCGGATGAAGGGGTCGGCGTGCACCACCTCGGCGGCGTGTTGCGCCGCGGCGGGCGAGATGTCGGCGCGCTCCAGGGTCAGGTTGCTGGCCACCGAGCCACTGAACAGGAACACGTCTTGCAGCACCACGCCGATGTGGCGGCGCAGCGCCGCCAGGTCCCAGTCGCGCACGTCGACACCGTCGACCAGCACGCGGCCGCGGCTGACGTCGTACATGCGGTTGAGCAGCTTGATGATCGTCGTCTTGCCGGCCCCGGTGGCGCCGACCAGGGCGATGCGCTCGCCCGGCGCGACGCGAAAGGAGAGGTCGCGCAGCACCCACTCCTCGCCGCGGTAGGCGAACCACACGCCCTCGAACGCGATCGCGCCGCGCACCGCCGCCGGCTGCCGCGCCGCCGGCGGACTGGCGATGGTCACCGGCTGATCGAGGAGCTCGAAGATGCGCTCGGCCGACGACATCGCCGATTGCATGACCGCGTACTTGGTGGAGAAATCGCGGATCGGAACGAAGAAGCGCTGCATGTACTCGATGAAGGCCACCAGGGTGCCGAAGGCGAGGGCGCCGGCGAGAATGGCGCCGCCGGCGTACCAGATGATGATCGCGATGGCGATCGAGCTGACCGCCTCGACGATCGAGAACAGCGCCGCTTCGTAGAGATTGGCGCTGTGGTTGGCATCGCGCACCGCGTCGTTGAGGCGGGCGAAGCGCTGCTGGCTGGCCGCCTCGCGGGCGAAGAGCTGAATCACCACCATGCCGGCCAGGGCTTCCTGCAGGTAGGCGTTCAGCCGCGCCAGCCGATCGCGGATGGTGCGGTAGTTGTGGCGCGCCTTGAGGCGGAAGAAATTGATCGCCACGGCGAGCACGGGCGCGACGCTCAGGGTGACCAGGGCCAGGCGCCAGTCGATCGCCAGCATGATGCCGACGATGCCGAACAGCGTGGCGACGTCCATCAAGATGGTCAGCGCGCCGGCGGCGAACATCTCGTTGATCACGTCGACGTCGGTGGTCAGGCGGGTGACCAGCCGGCCGACCGGGTTGCGATCGAAGAACGGCGCCGGCAGGCGCTGCAGGTGCGCGACCAGGTCGAGGCGCAGCGCCGCCAGGCTGCGCTGCGCCACCACCAGCATCAGGGAGTACTGCACGTAGAGGAAGGCGAACTCGCCCACCATGGCGAGGCCGTAGAGGACGCCGGCGCTCAGCAGCCCGCCGCGATCGGCCTGCGCGATGTAGCGGTCGATGCCGATCTTGAGCAGATACGGCTGCGCCAGTCCGCAGGCGGCGGTCAGCGGCAGGCAGAGCATGGCCGCCCAGAAGCCGGCGCGGTGTGGGCGAATGTAGACCCACAGCCGCTGCAGCAGGCGCGCGTCGTAGGCCTTGCCGAGATCCGCCTCGCGGTGCAGATCGGCGCTGCTCGCGGCGGGGCTCACAGCGCCTCGAGCTCCTCTTCCAATTGCTGGCGGCGGTAGAGCTCGGCGTAGAGGCCGTCGTGCCGCAGCAGCGCGGCGTGATCGCCGAGCTCGACGATGCGGCCGTCGTCCAGCACCGCGATGCGATCGGCGTCCATGATCGTCGAGACGCGATGGGCGATGACCAGGCTGGTGCGGCCGGCCATGACCTCGCGCAGCCCGTGCAGGATGGCGTGCTCGGTGCGCGTGTCGACGCTCGACAGCGCGTCGTCGAGGATCAGCACGGACGGCGCGGTGGCGAGGGCGCGGGCCAGGGTGAGGCGCTGCTTCTGGCCGCCGGAGAGGGTGACGCCGCGCTCGCCGACCACGGTGTCGTAGCCGAGCGGGAAGGCGGCGATGTCGGCGGCGATGCCGGCGCGTTCGGCGGCGCCGCGCACCGCCGCCTCGTCGGCCTCGTCGAGGGCGAAGGCGATGTTGTCGCGGATGGTGGTGGAGAACAGGAAGGGATCCTGCGGCACCATGCCGATGGCGCGGCGCAGCGCCGCCAGCGGCAGGCTGCGCACGTCGCGGCCGTCGAGCAGCACGGCGCCGGCGCTGACGTCGAACAGCCGCGGCACCAGCTGCACCAGCGAGCTCTTGCCGGCGCCGGTGCGGCCGACGATGCCGAGCTTCTGCCCGGGCTCGAGCGTGAACGACACGCCGCCGAGCGCGGCGGGACCGCGCTCGCGCCCGGGGTAGGCGAACGACACGTCGCGGAACTCGAGGCGCCCCTCGACGGCGGGCAGCGGCGCGGCCTCGGGCGGGTCGGCGATCGCCGGGACGGTGGCGAAGATGTGCTCGAGGCGCTGCAGGGCGGCGCGCCCGCGCTGCACGATCGAGAGCATCCAGCCCAGCGCCATGGTCGGCCAGGCGAGCAGGTTGAGATAGCCGATGAAGGCCACCAGGTCGCCGAGGCCGAGGCGGCCGTCGATCACTTGCGAGCCGCCGTAGCCGAGCACCATCAGCGTGCCGGCGCCGGTCGCCAGCTTCATGATCGGCAGCAGGCGGCCGCGGGTGCGCGCCAGATCGATGCTCTGCTGCGTGAAGCGATCGTTGAGACGCGCGAAGCGCCCCACCGCCACCGCCTCGGCGCCGTAGGCTTTCACCACCTGGATGCCGCTGATGTTCTCCTGCACGGCGCTGCTCAGCGCCGCGAGGCCTTCCTGGACGCGCAGCGTCTGCTCGATCAGCCGCCGCCCGAGCCCCTTCATGAGCAGGATGAGGAGCGGGAAGGGCAGCAGCGCCAGCGCGGTGAGGCGCGCGTCGAGCGCCAGCATGATGGTGATGCCGTAGGCGTAGTAGAGCGGCGTGTTGATCAGGTTGAGCGCTCCGACGCCGAGCAGCATGCGCACCGCGGTGACGTCGTTGACCAGGCGCGACATCAGGTCGCCGGTGTGCTGGCCCTGATAATAGGCCAGCGGCAGGCGCTGCAGATGGGCGAAGAGATCGGTGCGCAAGTCGCGCTCGACGTCGCGCCCGACGTTGAACACCAGGGCGCGCGACAGCGTGCGCACCAGCGCCTGCGCGATGGCGACGGCGACGATGACCGCCGCCAGCCGGGCCGGCACCGCGAACGGCGCCCCGGCCTGGATGGCGTCGATGGCGCGCTTCAGCAGGTAGGGCACCGCCATCGCCAGCGAGGCGGTGAGCAGCAGGCACAAGCCGCCGGCCGCATAGCGCGCCTTGTACCGGCGCAGATAGCCGAGCAGGCGCCTCATTTTCGCCTATCGCTTATCGCTCGTCGCCTATCGGTTCACGCCTCTGAACACGCGTTGGTCCTCAGACGATAAGCGATCGGCGATACGCTATACGCGCGAGGGGCGGGCGGGCACCCCCCCCCCCCCCCCCCCAACAACCCCCCCGCCGGCCGCGCCCCACCCCCGTGGGGCCCCACAAGCCGCCCGGCGGCGGGCCCCCCAGCACCTCCGCACCGTCGTCGCCCTTCTTGGCGCCCGATTTCCAGTCCGGCGAGACCACATCGCCGAAGGCGACGCCGATGTCGAGCATGCCGTCCTTGTCGACGTCGGCCAGGCCGACGCCCCAGGTGCGCTCGCGCCCGCTCTGCGGCAGGCCCGCCGCCGCCACCGGCGTCCACTTGCCGGTGCCGTCGCCGAGATAGGTGAAGACGCCGTACACGCCGCCGATTTCGCTCAGCGCCCGCTTGCCGACGACGGTGATGTCCGCCTTGCCGTCCTTGTTGAGATCGCCGATCGCTACGCCGAGCGCGTTCATCGGCAGGAAGCCGGCGGTCGCGAACTCCCAGGTGCCGTCCGGTTTTTGCAGATACGCCTCGACGCCCCCGCCGGCGCAGGCCGGCTGATCCGGCTGCCCGCAGTTCTCCGGCATCGGCGGCATCTGCGAGCCGGCGACGACGTCGAGCTTGCCGTCGCCGTTGATGTCGCCGACGTCCAAGCCCCAGTACAGCCCGAGGATCTCGGGCGCCGGCAGGCCCTGCGAGGCTTCCTTCCACTTGCCGGTGCCGTCGCCGAGCCAGACGCGCGGCCCGGCGGCGTAGGCGGCGATGACGTCGAGCCTGCCGTCGGCGTTGACGTCGGCGAGCTCCACGGCGTTGCCCCAGTTGTCGAGTGCCAGGCCTTCGGAGGTCTCCTTCCAGACGCCCTTGCAGTTGCCGGTGAAGGCCCGCACGCCCTCTTCGGCCGCCGCCACCGTGGCCACGTCCGGGCAGCCGTCGTTGTTGAAATCGCCCAGGGCGATGTCCTCGGAGCCGATGTTGGGCAAGCCCGAGGAAGCCATCTTCCAGTTGCCCTTGCCGTCGCCGAGGAAGACGTAGACGCCCTTGCAGTGATCGGCGATGCCGACGTCCATCAAGCCGTCCTTGTTGACGTCCATGAAATCCATGCCGCCGCCGCAGAACGGCTCGCGCGGCAGGCCGTTGGCGAACTCGGTCCAGTTGCCCTTGCCGTCGCCGACGTAGATCCAGGGGCCATCGGCCAGGCGCGAGACCACGCCGATGTCGGGCAGCCCGTCGCCGTTCACGTCGCCGAAGGCCATCTGCGACTTCCAAATCCGCCCACCCGGCAGACCGTTGCCGAAATGCGCGTAGTCCATCGGCGCCGGTTTATCGGCTGGGGCCGCCGGGGGCGCCGCCGGGGCGGCCGCCGCGGCTTG
>CAYYWP010000202.1:0-8806 GCA_964475125.1 uncultured Binatia bacterium (SeqCode) | reverse complement strand
CCTACGTGCTGTTCGGCGGCATGATCGCCACCACCTGGGTGCAGATCGTCAAGGCCGTGCTGCTCCTCGGCGGAGCCGTTCTCCTCGCGGTGCTGGTGTTGGCCCGTTTCGGCATGAGCCCGGCGGCGCTCTTCGCCGCGGCCGCGGCGCGCTACGGCGACGGTGTCCTGGCGCCCGGCAAGCTGGTCAGCAACCCGCTCGACGCGATCTCCCTCGGTCTGGCCCTCATGTTCGGCACGGCAGGGCTGCCGCACATCTTGATGCGATTCTACACCGTGCCCGACGCGCGGGCGGCGCGCACCTCGGTGTTCTACGCCACCGGGTTGATCGGCGCGTTCTATCTGATGACCTTCATCCTCGGCTTTGGCGCGATGGTGCTCGTCGGCCCCGATGCCATCCGCGCCGCCGACGCGGGCGGCAACATGGCGGCGCCACTGCTCGCCGAGTTGCTCGGCGGCAAGGCGTTTCTCGGCTTCATCGCCGCCGTCGCCTTCGCCACCATCCTGGCGGTGGTGGCAGGGTTGACCCTGTCGGGCGCCGCGGCGCTGTCGCACGATCTGTGGGTGAACGTGGTGCGCGGCGGACACGCCGATGGGCGCGAGCAGCTCCTCGTCGCCCGCACGGCCACCCTGGTGCTCGGCCTCGCGGCGATCGCCCTCGGCGTCGCCTTCAAGGGGCAGAACGTGGCCTTCATGGTGTCGCTGGCGTTCGCCATCGCCGCCAGCGCCAACTTCCCGGCCCTCGCCCTGTCGATTTTCTGGCCGCGCTGCACCACGGCGGGCGCCGTGGCCAGCATGGTGACCGGCACCGCCTCGGCGTTGCTGCTCATCGGCCTCTCGCCGACGGTACACGTCGACCTGCTCGGGGCCGGCCAGGCGTGGTTCCCGCTGCGCAATCCGGCGCTCGTCACCGTGCCGCTGGCGTTCGCCGTCGCGATCATCGTCTCGCTCGCCGCTCCCGAGCGCGGCGGACGCACGCGCTTCACGGCGGTCGAGCACCGCTTGCATTTCGGCGAGCCCTGAACGAGGCGCACGCGCCCCACCCGAAGCGACCGCGACGCGGAGCGGATGGTCCCGTCGCTCCGGTGGCACCGGTGGACCATCCCTCAGCGGCCGACGGTCACGCCTGTCGGGCGGCGCTTGACGATCACGCGGTGCAACCGCCAACGAGCGAGTGCACACTCTGAAGTGTGCACTTGAGAGGGCGCGACATGAAGACGGCCACCGCGAAGGATCTCCGCGTACGAACCGCCGCCTTGCTCGACACCGTTCGCCGCGGGCAAGAGGTGGTGATCACGCATCGCGGGAAATCCGTCGCCGTATTGGCCCCCGTGCGACGCAGGAAGCGACAGGAACGCCCGTCGGGTTCGGCATGTGGCGCGCGCGACGAGAGTTGCAGGACGTGAAGCGATGGGTGAACAAGCTGCGAGCACCTCGGCGGGCACGGTCCTCTTCGACACCGACATCTTGATCTGGTACGTCCGCGGTCACGAACGGGCGCGGCGATTTCTCGCCCGGGTCGCGCACCGGCAGCGTGCCGTGTCGTCGCTCACCGTCATGGAGCTGCTCCAGGGCTGCCGCAAACAGGCGGAGGTGCGGCACGCACGCACATTCGTCGCCGAGAACTTCGCGCAGCTTCTGCATCCGGAGGAGCGGGTGTCGCTCCGCGCGATTGACCTGCTCGCCCGGCATGCCATGGCTCATGGCTTGCGCGTCGTCGATGCCCTCATCGCCGCCAGTGCGTTGGAGATGGGCTGGGCATTGGCGACGGCGAACACGAAGCCCTACCGTCCGATTCCGCGCCTTCGCGTGATCGGCTTCAAGCCGTCACTCGAGTGACCGGCGATGCGCCGCGCCGACCTGCGGCCGTCAGGGCTGGCGCACGAACTCGGCGAGGTCGCTCCAGAACGGATGCAGAGCGAGTTGCAAGGACTGGCCGGCCAGGCGGCTGACTTCCGCCGACGTATCGGAGCCCAGGAGCAGCATGCGCTTCTTCGCCGAGCCGCGGTAGGTCTTGGTGACGTATTGCTTGGTGGAGAGGTTGTACATCCGCACCGAGAATACCGTGCGCGCTTCCACCTCCGTCGGCGTGGCGGCGTGGAGGAGGCGGAACGCGGTGGTCATCTCCTGCTTGCCGTCCGAGCCCGGAACGCCCCAGTCCATCACTTCGAGGGCCGGTTCGACCAGGATTCTGATGCCGCGGCCGCGCAGTTCGTCCATCGTCGGCTGCGCCGCCCCCGACAGCACCACCACCTGCTCGGCGAATCCGCTCGCCGCGATCTCGCCCTGGACGGCCACGTCCAGGCTGCGCGCCGGCGGGGCTTCGAGCAGTGCATCGATCGTGCTGTTGCGCCGCTGGTCCTCGGCCGGCTCGCAGGCGAACACGATCCCGCCCGCCTTCAGCCGGCTGTCCGGCGGCTTGTACTCCAGCGGCTTCTTGCCGGTGCAGGCGCTGAGCACCGCCAGGATGAGCGCTCCCGCAATCGCACCTTGTCTTCTTCGAGCCGTCGGAACCGATGCAAGCATGGCGCGTTGTATACGGCCTCGCCCACCCGGGTCCAAGTCACCCGGGCAGCGCGGCAGACAGGAGGCTGCGCCGCCGCGCCGGCGTCCCACAGAACGCGACGGGTTCCCTGCGACCATCGCCGCGCTCCACGCTACCGTGTGTTGGGACTTCCAACCGGCCCACTCGGCCCAACGTCCCCTGGTCACCCGCCGCGGCGCCAGCGGCGCGCAACGCCCAACAGTGCGACGGCGGGCAGCAACAGGAAGCAGTCACTCGCGCGCCTCGGGCCGGGCCGGATGGCGCACCCATCGTCGTCCGACCCGGCGCGCCGCGCCGTCGCAGTCGCCGTGGGGGAATGACTCGGCGTGGCCGACGGGCTCGCTGTCGGCGTCGGCTCCGCCGGGACGACGAACGTCACCTGTCCGAGTGCCTGGCGTTCGCGGCCACGGTCGGCGACCACGAAGAGCTGGTGGGTGCCGGTTTTTTGAACGAGGTACGGCACCCGCACCTGGTACGTCTCGCCGGCGCGGATGTGCGAGACGAGATCCACGTCGAAGGCGCGATTGGTCTGGCTCGGATCGGTATCGAAGTACGAGACCATGAAGCCGTCCGCCGGCGCGTCGAGGGCGCGGATGTTCGCGCGCAGGGTCACCCGATCGCCCAGGGCCGGATTCCGATCCGAGACCTCGACGTCCTCGACCCGAAGCGCGGCGCCGGTCGGTCCAGTCACGCGTCGTCCCGCGGCCACCGCCGACGAGGACGTCGAGGTCGTCGGCGTCGGCGTCGGCTCCGCCACGTAGAACGCCTGCTGCAGCAGGCCGAGGTTGTTGCTGAAGGTCGGCAGTTGCGGCGTACTGACGGGGATGCCCTCCACCATCTCCAGCGGCACGTCGGTGATGCCGTTGATGGTCACCGAGTCCGGATCGGCGCTGAGGCCGTGCCCGACCAGCTCGGAGAGCAGATTGCCGCTGCCGTCCTCGGCCCAAGCGACGACCCAGAAGACCTGGTAGGTGTCCTCCAGCCCGGTGGTGGAGAACGAGGCGCTGGTGAGCGTCCAGTTCGGCGTGGTCGTGGAGTTGAAGGCGGGGATCGGCGGTAGCGTATTCTCGGCGATCAGGACGCTGTCCTCGCCCGCCACCGGCGCCTGCGTGCTGACGTCCCACGGCTGGCGGTAGAAGCGCACGTAGACTACCGCGTCGGGATAGCTGGTGGTCAGGTCGGTGAGGCTGTAGTTGTAGACGCGTGCCTGCAGGTACACCGTGTCGCCGGCGGTGGCGGTGACGCGCTGCGGTCCGCTGGCGCTGTCGACCGTGACCAGCAGACCGCGCATCGAGTAGAAGCCGCTGCTCCACAGATCGTCGGGGTCAGGGAAATTGAACTGCGCGCAGTCGGTGATGTCGACTTCGGACAGCGCGATGCAGCTCGACGGCCAGTCGGGATTCGAATGCGTCGCGGTGTAGCGCTGCGGGTGGTTGAGCGCGATGTCGAAGTCCTGCGCGTAGGGACTCACCGACCACCACGAACCGGCGCCCTCCTCCGTAGCAGTCGGATCAGCCAGGAAGGCCGTCCAGAACGGGCCGGATGAGTTGATCTGCTGATCGGTGAGGCTGCCCTGCACATTGCCGTTCGAGAGCGGCTGTCCGAGGAGGATCGGAGAGAACGCGTAGGCGTAGAAGTCGGGGGCGGCGAAGTCCTTCGGCTTGACGACGGTCACCCCGGTCGACGATTGCACTTGCGAGCTGGAGGTATTCAGCGTCGAGTTGGCGGTGCTGTCGGCGTAGTCGTACGACGTCGTCACCGACGCGCCGCCGCCGACCGCCTTTTCCAAGTTGGGCGTGCCGACGGTGACGGAGTTCGAGGTATCGAAGGACTGCTCCTGCGTCGTGCCGGACGTTTGATTGGTACCCGTGCCCGAGCTCCACATCGCCGAGGCCGTCTCGCCGGAGTTGTCGGTGACGTAGAAAGTGATCTCGGTCAGCGGCTGCGGGTTGGCGATTTGGTAGGCGAGCTGGTCCGTGTCCCACGGATAGGAGAACACCTGCCCGGGCTCGAACACCGGCTGGTACCACTCGGCCGCCGGTCCGTTGGTCACCAGTTGCTCGACCTGGTCTGGTCCGGAGTATTGCACGTAGAGCGGTCCCTGCTCGCTGCTGGTGCAATCGTTCTCGCCCTCGGGGCAGACCGTCTGCCCGATGACGGGATAGAGATACACGTTGAAATCGTAGGTCGAGAGCCAGAGCTCGTCGCCGAAGCCGGTGCTGGTGGAGACGTCCAGCGTCGAACGCTGGAAGCTGTTGGCTCCGTGCGAGGTCGTGCTGTCGTACGTCTGCCCCCAGGCCTGGGTGAAGGTGCCGGAGATCGAGCTGACGAGAGGAACCTGGAACTTGACCTTCTCGGTGACCGACTCGCTCATCGCGTACGAATAGCTGGTGGTCGAGGTGCTCGAGCTGGTGGTGCTGCTCATCGAGTCGAGGTCGTACTGCGTGTAGTACTCATCGGGCAGGACGCTCATGTTGAAGATCGTCGAGGAGGTGCCCTCGTTGGGCAGGATGTAGTCGACGTGCATCGGCGGATGCCCGAGGATCACTTCGGGCTGGATCTGGCTCGGGGCGCGCACGATCAACGGCTGGCCGAGGCGCATCGAGCGGCCCTGCAGGTCGCCGGATCGCAGCAGGCTGCCGCCGGTGTTGGCGAAATTCGCCGGCGCGGTGAAGTCGCTGAGCGTGAACGTGTTCGACAGCACCGGCGTGTAGTCACCACCCGTGGCGTTGACGGTGAAGGAGATCGTCGAAGCCGTGGAAGTTGAAGTCCGCCATCGCCGTCTGCACCCAACTGCCCGACATCGCGAAACCGCCGGTACTCGAGTCGTTCCCCGAATTCACCTCGTCGTTGATGGTGATGCCGATGTTGGCCGAACCCGTGCAGTTCTCCCCGGAAGCATCGCCTTGATCATCGGTGGCCGAGAGGATGACGAGGACGTCGTTGGCCTGGTTGTATAACCGGCCGATGCGGGTCTGCAGCGGGAAGTTGGCCACGGCCGACGGCGAAGCGTAGCAACTCACGGTGCCCAGCGACTGCTGCGTCTCGCTGCTGATCGCGCCTTCGCTGGTGTCGAGGATGAGGTTCTGCAGCGTCGTCGACGTCGAAGTGGTCGGCACCGGATCGGCGACCACCAGATCGGTGACGTCGATCATGATGCGCTGCCCGTACAGCGGGTCGTCGACGTTGTTGTATTGCGGCGTTCCCGCCGCGGTCGGCGTCTGCGTCGGGGCGCTCGTCGGCGTCGGCGTGGTGGCGCGGGCCGCGGAGGCCACCAGCAAGCCGACGCAGCAGGCCGCGACCGTCAGCGCCGGGAACGTCCTCCGTGCCGCCCGCACGCGGCGCTGCCGCAATCGGTCAGGCGCCAGCGCGGGGCTCAACCGGTGCAGAGAAGGTAGCGTCGGCATCGTCAGGCCTCACAATTCCTCGCATTGTATCAACGCCTGCGGGGAAGGCGACGGAAAAATACAGCGGCGATGATGCACCCGCCTTATCGGCCGGCGCACCGGCCGCTCATGATCGGGTCAAGTAGGCGCGCCAGGGTGACCGTAGTACTTCTCCCAGCCGTGGCTGACGCCGGCGAAGTCGGCGTCCACGACGTTGACGTGCACGAGCTCGACGCGCCCGCCCTGGGGGTCGGGCCAGAAGGTGAGGATCAGCGTCGAGTCGGGGTCCGCGGGACCCCAACGCGGAGAGCGCCAGGCTTGCACGATAAGGCGCTTGGGCACGACCTGCAGGATGGTGCCGCTGAGGGCGCCGTCGAAGGCGCGGAAGGGTGAGCCGGGCTGCGCCGAGATGGTCACCGGAGCGCCGGTGATCGCCGCGTGCTCGACAAGGTCGAGATACATGTCATACAGGCGATCGGGTGTAGCCGGGAGCGAGGCGGCGAGCTGAATCGTACGCGACATTTGAGTCCTCCCCGTGCGCGCTGCGGGATCGGCGCCGCTCGGTGGCGGCCCCCGGCGTACCGGCCAGTACGTATCCCGTCAGTAGCGAGAGATGCTGCATATCAGCTCGAGCGTTGGTCACGCCAAGTCGCTCGACGACTTGGGTTCGGGGGATCAGGGGTCGGGGATCAGGGGGTGGGGCGCGCGAGTCTGAGGCGCATCGCCCCGGTGCCCGCGATCGCAAGGCTAGGCAAGGCTGACGCGGTGAGATATCTCGTCGCGCGTGGATGAGGGCAGATGTCCCACCATGAGCGCATGGCGTTCGTCTTCTGGCCTGTGGTCGGAGGGGCGGGGACCGTATGCCATACGCCATACGCCATAGGCTCCTGTCCTATGCGCTCGCCCTCTCCGTCGCCCTCGGCGGGTGCATGGTGGGACCCGACTACCGCGTCCCCGAGGCGCCGCTGGCGCCGGGGTGGCTGGATGAGGCGGACCCGCAGCTCGTCCGCACCAGCCCGGCACCGGAGCGCTGGTGGCAGGCGTTCGAGGACCCGGTCCTCGATGACCTGGTGCAGCGCGCCTACCAGCAAAACTTCTCGCTCCAGGCGGCCGGCCTGCGCGTGATCGGGGCGCAGGCGCGCCGCGGCATCGCCATCGGCCGCCTGTTCCCGCAGACACAAGAGATCACCGCCTCGTACCAGCGCACGCGTTCGAGCGCGAACCAGGTCGCTTCGCAGGGCGTCGGCAACTTCAACAGCTACGACGCCGGTTTCGACGCCGCCTGGGAGCTCGACCTGTGGGGCAAGTTTCGCCGCGGCATCGAGGCGGCCGACGCCGAGCTGCTCGCCGCGGTGGCGAGCTACGATGACGTGTTGGTCAGTCTGCTCGGTGAAGTGGCGGCCACCTACATCCAGATCCGCGCCACCGAGGAACAGCTCGCGCTGGCGCGCAGCAACGTGCAGATCCAGCGCGAGAGCCTCGACGTCGCCACCGGGCGCTTCGAGTCCGGCGGCACCTCCGACCTCGACGTTCAGCAGGCTACGGCACTGCTCGAGGACACCGCCGCCGAGATCCCGCAGTTCGAGATCGAGCTGCGCCAGGCGCAGAACTCGCTCAGCGTCCTGCTCGGCATGCCGCCGGCGGACCTCAGCGCCCTCTTGAGCGGCGCCCGCGGCATCCCGATTCCGCCCCCGACCGTGGTGGTGGCCATCCCGGCCGAGTTGCTGCGCCGGCGGCCCGACGTCCGTCGCGACGAGCGGCGCCTGGCGGCGCAGAGCGCGCGCATCGGCGTGGCGAAGAGCGAGCTGTTCCCGCAGATCCAGCTCACCGGCGCGGTGGGCCTCAGCGCCGAACAGGCGGGGAAGTTCTTCGAGGGCAACTCGTTCGAAGCGATGGGCGGGCCGCAGTTCACCTGGCCGGTGCTCAACTACGGCCGCCTGACCAACGCCGTGCGGGTCGAGGACGCCACCTTCCAGGAATTCGTCGCCACCTACGTCAATACGGTCCTGGTCGCGCAGCGCGAGGTGGAGAACGCCATCATCGCCTATCTGCGCGGTGCCGATCGGGTGGCGCACCTGCGGCGCAGCGTCGCGGCCGCCGACCGCGCCGTCGAGTTGTCGCTGATCCAGTACCGCGGCGGCGCCACCGACTACACCAGCGTGCTCACCGCCCAGCAGGCGAAGTTGAGCGAGGATCGCCGTCTGACCGACAGCCGCGGCCGGCTCAGCACCAGCGTGGTCGCGCTGTACAAGGCACTCGGCGGCGGCTGGGAGCTGCGCCATGGCGAGGCCTTCGTGCCCCCGGCGACGCGCGAGGAGATGCGCCAGCGCACCTGGTGGGGCGACCTGCTGGAGCCGGCGCAGACGCACACCGACATCGATGCGGCCAAGCGCGACGCCGACGGCGCGCCGCGCCCCGACGGCACGCCGCGCCAGCGCAATTGGCACTGGTGGTGGCCCCAATGGTAGCGCTGCGAGGTGAGGCGATGATGCGATGGCTCTGCTGCGCGGCGCTGTGCGCCGTCCTGCCGGCTGCCTGCGGGCGCAACGCCTACGAGGCGCCGCCGCCGGCGGAGGTCACCGTCGCCGCCCCGCTCGAGCGCGACGTCACCACCTACGGCGAGTTCACCGGCCGCACGGTCTCGGTCGAGTCGGTCGACGTCCGCGCCCGCGTGCAGGGCGTCCTGGAGGAGATGACCTTCACGCCCGGCACCGAGGTGGCCAAGGGCCAGCTCCTGTTCGTCATCGAGCCGGCGCTGTACGAGGCGCGCCTGGCGCAGGCCGAGGCCGACCTGGCGCGCGCCGAGGCGCAGGCGCGCGCCGCCGACGAGCAGCTCGCCATCACCGAAGACATCTTCCGGCGCCGCGCCGGCAGCA
>CAYYWP010000201.1:0-8825 GCA_964475125.1 uncultured Binatia bacterium (SeqCode) | reverse complement strand
GCTTTTGCGCCTGCGGCTCCGACGACCAGAAGCGAACCGCCACGCCGACCGCGACCGTAACCCCGACTCGGACGCTGCCCCCGACTGCGACCTGCCCGAGCGCCGATTCGTTCCCGCTCGACGACGGGCAGTTCGGTTCGGAACCGGTGCCGGAAGGGAAGTACGCCTTGTGCCTGCCGCCGGCCGCCTTCGCGGCGCGTGCCGGCCTTTCGGCCACGCCGCCCCCGACGGCGGCGATCCCGATGAGCGCGCTGCCGCCGGTGCAGAACCAGGGGGTGTTGCCGTCGTGCGAGGTCTGGTCGTCCGGTTACGCCATGGGCTCGTACACCGCCAACCTCACGAACAACCAGCCCATCGACAACCTGGTCAACACCATCAGCCCGGGATTCATCTACCCGTGGGTGCTCAATCAGGACGGCACGACGTGCCCCAGCGGCACCTCGCCGAGCACGACGCTCGACTACCTGGTGGCGAACCGGGCGCCCAGCCTGGCGGAGATCCCGTATTCGCCGAGTTGTTCATGCCTCGATCAGGTCGACATCAACCAGACCTTCGACACCGATCTGCACATCGGCAGTTGGTGTCTCATCGACCACGCCGACAGCCCGACGGTGCTCACCGACATCAAGGGCTGGATCACCCTCGGACACGTCGTGCAGACGTCGATCTACGTGCCGTGGGAGTTCCCAAGCTACACCGGCGGCGTCTTCGACCTGCCGGCGGGCTGCCCCACCCCGGCGCCGACGCCCACCAAGCCGAGCTGCACCGAGCAGACCTTCGCCAACGGCCCCATCGCCTGCATCGCCAGCACCACCACCAATAGCGGCTGCGCGCAGCACGGCATCGCCATCGTCGGTTACGACGATACCGTCATGGGGCCCGACGGCACGCCCGGGGCGGTCTTGATCATGAACAGCTTCGGAAGGAAATGGGGCGAGGACGGCTTCATGTGGATGGCCTACGATGCCTTCCAGAAGATCCGCTTCGCCGGCACGCTCGCCTTTCGACCCAAGCCGTCGAGCGGTCTGGACGCGCCGTTCGCGCTCGGCGACGCCTTCCAATGGGTTCAGGCGCGCCCCGGCGAGCCCGCGCACACCCACCTGATCATCCAAGCGGCCTTTGCCGCGCCGATACCGGATGCCGAGATCCTCATCACCGCAGCCGGGGGCGCCACCGTGCGACAGCGCTCGACACATCCCTTCCGCCACGGCTACTTCCACCTGACCCGGCGCGACGGCAAGCAGTTCCCCGCCGGGCGCTACACCGTCGAGATTCGCGGCAGCGACCAGCAAGTCGGCAGTGGCGAGGTGACGATCGACCTCGACCCGGCCTCCGACCTCCCCGCCGCGCCCCTGCCCGATGAGCTCACCGGCTCCGACGGGCTGCCGGTGGAGATGGTCGCCGGCGTGCCGTGACAGCTCTTGTCGGCCAGGTTGCTAGGTTGTTATATTGTTAGGTTTGTTTCTGACTTTTTCTGACTAACAACTAACAACGTAACAACCTAACAACCTTCAGCTAGCCCGCCGCCGGGCCGCGCAACGGGTACCCGATCTCATACTGCAGATTGATGCCGTCCCAGAAAAAGTACTTGCGGCGCGCGCCTTCGCGCGCCCAGTGGAGCGCCATCTCCTGCTTCTCGCGCGTGTCGCAATGTCTGGCGAGGATGTCGAAGGCGCGGCCGCCGTGCTCGATGTCGGCGCCGGAGTGCAGCCACCAAAACTCGAGGTCGTGCTCGCTGAAGTGATAGGTTTCGCGCAGCGCCGGGAGGATGCGGTTGATGAGCCGCGGCTCCTGCGCCTCGCTCGAGATGTGGACGGCGGCGCAGCCGGCGATCCAGGGCTGCTGGCGCGTCACCTCCAGCTCCCAGTCGCGCCAGGCCTCCGTGGTCGGCAGGCCGCGCCCGGCGATGAGCTCGGCGCGTTTGACGCCGCACGCCTCGGCGAAGCGCAGGATCAGCTCGGGGTGCGGATTCGCCGGGTCGAGCTCGTCCTGGTAGTTCTCCATCTCCATGTCGATGACGTCCGCCGGCGCCTTGGAGGCGATGTTGAAGAGCGCCTCGGGAATGAGGTGGCTGATCCAGTGCCAGATCTCGCTGATCGCCCCGGCGATCGTCTCGTGTTTGACCTCGCCGGCCGCCCATTTGTCGATCAGCGGGTGGCGTGACTGATCGAAAGCCGTGACCACTTGTTGGAGCTCCTGGCGGAACTCGCGTGTGTTGCTCATGGACGCCTCCTCGACACCATTTCGCCTGCCGGCAAACAACCACGTCCGGGCGCGGTTTGCGAGCCCGGCGCGGCGCCCCTTTCACATTGACCGATTCCGTCGCCTCGGGGTAGAGAGCGCGCGTTTACCGATCGTCATCAGGGAGGCCACTCATCGCTAACGCGTCTGCGTGTCACGGATAGCACCCGGTGCCGGTCTCGCCCGGCGACGACGTCGCAGCGACCGGCGATGCGTGCCGCGGTGCCGCGTCTGACATGCCCGTGAAGGAGAACCCACGATGGAAGGAAAGATCCTCGTCAACGGCGCCAACCTCTGGTACCGGATCACCGGCGACGGCGAGCCGGTGGTGCAGATCCATGGCGCCGGCTTCGGACACTACAACCTCGACCCGGCCACGCCCGAGGTCTCCAAGCACTTCCGGGTCATCGACTACGACCAGCGCGGGTTCGGCGACTCCGACAAGCCGCGCCAGCCCTACAGCATCGAGGTCTGGGCCGACGACGTCGCCGGCCTGCTGACCGCCCTCGGCATCGATCAGGCGCACGTGCACGGCACCTCGATGGGCGGCATGGTCGCCACCGTCTTCGCCGGCAAGTACCCGCAGCGCACGACGTCGGTGGTGATCAACTGCGCCGCCGCCAAGCTCGGCCGCATGGGGCGCTTGATCTTCAAGAACTGGATCGACATCGCCCGCATGGACCCGGCCGGGCCGGCGAGCCGGATCCTCGCCGAGCTGATCACCTGGCAGGCGGTGTCGAAGCAGTTCCTCGAGTCGCCGCAGGCCGCCGGCGTCACCGACCAGATCCAGCAGATCTTGCGTGACTCCAACACGCTCGACGGCGCCACCGCCTCGTGGCAGGCGATCATCGACATGGACCTGCGCCCGTGGCTGCCGAAGATCACCTCCCCGGCGCTGGTACTGGGCGGCGACGAGGACATCATGACGCCGTGGGATCAAGGGCCCGGAGGGGCCGGCCAGCAGGCCATCTACGAGGGCATCCGCGGAGCCGAGAAATACGTGATCAAAGGCGGCGGACATTCGACCCTGTTCGATTCCACCGACGAGCACAATCGGGCCGTGATCGACTTCTTCAAGCGGCATCGCCGCCGCTGAGGCCGAGCGCGTACCCACCGCAGGCGGACAGGAGGGAGGACCGGTCATGGCCGTGATGAAGATGATGGGGGCGCGGGTCCAGCGCGTCGAGGATCCGAAGTTCCTCTGTGGGCGCGGCGAGTACGTCGGCGACTTGACCCTGCCGCGCATGGTCGAGCTGACATTCATCCGCAGCCAGCGGGCACACGCGCGCATCGTGCGCATCGACGTCGAACAGGCGCGCCGCGCGCCCGGCGTGGTGGGCATCTGGACGGGCCAGGATACGCGCGAGGCGGTCGGCCTGATGCCGAACTCGGCGAGCAACTCGCCGACCTTCAAGCTCTCGCGCTGGCACCCGCTGGCGGTCGACAAGGTGCGCTACGTCGGCGAGACCATCGGGGTCATCGCCGCCGAATCCCGCTACATGGCCGAGGATGCGCTCGAGCTGGTCGAGATCGAGTACGAGGACCTCGAACCGGTCTCCGACGTCGATGAGGCGCGGCGCGCCGGGGCGCAGGCACTGGTGCACGAGCATTGGGGCGACAACATCCTCGACCACATGGCCGGCGAGGGCGGCGACGTCACCGGTGCCTTCGCGCGCGCCGCGGTGCGCATCCGCCACCGCTTCATCACCGGGCGCCACCAGGCGGTGCCGCTCGAGACGCGCGGCGTGCTGGCGCAGTTCGAGCCGTCGCGCAAGCGCTTGCAGGTGTGGAGCTCGAGTCAGATTCCGCATGTGCTGCGCACGCAGCTCTCCAACATGCTCCACCTGCCGGAGCACCACATCACCGTCATCGCCCCCGACGTCGGCGGCGGCTTCGGCCAGAAGAGCCTCATTTATACCGAGGAGCCGATCACCGCCTGGGTGGCGATGCGCCTCGGCCGCCCGGCGCGGTGGCTGGAAGATCGCCTCGAGTCGTTCACCGCCTCGTACCACGCCAAGGAGGATTTCGTCGACGCCGAGATCGCCGTCGATCGCGACGGCACGATCCTCGCCGCGCGCGCCGAGGTCGTGGCCGACGCCGGCGCCTACTCGCCCTTCATCTGCCCGTCGACCTACGAGCCGATCGAGATCGCGCAGATGATTCCCGGCCCCTACCACGTGCGCAACTACGCCTTCACGATGTTCGCCGTGGCCACCAACAAGACGCCGCTGTCGCCGTATCGCGGCGTCGGGGCGGAAATCGCGGTCTACGTCATCGACCACCTGATCCACCTGGCGGCGCACCAGCTCGGCCGCGACCCCGCCGAGCTGTTCCGCAAGAACATGATTCGCGCCGAGCAGTTCCCGTACACCTCGGTGACCGGGATGCGCTACGAGCCCGGCGCCTACCTGGAGTGCTTCGAGCGCGCCTTGGTGTTGGCGCGCTACGACGAGGTGCGGCGCGAGCACCAGGCGCTGCGGGCTCGCAACGTCCATCGCGGCATCGGCATCTCCTCGTACAACGAGCAGACCGGTTTCGGCTCCAAGTTCTGGCAGGAGATCGGCGTGCCGGTGTCGTCGTACGAAGTGGCGCACCTGCGCATGGATCCGAGCGGCCACGTGATCGCCATGTTCGGCACGCACTCGCACGGCCAGGGCCACGAGACCACCTTCGCGCAAGTGATCGCCAACGAGCTCGGCGTGCCGCTGGCGGACGTGAGCATCGTCCTCGGCGACACCAGCAAGACTCCGTACGGCTGGGGCACCTGGGGGAGCCGCTCGATGGTACAAGCCGGCGGCGCCCTGGTGGTGGCCTGCGGGCGCATGCGCGACAAGATCATGCGCATCGCCTCCCACCTGCTGGAGGTCACGCTGGACGACGTGGAGTGGCAGGACGGCGCCGTGGCGGTGCGCGGCGCGCCGTCGCGACGGATGACCGTGCAGCAGGTCGCGCGCCTGGCGGTGTACGAGGGCGCGGCCCGACTCCCCGAGGGAGAAGATCCCGGCCTGGAGATCACCGGGACGTACGATCTGCCGGGGCTCATGTTCCCCAATGCCACGCACGTCGCCGAGGTCGAGGTGGATCCCGAGACCGGCGCGATCCGCCTGCTGAAGTACGTCGTGGTCAAGGACTGCGGCCGCATGGTCAATCCGACCATCGTCGAGGGACAGGTGCACGGCGGCGTCGCCCAGGGCATCGGCGCCGTGCTGTTCGAGGAGAACATGTACGATCGCCGCGCCCAGCCGTTGGCGACCAGCTTCATGGACTACCTGATGCCGACCGCCATCGATCTGCCGGAGATGATCGTCGACCACATCGAGACCCCCGCCTCGGTGGTCCCCGGAGGGTTCAAGGGCATCGGTGAGGGCGGCGTGGTGTCGGCGCCCGCGGCGGTGGTCAACGCCGTGTCGGACGCCCTCGGCGGGGTCGCCATCAGCCGCTATCCGCTCACCCCGGAGCGCGTGCGCGCCCTGGCGGCGCAGCGGCGGGCGGCGAGGCATTGATGCCGATCGACGTCCAGTTCCGGCTCAACGGCCAGCCGGTACGCGCCGCGGTCGAGGCCCGCACGTTGGCCTCGGATTTCCTCCGCCACACGCTCGGCCACAAGGGCGTGCACGTCGGCTGCGAGCACGGCGTCTGCGGCGCCTGCACGATCGTGCTCGACGGCGCCACGGCGCGCTCGTGTCTGCTCTTCGCCGCCCAGCTCGACGGCAGTGAGGTCATGACGGTGGAAGGGCTGGCGGCAGCCGACGGCACGCTGCATCCCATCCAGGCGGCCTTCCGCAAATGCCACGCCCTGCAGTGCGGATTTTGTACCCCTGGCTTCCTGATGTCGGTCTTCGCGTTTCTGAACGAGCGGCAGCGGGCCGACCTTGACGAGGGGGAGATCCGCCACGCCATCTCCGGCAACCTGTGCCGCTGCACGGGGTACAACAACATCGTCGAAGCCGTGCGCGTGGCGGCGCGTGCGCTGTACGGGGGTGCCTGATGGTCGCGGGGATGCGGGTCTTCGGGCGCCCGGTGGAGCGCAACGAGGACGAGCGCCTGGTGCGCGGCGCCGGGCGCTTCGTCGACGACGTCGACGCGCCGGGGGCGCTGCATGCCGCCTTCGTGCGCAGCACGGTGGCGCACGCGCGCCTGCGCGGGCTGCAGACGGAGGCGGCGCGGGCGTACCCCGGCGTGGTCGCCGTGTACACCAGCGCCGACGTGCAAGCGGTCAACGCGCCGGCGCCGTGCCTCTTCGGCCAGCACGGCGAGCCGGACCCGCGCTACGCCTACAAGCACATGCAGGCGCGCATGCAGCGCCCGCTCGCCGAGGGCGAGGTCAGCTTCGTCGGCGAGACGATCGCCATGGTGGTGGCCGAGAGCCGCGCCGTGGCGGAAGACGCCGCCGAGCTGATCGAGGTCGACTACGAAGAGCTGCCGGTCGTGATCGACCTGGAAGCGGCCCTGGCGGCGACCAGCCCGCTCGTCCACCCCGACGTCGGCAGCAACGTCGCCGGCCAGATCCGCCAGGTGGTGGGCGATCCGGAGCGCGCCTTCCGCGAGGCCGAGGTCGTCTTTCGCCGCCGCTACACCCTGGAGCGCAGTGCCGCCATGCCGATGGAGACGCGCGGCACCCTCGCCTCCTTCGACCGGCGGGCGGGCGCCCTGACGGTCTGGGACAACACCCAGGTTCCGATCCCGCTCAAGCGCACCCTGGCCTGGCTGCTGCGGCTGGCGGAGGAGAAGGTGCGCGTCATCGCCACCGAGAGCGGCGGCGGCTTCGGGGTCAAGGCGGTGTTCCCGTACCCGGAGCAAATCCTCTGCTGCTGGGCCGCCATGCAGCTCCATACTCCGGTGAAGTGGATCGAGGACCGCCGCGAGCACTTCATCGGCTCGAACCACGAGCGCAAGCAGATCCACGACGTCGAGCTCGCCGCCACCCGGGACGGCGTCGTGCTGGCGATTCGCGACCGCTTCCTGCACGACACCGGGGCGTTCCTGCAGTACGGCCTGACGACGCCGGTGGTCACCGCCTGCCAGATCGCCGGCGCCTATCGTATTCCCAACGTCGAGGTCGACTTTCGCGCCGTCTACACCAACACCGTCTCGACCAGCCCCTATCGCGGCGCCGGCCGGCCGCATGCCTGCTTCGCCCTCGAGCGCGCCCTCGACCACCTCGCCGACGAGCTGAAGATTTCGCGCCCCGAGATCCGCGCCCGCAACCTGATCGGGCCGGATGAGTTTCCCTATCGGCGCCCCGGCCTGCACACGGCCGACTTCATGCCGGTGGCGATGGACAGCGGCAACTATGCCGAGCAGTTGCAGCGCCTGCTCGACGCCATCGGCTACGCCTCCTTCCCCGAGGAGCAGCGGCGGGCGCGAGACGCCGGCCGCCACATCGGGCTCGGCCTCGCCTTCTACGTCGAGAGCACCGGCTTCGGTCCCTACGAAGGGGCACACGTCAAGATCCTGCCCTCGACCGGCAAGGTCTACGTCGCCACGGGCCTGACCTCGCAGGGCCAAGGGCACGAAACCACCTTCGCCCAGATCGCCGCCGAGCGCCTCGGCGTCGAGGCGAGCGATGTGGTGGTGGTCGAAGGCGATACCGACGCCTTCTCATGGGGGATCGGTACCTATGCGAGCCGGGCTGTGGTCAACAGCGGCAACGCCATCGCCACGGCAGCGGATGAGGTGCGCGCCAAGACCCTGCGCCTGGCGGGGCACATGCTGGAAGTCGCGCCGGGCGACCTCGAGCTCGTCGACGGGAGAGTCCGCGCGCGCGGCGCGCCGGAGCGCTCGCTCAGCCTGCGCCAGATCGCCACCGCGTGCAGTCCCGATCGATACGCCTTCGACCCCGAGATCGCTCAGCTCGCCAACTTCCTGCCCCCCCGGCCGGCCGATGGTCCACTCCTGCCGCCGGGGGACAGCCCCGGTCTCGAGGCTAGCGCCTACTACTCCCCGGAGTTCGGCCCCACCTGGGCGAGCGGTGCGCACGCCGCGGTGGTGGAGGTGGACGTGCAGACAGGCGTGGTGACCTATCTGCGCTACGTCGCCGTGCATGATTGCGGCAGGCTGGTGAATCCGGTCATCGTCGACGGCCAGGTGATGGGCGGTATCGCCCAGGGCATCGGCGGCGCGCTCTACGAGCACCTCGACTACGACGCCGACGGCCAGCTGCGCAACGCCTCGTTCATGGATTTCCTACTGCCTTCCGCTACCGAGGCGCCGCCCACCCAGATCCTGCACTCCGAGACGCCCTCCCCGCTCAATCCCCTCGGGCTCAAGGGGGCCGGCGAAGGCGGCGTCATTCCCGTCGCCCCGCTGACGGCGGCGGCGATCGAGAACGCCCTGCAGCCCCTGGCGGTGGAAATCACCGCCATGCCGATCGACCCGGAGGCATTGTTCACGCTGCTGGCGCGGGCGCGTCGCACGGGCGACGCGTAGGACGGACAGCCCGCGGCTGAGAACGAGCGTCCGCGACATGCCGTAGCCGCGGCACCTGTGGCCGCCGGCAGCGCTGCGCGCTGCCCGGTGGGGTGGCGCGCGGCAACCATGGCGCAAGATGGCCGTCTGACACCGACGGTCACATGACGCCACAC
>CAYYWP010000200.1:2905-8845 GCA_964475125.1 uncultured Binatia bacterium (SeqCode) | reverse complement strand
CGCCAGGGCGGCGTCGCGGTCCTCGTCGCGGCCGCGCGGGCGGGTGCCGGCGATCGGGCGCACGGTGAGCTCGCGGCCCTCGAGGCGCGCCATGGTCTCGGGCGACGCGCCCAGCACGGTGCGCGGCCCGGTGCGCAGGAAGAACATGTAGGGCGACGGATTCAAGGTGCGCAGGCAGCGGTAGATGTCGAACGGATCGGCGCGCCGGGCGCAGCGGAAGCGCTGCGCCAGCACCACCTGGATGACGTCGCCGGCGCGAATGTACTCCTTGGCCCGCTCGACGACCGCCTGGTAGGCGGCCGGCTCGAAGCTCGACTGCACCGGCGCGGCCGCGCCGCCGCGCGCCGCCGGCGTCGGCCTGGCGAGCGGGCGCTGCAGGCGCGCCACCAGCCGCTCGACGCGCCCGCAGGCGTCGTCGTAGGCGGCGCGCCGATCGCCGCCGGGATCGACGCGCGCGTGGGCCACCACCTTCATCGATTGCGCCACGGTGTCGAACACCACCAGCGTGTCGGCCAGCATCAGGTAGTAGTCGGGATGGTCGAGCTCGTCGCGCGCCGTGCTCGGCAGGCACTCGAAGCGGCGCACCAGGTCGTAGGCGAAAAAGCCCACCAGACCGCCGGTGAAGCGCGGCAGGCCCGGCACCGCCACCGGCCGGTAGGCGGCGAGCAGCGCCCGCGCCTCGGCCAGCGGGTCGGCAGTCGGGCGCCGGCTGAAGGGCCCGCCCGGCGCGCCGTCGTAGAGCTGGCCGTCGCGGGACCAGATGACGCGTTCGGGCGCGGTGCCGAGAAAACTGTAGCGGGCCCACTTCTCGCCGCCTTCGACGGATTCGAGCAGGAAGGCATCGCCGCCGTCGTCGAGCTTGAGGAAGGCCGACACCGGGGTGTCGAGGTCGGCCAGCACCTCGCGGTAGACGGGCACCAGATTGCCGCGCTCGGCGAGGGCGACGAAGGTGTCGAAGTCGGGCCAGGGTGGGGCGGTCATCCCGGCCTCATGGGGCGATCACCGATGCCGCCTCCAAGCCCTCTTCGCGGCGCAG
Source organism: uncultured Binatia bacterium (SeqCode) (assembly GCA_964475125.1). GTDB lineage: Bacteria > Desulfobacterota > Binatia > HRBIN30 > CADEER01 > CAYYWP01. The sequence goes on along the minus strand of CAYYWP010000200.1, from coordinate 7,809 downwards.
CCGCTCCTCCATCGCCTTGGCGGCGGCGCGGTCGCGGAAGCGGCCGACGCGCACGGTGTACCAGGTGGCGCCGCCGATCTGGCGCGTCGCCGTCTCGGCGTCGTAGCCTTTGCCGCGCAGCGTGCGCGCCAGCATGATGGCGCGCATGGTGTCATTGGTCGCGTAGGCTTGCACCGTCCAGGCGGCGCTCGCCGCGGTCGGCGTCGCGGCCGCCAGCCGCGGGCTGGTGGCGGTGGGTCGCGGTGGCGCGGTCGGCGCTGCGGCGGGTTGGACCGTCGTCGGCCGCGCCGCGCTGGTCGGCGGGCGCGGCGGGTAGGTGGGGGCCGGCGGCGGCGCCGTCGGCGGCGGGCCGAGCGGCACGCGCATCGCCTGGCGCTCGCGCAGCGTCTGCTGCTCGGCGAGGTCGCGGCCGACCCACAGGCCGAAGACGAAGATGACCACCGAGGCGAGCAGGAAGCCGAAGGTCAGGGTGATCAGTTGGCCGAAGCTCAAGCCGCTGCCGCGCCGCTCCGCCATGGCTTCTCCCCTCTCACATCGACTCGGGCGCGCGCACGCCGAGCAGGCCGAGGCCGAGCTGCACGACGCGCTGCACGGCGCGCGCCAGGTAGAGCCGCGCCGCCCGCCGCTCGGCGTCGACGCCGAGGATGCGGTGGCGGTTGTAGAAGCGATGGAAGGCGCCGGCGAGCTCGATCAAGTGGAACACCAGGCGGTGCGGCTCGCGCTCGCGCGCCGCCTCCTCGACCAGATCGGGGAACTGCGCCAACAGCTTGACCACGTCCAGCTCCTCGGCCTCGCCGAGGCGATCGAGCGACGCGTCGGCCGCGCTCGGGATCGCCACCTGCTCCTCGGCGGCTTTCTTGAACAGAGTGCAGATGCGCGCGTGCGCGTACTGGACGTAGAAGACCGGGTTCTCCGACGACTGCTTGGCCGCCAGCTCGAGATCGAATTCGAGCTGGCTGTCGCCCTTGCGCATGAGGAAGAAGAATCGGGTGGCGTCGGCGCCGACCTCGTCGATGACTTCGCGCAGGGTGACGAACTCGCCGCTGCGCTTGCCCATGCGCACCGGCTCACCGCCGCGGGTCAGGCGCACCAACTGGACGAGCAGGACCTGGAAGCGCGCCGGATCGCTGCCGAGCGCGGCCAGGGCGGCGGCGACGCGCGGGATGTAGCCGTGGTGGTCGGCGCCCCACACGTCGATCAGCTCATCGAAGCCGCGCCCCAGCTTGTCGGCGTGGTAACCGATGTCGGCGCCGACGGAGGTGAGCTCGCCGTCGCTGCGCTGCACGACGCGATCCGTCTCGTCGCCGAAGCGCGAGGCGGCGAACCAGCGGGCGCCGTCCTGTTCGTAGAGGAAGCCGCGCTCGGCCAGGGCCGCCAGGGCGCGCTCGACCACGCCGCCGTCGTGCAGCGCCCGCTCGCTGACGAAATGGTCGACCTCGACCGCCAGGGCGCGCATGTCGTCCTTGATCTGCTCGAGCAGCCACTCGGCGGTGCGCCGGGCGCAGATCGCCGTCGCCACTTCGGCGTGGGCGCGGAGCAGGTCCAGCGGCGCCGTGGCCGCGGCGGCGCCGGCGGCAGCGGCGATCTCGGCCAGCAGCCCCTCGCGCCGCGCCGCCACCAGATCGCGCAGGTACTCGCCCGGATACCCGTCCTCGGGGAGCTCGGCCTGGGCGCCGCAGGCTTGCAGGAGGCGCGCGTAGGCGGAGCGGCCGAGCGTGGCGACCTGCTTGCCGGCGTCGTTGACGTAGTACTCGCGCGCCACGGCGTAGCCGGCGAAGGCCAGCAGGCGCGACACCGCGTCGCCGAGCACGGCGCCGCGACCGTGGCCGACGTGCAGCGGGCCGGTCGGGTTGGCGCTGACGAACTCGATCAGCACGCGCCGCCCGGCGCCGAGCTGCGGGCGGGCGAAATCCTCGCGCTCGATCTCGGCCAGGCAGGCGGACCAGAAGCGCGGCGAGAAGCGGAAGTTGAGGTAGCCGGGTCCGGCGATCTCCACCCCACTCAGCAGCCCGTCGGCATCGTCCAGGTGCGCGGCGATGACCTCGGCGATCTGCCGCGGCGCCTTGCGCTCCTGGCGGGCCAGGCCGAGGGCGACCGTCGAGGCCAGGTCGCCGAAGGCGGGGTCCTTGGGCACCTCGAAAAGCAAAGGGGGGAGGCTGTCCAACTTCAGCGCTCCCCCCTGTTTGGCTCGGTCTAATGCGTGCTGAAGCAGGCTCTCAAGCCGGTGTCTCATCCCCCGCCCGCCAGCGCCACCCACTGCCGTCACCGGCCCGGTCGAGATGCTGCTTCATCATCACACGCTCCCGGCGGCTATACTCTGCACCCGACGGCGAATCAAGACGAGACCGTGCGGAAGGGCGCCGTGGCAAGTAACCGTGACCGGTGACCAGTGACCGTGATCAGCGACCGGTGACCAGTGACCAGTGACCAGTAAGGCAACAGGCGCTGAAAGCTGGTGACCGGTTACCGGTTACCGGTGACGCCCTTTTCGTTGTACAGTTTCCGCTCCATAATCACCGCGTCCTCGCCGCGCCCGTAATAGTTGCGCCGCAGGCCGATGGGGCTGAAGCCCATGGCGCGGTAGAGGGCCACGGCGGCGGTGTTCTCCTGGCGCACTTCCAGGCTGACGCTGCGGGCGGCGCGCGCCGCGGCGTCGTCGAGCACGCGCTGCACCAGCGCCCGTCCGGCGCCGCCGCGGCGCGCGGTGGGGCAGACGGCGAGGTTGAGGATGTGGACCTCGTCGCCGATCAGCCACCAGCAGGCGTAGCCGACCACCTCGCCGCCGGCGCCGGCGCGGCGCGCCAGCTCGAGGCGGGAGAAGTCGAGCCGGAGCTCGTGCAGGAAGAGGCCGGGCGTCCATGGGGTGGCGAACGCCTGCCGCTCGATCTCGATCACCGCGGCGAGATCGGCGGCGACCATTGGGGCGAAGACGAGGCGAGGCGTTGCGGCCGCCATCACCAGCGCAGCAGCATGGCGCCCCAGGTGAAGCCGGCGCCGAAACCGGCCAAGCAGAGCAGGTTGCCGGGGCGCACGCGCCCGGCCTCGAGCGCATCGCAGAGCGCCAGCGGGATCGAGGCGGCGGTGGTGTTGCCGTAGTCGACGATGTTGTTGACCACCTTCTCCTCCGGCCAGTTGAAGCCCATCGCCACCAATTGATTGATGCGCAGGTTGGCCTGATGCGGCACCAGCAGGGCGACGTCGTCGGGCGTGTAGCCGCCGGCGGCGAGGACCTCGCGAATCACCTCCGTGCAGCGCTCGACGGCGTGCTTGAAGACGTAGCGGCCCTCCATGCGCGGAAAGACGCGCGGCCCGGCGGCATCGAACATCGCCGCGCTCAGGCGCGGGCGTTCGCGCCAGGCGGCGCACTCGAGCCATAGTTTCTCGGCGAACTTGCCCTCGGCGTGCAAGGCCGTGTGCAGGATGCCCTGGCTCGGGTCGTCGGTCGGCTCGACGACCACCGCGGCGGCGCCGTCGCCGAAGATCACCGCCACGTCGCGGCCGCGCGTCGTGATGTCGATGCCGGTCGAATGCACCTCCGCGCCGACGATCAGGATGCGCCGGAAACGCCCGCTCTTGATGAAGGCGTTGGCGGTGGCCAGGGCGTAGAGGAAACCGGTGCATTGATTGCGCACGTCGAAGGCCGGCATGCCGCCGATACCGAGGCGGTGCTGCAGCACGCAGGCGCTGGCCGGCATGTCGATGTCGGGGCTGAGGGTGGCGAAGAGGACGCAGTCGAGCTCCTCGGCGCGGCAGCCGGCGCGCGCCAGCGCCGCCTCGGCCGCCAGCGCGCCCATGTCGGCGGCACCGACGCTGCCGTCGCTATAGCGCCGCGCCCGGATGCCGGTGCGCTGCTCGATCCACTCGTCGGTGGTGTCCATGTGCGCGGTCAGATCCTGGTTGGTGACCAGGCGCGGCGGCAGATAGCGCCCGATGCCGGTGATGTGCGCGTTGGGCATCGTCTCTCCCCGACCGATCAGAGGCGCACCACCGCCGCGCCCCAGGCGTAGCCCGCCCCGCAGGCGGCCAGGCAGATGCGCGCGCCCGGCCCGAGTCGTCCGCTGGTCAGCGCCTCGCTGAGCGCCACCGGGAGGGTCGCCGCACTGAGATGACCGTGGGCCGCTCCGGCGTCGATCAGGCGCGCCGAGGGCACGCCGGCGATGGCGGCGCAGCGCTCGCTGATGCCCGGCAGCACGTGGCTGAAGAGAAAGGCATCGATGTCGTCGATGGCGCGCGCCGCCCGGGCCAGGGTGGCGTGGACGATCGCCGGCAGGTGCGCCTCGGCGAAGGCACTCAGGTGGGCGCGATCGAGGCGCGGGTAGTGACGGCCGCCGCCGAGATCGTCGATCGTGATGCGCAGCGGATGCTGGCGGCTGGAGGGGTATTCGATCCAATAGCGCTCGTGGTGACGCCCGTCGGTCTGGCAGACCACGGCCTCGATGGCGCCGATTCCTTCGCCGAGCACCGCCACCGCCGCGCCGTCGCCGTACAGCTCGGCCACCTCGCGACCGGCGGCGGAGTAGTCCAGGCCCGAGGAGTGCACCTCGGCAGCGGCGAGCAGGATGCGCCGGTACAGCCCGGCGCTGAGGAACGATTCGGCGATCATCAGCCCGGTCAGGAATCCGGCGCACTGGGCGCGCACGTCGAGCGCCGCCGTGGTGCCGCAGCCGAGCTTGTCCTGCAGGTAGCAGGCCGCACCGGGAAACGTCACATCCGGTGTCATGGTGGCGAAGAGGACGAGGTCGAGGTCGGCCGCCGTCAGACCGACCTGGCGCAGAACGCGCTCGGCCGCCGGCCGCGCCAGGTCCGACGGACCGCCGCGCTCGACGGCGATCGGCCGCTCGACCGCCCCCACCGCCTGCCGCGCCGGCAGATCATGCGCCAGTCCGAGAATCGCCGCCATGGCG
>CAYYWP010000200.1:0-2805 GCA_964475125.1 uncultured Binatia bacterium (SeqCode) | reverse complement strand
TCCACTCATCGCCTGGTGCCTACTCGATGCGCTGCAGGTGGCGGATGCCGAGGCGGGTGGCGGTGACCAGGACGCCGGCGATGAGGACGACGACGGCGGCGAAGGACGCGAGCACGGAGAGCTGGTTCGGCCAGGACAAGGCCTGGTCGCGAAAGCGGCTGGAGAACAGCACGTATACCGGCCAGGCTTCGAGCACCACCACGGCGCCGATGAACGAGAGGCTGAGCACCATGTACACCAGCCCGCCGGCGCTGGCGGCGACGCGGGCGGCGTTGTCGGCGTCGAGCTGCGGGTAGGCCGCGCCGACTGCGAGGGCCAGGGCGACGATGGCGAACACCATCCCGCCCAGGGTGAGGGCCGACAGCCAGGTCATGAACGGCATGACGTCGAGGTAGGAGTTGGTCGCCAGCACCAGCAGCTCGCCGAACACCAGCAGCGGCAGCGCCGCGACCCAGAACTTCGCCCACCACAGCCGCCGCGCCGGCAGCGGTGCGCCCTTCAGCAGCCACAGCGCCCGCCCCTCCATGCTGATCGACGGAAAGACGAAGCGCGCCGCCACCGCGGCGCTGACGAAGGCCGCCAGTGCCAGGTTGAGAAAGGCGATGACGTTCTTGAAGTAGAAGGTGACGAGCGGGCCGCCCGCCAGCGGCAGGACGCTGAAGTTGTAGACGTACACCACCACCAGCGCGCCGAGCAGGATGAGCTGTGACCACTGGCTGGTGTCGCGGAAGAATACCTTCACTTCCTTGACGACCAGGGCGCGGGTCGGCGGCGCCGCCGCGGCGATGACGGTGCGCAGGGCGCGCTCCCACCGGGCCATGCCCGCGACCCGCGCCAGACGACCCTCCTGTGCCTTCGTCCAGCCGGCCAGGAAAAGCCGGGTGACGGCGACTTCGGCGGCCAGGACCGCCACCGCCGCGCTGCTCAGCAACAGCGCGGCGAAGAACAGCGGCCGGCCCTCGCGCAGGCCGAGCAGGGGAAACAGCGCCTCGGTCGCCCAGGTGCTGGGCAGCAGCAGAGAGTCGGGCGCGCGCATGGCGACGAGGAAGGCGGAGAAGTCGGCAAAGCCCTCGGGGCGCACCAGGCGCTCGGGTTGGATCAGGCGAAAGAGCAGGTAGAGCAACGCCACCGCGACCACCGACAGCAGCACCAGAACGTCCTTGGTGCGGCGGGCCGGGAAGAGGTTCACCAGCGCCGCGGTGATGGTGACGCCGAGGGCGGCGGGGATGACGGCGAACGGTGGCAGGATGATCGCCGTGGCGAGGTAGAAGGCCGGTCCGGTGGCGTGCACGACGCCGTAGGCCAGAAAGGCGGGCAGGGCGAAGAGGAGGAGCATCCAGGAGGAGTCGAGCACCGTCTCGGTAAAGCGGGCATAGAACAGCCGCCGTGCCGACACCGGTGCGGCCACCAGCCGGTCGAGGTCGCGGGCGAGAAAAAAGGTCGAGAGCGCGGCGACGATGTTGGAGAACAGCAGCACCGAGAAGAAGGTGACGAAGACCATGCCGAGCAGCTTGTAGGTGAGCACGGGGCCGAACTCGGGGACGGCGAGGAAGTAGCGTAGCGCGCGGGCGAAGAAGGCGAACACCGCCGCGCCGAAGGCGAGGGCCAACAGCACCAGCCCCGCCAGGCGCCAGCGCCCGGCGCGCGACAGGCGCCGCCAGCGATTGCGCGCCGCCAGCCGGCGCGGCGCCAGCAACTGCCAGGTGCCGGCAGTGGCGGTCCCGGCGTGCGCGCGCACGCCGTCAGCGGTGCCGCGATGGGCAATACCGGCGCCAGCCATGCTCAGCGTTGATCACGAAAAAGACTCTCAACACAGACGCACCGAGGCCACGGAGGTGGCGGAGTCGGGATCCGAACGGTCACTCATCTGCATCACCGTGGATGTAACCCCCAACCGAGAAGTTCTCCGCATTCTCCGCGCCTCTGCGCTGAAAGCCTTGTTCTCTCAGGAGTGGGTGACGGCGCGCGCGGCGTCGGCCGGCTCGGCGCCGGCGCCGGTGAGCTGCAGGAAGACCTGCTCCAGCGAGGCGTCATCGGCGCCACCGACTTGCGCGCGCAGGGCCTCGATCGGGCCGAGGGCGACGAGTCGACCGCGCTGGATGATGCCGATGCGGTGGCACAGCGCCTCGGCGGTGGCCAGGCTGTGGGTCGACATGAACACCGTCGCTCCGGCGGCGGCGAGGTCGCGGAACAACTGGCGCAGCAGGCGGGCGCCGCGCGGATCCATGCCCACGGTCGGCTCGTCGACGATCAGGATGCGCGGCGCATGCATCAGCGCCCCGGCCATCACCAGGCGCTGCTTCATGCCGTGCGAATAGGTCTCGGCCAGCTCATCGCGCCACTCCACCAGATCGAAGAGCTCGAGCAGCCGTGCCTGGCGCTGCGGGCGGTGGCTGGCCTCGACGCCGTAGAGGTCGGCGCAGAAGTCGAGGTACTCGAGCGCGGTGAGCTTGTCGTAGACGTGCGGCCGGTCGGGTACGAAGCCGCAGAGCTCCTTGGCGCGCAGCGGCTCGCGCTGCAGGTCGAAGCCGCCGAGCGCCACCGCCCCGGCGCACGGCTGCAGCAGGCCCATCATCATGCGGATCGTCGTCGTCTTGCCGGCTCCATTGGGGCCGAGAAAACCGAAGATCTCGCCGGCGCCGACGCTGAGCGTCAGGCCGTCGACGGCCGTCGCCGCGGCGAAGCGCTTGGTGAGATTCGTCAGCTCGATCATACGCTCCTCGGCAGAGAGCAATCGAGGTGCCGCGGATAAAGGCGGAGAAGGCAAAAGGCATAAAGCAAAAGGCAAAAGGCAAAAGGTCGGAA
>CAYYWP010000199.1:0-8851 GCA_964475125.1 uncultured Binatia bacterium (SeqCode) | reverse complement strand
GGGCAGCGCCCTGCGCTGCCGGCGGCCACAGGTGCCGCAGCTACGGCTCGCGCCGGCGAGGCGGAATTCCGCGCCCGTTACGCCGGCACGGCCTTCGCCCGCTAAGGGTCCGATGGGATCGCGCGCAATGCGCGACAGGTGCTCTTCGACCACAGCCGCGCGGCGGCGGCGATCCTCGCTCGCGAACAAGCAGAGCAGGCAATAGTGCCTCGCTCGCCTCTGAACTCTTGCCTTCTGCTTTTTGCCTTTTGCCTTCCCTTTCTTCCTTATTCCCGCCGCGGCGGCGCATGCACGGTCCGATAGCGCTCGATCTGCACCTTGCCGGGCGGCAGGTGGCGCGGTTTGCTGACCTCGGCGCAGGTGCACAGGTGGACGGCGACGCGGCCGCCGCCGCGCAGCTTCGAGTAACCGGCGGCCAGGCCAGCAGCGAACTGGACCGTGGCGCGCGGCAGGCTGGCGACTCCAGCGGGATTGCGTACCACCACGTGCGAGCCCGAATCGGCCGCGACGTGCAGCCAGAAATCGCGCCCGGCGGCGAGCTTGAAGGTCAGGATGTCGTTGTCTTCGCCGCTCTTGCCGACCAGGACGACGAAGCCATCCGGCGAGACGAAGCGGCGCGCCACCTGGCGCCCGGCCCAGCGGCCGAGGTCGCGATCGCTGTCGCCCGGCTGCGGCGAAGACTCGCCGGGCGCACCGGTCGCGCGCGACATCAGCCGCCCTTCCGGCCGGCCTCGCGCCCGGTGTACGGCGGCGGGGAATCGTGTATAGGCATCGGCATGCGTTCACTTCGGCCGTATCTCGTGGTGCTCGTCGCCGCCGCCCTCCTGACCGGCTGCTCGTATTTTCGCAAGCAGGAGGCCAAGGACGTCGAGACGACCCTCACCGCGGCCGGCTTCACCATGCGGCCGGCCAACAGCCCGGACAAGCTGACCAAGCTCCAGGCCATGCCGCAGCGCAAGTTCTTCTCGCGCGTCAAGCCGGACGGCGAGGTCGTGCATCTGTACGCCGACGCGGAGTTCTGCAAGTGCCTGTACGCCGGCACACAGGCGCAGTACGCGCGCTACCAGCAGCTCGCCATCCAACAGAAGATCGCCCAGGAGCGGGTCGAAGCCGCAGAGATGAACGAGGATGCGGCGATGGACTGGGGGATGTGGGGACCGTTCTGGTAGGGGATGGGATTTGCCGGGATTTGCTCGGCGGCCCGGGGCAAGAAGAGAGAAAGGCAAAAAGCAAAAGGCAAAAGTGCCCCGCCCCCTCCGAAACTTTTGCCTTTTGCTTTTTGCCTTTTGCCTTTTCCTAACTCTTCACCAAACCGAGCTTCTCTCTCTGCTTCAGCCGCGCGGCGCTGCTCTCGTCGCTGGCCCAGACCGCGGCGGTGTGCGCGACCTCGGCGGCGGGCTCGCTGCCGATGCGGGCCAGGGCTGGCTCGAGTAGGCGCGCCTTGGTGTGCGCGTAGGCCTGGCGGGGGAAGGCGCCCAGGCGCGCGGCGCGCCGCAGGACGGTGTCGTGGAAGGTCGCGGCCGGGAGGAGCTCGTCGACGACGCCGAGGCGCAGCGCCTGCGCGGCCGGGTAGAGGGCCGCGCCGAGCATCAGCTCGCTGGCCTGGGCGTGGGTCAGGCGCAGCGCCACGATCTCGTGCGCGGCGCGCGGGAAGGCGGCGCCGATCGCCACCTCGTTGAGGCCGATCTTGTAGTCGCCGTCGAGTCCCAGGCGGTAGTCGCAGGCCAGCAGCATCACCAGGCCGCCGGCGATGGCGTGGCCGTTGAGCATGGCGATGGTCGGCTTGGCGAAACTCAACAGGGCCGTGAAGGCATCGCGGAACAAGCTGCGGTAGAGGAGGTTGTCGCGCGCCTCTTCCTCGACCCGGCGCTCCAACTGGCCGAGGTCGAAGCCGCCGCAGAAGAACTTCCCCGCCCCGGTGAGCACGATGGCGCGCACGCGTTCATCGCTGCCGGCGGCGGCGAGGGCGGCGAGCAGATCGGTGAGCAGGGTTTCATTGATCGCGTTCGCCGGCGGCCGCTCGAGCGTCAAGACGCGCACGCCGCCGTCGCACTCGCTGCTACGGATGGTGGACATGTGGCGGGCTCTCCTTTCCCCTTGCACTGTCACCGCGGCTGATGCGCGAGCCGCGCCGAAAGCTCATCCCGCGCATCCGGCCGGCGATGGCGCCTTGGAACCGCGCTTCATGGCGCACTCTTCCCTTTCGCGTGGATGAGTGGTTCGAGGTCAGTGTCAATCGCCTTACGCAAATGGGCGGGACTATATAACTCGCCGAGCGGCCTGCGCTCGTAGCCCCGCGCGATGTAAACGGTCGTCCACTGGATTCCCACCGAGATCCCGTACAACTTTGTCCCGGCGAGGTCACGGATCACGATGTCTTGGTACGTTCCGAGTACGAGCTGCGGCGTGTGCATGATGTGCGGACCGATCCGCTCGCCGCGCCACGTCAGCCATTCGTCCCAGGTGGCGTATCCGCTAAAGAAGTCGCGACCGAACGGCGCCCGGCCTTGGCTGACGGACGCTGTCAGGATCGCATCCACTCCGTGAAGTCGCGCCAGCTCACGGCTGGTGTGTTCCCAGACCGCCTTGAACGCCTCCTGGCGCACACTCCCGGTCATCGGGTCGTACGTGCCGCCGACCTGCTCCGACATGCGGCGCCAGACTATGGCCCACACACTCGAGTCGACGACGGCGTAGCCCTTGGCGCGTACCGTTTCCGCCACCATGCCCTCGATCAAGCTGCCCACCGCTTCCGGGTTTGGCGCCTCGGCTGGCAGGCTGACTGGGACGAGAGCGATGGTGTGAACACGCGTCGCGAATTGTTCCCGCGGGATGACGTAAGGGTTGAAATCGTCTGCAGTTGCGCGCGTCACCACGCACAGCGCGAACGCCAGCGCAACCGTGCCAGTCCGCGATGGGCAGGTCACGGTTGCGCCTCGGTCACGCTGCCCTCGGCGAGATGGGCCTCGACGATCGCTCGATCCGTCCTCGATGGCGACCAGCGAGGAGTCGTTGCCAAGGTCCACCAGCGATCCCGCCACGCCCGCGCGGCGGACGGCTCCAATGCGAGTTGGTCGAAGCACAGGCGGCGAAGCGCACGAGGCCCGCACACACTCGCCTGGCTCTTCTGCTTCGACGCCTCGCCGAACATGCGGCTCTCCGTCTTCACCCCGCGACGCTACTCTGCAGGTCGAGACGCCCGGGACGCAAGTGGAGCGGTTGCGACTCAGCTGGCACTCGTCTATCCGGCGGTTGTCATGATCCGGCGTCGCCCCCGCGGGACTGTGCTGGCGAGCCTCGGTGCCCTCGCCCTTCTGGGCTGCCAAACGACCCCCAAGCCAGTGCCGGCGCTGCGCCCGGCGGCGGGAGATTTTCGCGTCCAGGTGCGAGCCCTGTGTCTCCTGCCGCTCGACTCGCAGGCGAGCTTGCCCGACGAGCCCGCAAGGTTGGCAGCGTTTGAAGCGCTGCTGGTCGACAGGCTGAAGCGAGGCGAGTACCACGTTGTGCCGGCGGAACAGACGGTGGCAGCGTACCGGCGTGCAACGCAACAACTGGGTGGCGCTTTCGACCCGCACACCGGTCGGCGCGATGCAGCGCGCTACACCACCGTGCGCCGTCAGGCGTTGCACCAGGTCGGCACTGAACTCGGTTGTCAGGCCCTACTGGACCCCACGATCGCCGTGGTATCCGCACCGTTCAGCAACGGGTTCGCCCGCTGGGACGGCGTCGACGTCGAGGTCTCCGACGCCTTCGGCGCCCCGCATGGCTGGATCACCGCGCTGTCACTCTGGGTGTCGATCCTCGACTTCGACGACCAGGAGGTCTTCTTCAATACCGGTGGGATTCAACCGATCTTCCAAATCGAGATGGGGGTGTTCGACGACGAGCTCAAGCCCGTCCCGGAGGCGCAACTCCTCACCGACCCAGCGCGAAACCAAAAAGCCATCGACGTCTGCCTCGAGCCGGTTCTCGCGTGGTTGCCGTACATCCCACAGGGGTCGTAGCAGCAGCCGGTGCCGGGGTCTGCATCCCCTTCTTGCTGTCGGGCGGTGGAGGAAGCGCATGAAAATCCGCGTCGATTACGACCTCTGCGAGGCCAACGCCATCTGCATGAAGGTGTGTCCGGAAGTCTTCGAGCTGCTCGAGGACGATACGCTGCGGCTGAAGACCGAGCACCCGGAGGAGGAGTTGCGCAGCAAGGTCGAGGAAGCCGTGCGCCGCTGCCCGCGCCAGGCCCTGTCGATCGAAGAGGATTGACGCGAAATCCCAGCCCTCTTCCGAACCTTTGCCTTTTGCCTTTTGCTTTTTGCCTTTTGCCTTTTCCGATTCTCGACCGAGGACTGGCGCGGAAACGGTCCTCTCTTCACGACGGCCGCACCGTGATCCCGCCGTCGACGGGAATGACGGTGCCGGTCACGTAGGCGCCGGCGCGCGAGGCCAGGTAGATCGCCACGCCGGCCATGTCCTCCGGCTCGCCGATGCGGCCGAGCGGGCAGCTGGCGATGATATGGTCGCGCAGGCGCTCGAGGGTCACGTGCATCATCTTGCTCTCGAAGGGCCCCGGCGCGACGGCGTTGACGGTGATGTGCTGCGGCGCCAGGCGCACGGCGAGCACGCGCGTCAGGTGATGCAGCGCGGCTTTACTGGAGGAGTAGGCGTAGGTCTCCACCACCGGCACGCGGATGCCGTCGATCGAGCCGATGTTGATCACCCGCGCCGGATCGGCGGCGGTGCCGGCGGCGGTGAGCTGCGGCAGACAGGCGCGCGTCAGGTGGAAGATGCTCTTGAGGTTGAGGGCGAGCACCTTGTCCCAGGCGCTGTCGGGAAACTCCTCCAACGGCGCGCCCCAGTTGGCGCCGGCGTTGTTGACCAGGATGTGCAGCGCCGGCTCGCGCCGCGCCAGCTCCGCCGCCAGCCGGCGGCACTCCGCCTCGGTCGACAGATCGGCCGGCAGCGAATGACAGGGGCCCAGGCGCGACAGCTCGGCCGCCACCTGGTCGCACACCTCACGCTTGCGCGAGGAGATGTACACCGTCGCCCCGTGCTCGACGTAGCCGCGCGCGATCATCAGGCCGATGCCGCGCGAGCCGCCGGTCACCAGGGCGACCTTGCCTGCGATTGAGAACAGATCCTTCACCAGCGTTCCTCCTCGAACATCGCCTCGAGCCTGGCCGCCCGCCGGCGCAGGATGTCGCGCTGCGCGGCGTGGGTGAGAACATAGAGGTCGCCGCGCTCGATGCCGCGCACCACCCGGCGCGCCACCTCCTGCGGGCCGATCACCGGGCCGGCCAGTTGGCCGGCGGGCGGCCCCGGCGGCGCCTGGTTGCGCAGCGCCGGCGGGCGCAGGCGCTCCGAGTTCTCGTTGATCGGCGTGTCGACCACCATCGGGCACAACACGCTGACGCCGATGCCGAGCGGCGCCAGCTCGCGCTGCAGCGCCTCGCTGAGGCCGACGACGGCGAACTTCGAGGCGCTGTAGACGCCGAGGCCGCGCATGCCGACCAGGCCCGCCATCGAGGCGGTGTTGAGCACGTGCCCGCCCTGCCCCTGCGCCAACAACAGCGGCACGAAGGTCTCGATGCCGTGCACGACGCCCCAGAAGTTGACGTTCATCGTGTAGACCCAGTCGCGATGCGTGGCGCGGTGCAGCTCGCCGGTGAGCGCGACGCCGGCGTTGTTGCACACCAGGTGGACGGCGCCGAAGCGGCGTTGCGCCGCGGCCGCCAGCGCCTGCACGCTGTCCAGCGCGCTGACGTCAGTCGGCACGGTGAGCACCGCCGCCCCGCGCGGCGCCAGCGCCGCGGCGGCACGCGCCAGCCCGGCTTCGTCGAGATCCGCCAGCACCACGGCCGCGCCGCGCGCGGCGAAGGCCTCGGCCAGCGCCAGGCCGATGCCGCCGGCGCCACCGGTGATCACCGCGACGCGGTTGCGAAACGGATCCATCACCGGCCCGGCTAGCACGGCGCCGTCGCGGCGGGCAATTGCGCCAGCGCCGGCGCCGCGACGGCCGGCGCCGCACAAGGAAGCCTGACATGGACACGCTCGAGACGATGACCTACGGGGTCGGCGACTGGAGAGTGCCGAGCGACTGCACCGGCCATCCGCGGCCAGCGCGGATTGGAGAGGAAGAGGAGAAGGCAAAAGGCAAAAAGCAAAAGTGCCCCGCCCCCCTCCGGGACTTTTGCCTTTTGCCTTTTGCTTTATGCCTTCTCTTCTTCGGTCGCCCCGAGCTAACTCCGACCGCCGCGAAGCGCCTCCAGTACCTTGGCCGGGTGCTCCGCGGCGCTGGCGACGCGGGCCCAGTGCTTGCGCACCTTGCCGTCGGGGCCGATCCAGGCGGTCGAGCGGATGACGCCGACGGTCTTCTTGCCGTACATCATCTTCTCGCCGTAGGCGCCGTACTGCTGCATGACCTTGCGATCGGCATCCGAGAGCAGCGGGAAGGGGAGCTTGTACTTGGCGGCGAACTTCTGGTGCGAGGCCGCACTGTCGGCCGAGACGCCGAGCACCACGACGCCCATTTTCTGCAGCGTCTTCCAGTCGTCGCGGAAGCCACACGCCTCCTTGGTGCAACCGGGGGTGTCGTCCTTCGGGTAGAAGTACAGGATCACATCCTTGCCGGCGAAGTCCTTGAGCGACACCGGCTTGCCGTCGGCATCCGGGAGCGTGAACGCCGGCGCCGCCTTGCCTTCCGCTATGGCCATCGCGAGATCCTCCTCGAAGCGCCTGCAGCCTCGTGTCCTGTCCCAGAAATTCGCCGCTCATCCTTCGACGGGCGCCGGGCGAACGGGACGCTCCGCCGACATCAGGTGACGCGCGTCCACACTTGCGTGCGGCCGAACATGGCGACGCCGACGTAGCCGTGCACGCGCAGGGTGTTGGCATCCTGCAGGGCGATCGTGCAGGAGTACGTCTTGCCGGACTCGGGGTCGTAGATCGAGCCGCCCTCCCACTGGTCGGGCCCGCTGTCGTCCTTCACCAGGCCCTGCAGGATCTGCAGCCCGACGATCGCGCGGCCGCGCAGCGCCGGGTCCGGATTGTTCTTGTCGACTTGCGGCTTGCCGGCGTCGTCGAGCGGGTTCTTCAGCCAGGTGACGGTACCGCAGAGCTGGTCGCCACAGGGGCTGATCTGCACGCGGCTCTTGCCGTCGTCGGCCAACCAGGTGCCGAGCGGCGAGGCCGCCGGTTGCGCCACGGCGGCGCCAGCCGTCGCCACCAGCAGCGCGGCCGCAGTCAGAGTGATCACCATGCGCATCTCGACCTCCTTGCCGACCGAGCGGTATCGCGCCGTCTCATTGGGCGAGGCCGCGGCGCCTGTCAACCGCGGCGCGCCAGCAGCTCGGCGCGGATCGCGGCGTGGGCCGCGCGGGTGAGCGGGTAGCGCCACAGCGCGGCCGCGCCGGCAGCGAGCAACAGCGCCGGGGCCGCGGCCGTGAGCCAGCGAATCGCCTGCCGCACGCTTTCGGATTGCTCGCCTGCGCGCTCAAACCCGAGCAAGTCGAGGAGGCCGAGGGTGAGGAAGACCGCCACCGCACCGGTCAACTTGCGCAAGAACGTGAAGATGCCGTTGTAGAGCCCCTCGCGGCGCTCGCCGCTGGCCAGCTCGTCCTCGTCGATCACTTCGCCGAGCATCGCCCAGGGCATGACGTCGACCGCCGCGTAGCCGACCCCGACCACGGCGGCGGCGGCGACCAGCGCCCACAGCGGCCACTCGGGCGTGGCGAGGAGAAAGAGCGGGCTCGCCAGCGCCCACCAGAGCGAGCCGGCGATGAAGATGTGCGCCTTGTCGCGCCCGCGGGCGAGGCGCAGCCACAGCGGCAGCGCCAACATGACGCTGAGCAGGAAGAGCCCCATGAGCAGCTCGAACGCCGCCGCGCGACCGATCCAGAAGCTGACGTAGAGAATGAGCAGGGTGCCGATCAGATCCATGGCGATGCGCCCGCTCAAGAACGCGGCCGTCAGCCGGCTGAAGGTGCGGTGGCGCGCGATCCGGCGCAACTCCGGCAGCATGGCGCTGGCGGCGGAGCGGCGGCGAAACTCGCCGCGTTCGAACGAGGCGCGGTAGACCAGCGGCCAGGGCACGACCAACCCGGCGCCGACGATCGCTCCGGCGGCCGCATAGCCCAGCGCCCCGCCGCCGCAGGCTTCGGCCAGTGGCCGGATGCCGACGGCGACGAAGATGCCGAGCAGCGCCCCGGCGTTGCGGTAGGTGTTGAGCGAGGTGCGCTCGTCGTAGTCGACCGCCATCTCGGGCACCAAGGCCAGGTAGGGAATCGCCAGCGCCGTCATCGACAACGACAGCAGGCAGTACATGGTGGCGTAGTAGGCGAAGCGCCCCGCCTGCCCGGTGCCTGGCAGATCGGCCCACAGCGCCGCGAAGCTGAGGCCGAACGGCAGCGCGGCGATGAGCAAGTAGGGCCGGCGGCGACCGGCGCGCCAGCGCGTGCGATCCGAGATCCAGCCCATGATCGGATCGGTGATGGCGTCGACGACGCGGCCGGTGAGCGGCACCAAGCCGGCCAGGGCCGGTCGCAGTCCGGCCACCTGGGTGAGAAAGAACGCCGCGTACAGGAGCGTCAGCGAGGCCAGCGCGGTGTTGATCGTCAGATCGCCGAGGGCGAAGACGGCCTGGCGAAACGGGGTGAGGCGCGGAGCGGACATCGGCGGCACGGTGGCTGCGCCGCTCGTAGCGATTCGCGCCGGCGCCGTCCAATGTTGAACGCGCGGCTGGCCGTTTGTATACCGGCGCGGTGACGTCGATCGACAGCATGGTGACGGCGCTGTGCCGCGAGGCGCGCACCGCGGCGCTGGCGCTGGCGGCGGCCGGCACGGCGGTGAAGAACGCCGCCCT
>CAYYWP010000198.1:0-8856 GCA_964475125.1 uncultured Binatia bacterium (SeqCode) | reverse complement strand
TCATGTCACTAGAACGACCAGGCTTTGCCTGGCACACCAGAGGCGCGGAGGCCGCAGAGAACGCGGAGCACGAGGGTCGAGAGAGTGCACACCCCAAACCCAATTGACGATGAGGATGAGTCAGCGCTTGAACTCATGCACGCTGCCTCTGTGTCCTCTGGGTCTCTGCGTTGAGGTTTTTTTTCAGCTCAAGGTTAGCTTAGACTAGCGGCCCATCTTGTGGCGAAAGGCGCGGGCGCGCCGCGTCGTGCCGTCGAGCTCGATGAAGAGCAATCCGCGCACGACCATGGCGAAATACAGGAACAGCGCCAGCACCGCGATCCAGGCGATCTGCAGGGCCAAACTGCCGCCGACCGGCACGCTCCACAGCCCCAGCAAGCCGGCCATCAGCAGTAGGTTGGGCGGAAACCATTCGATCCAGTTATTGGCGACGAACTGGTAGCTGCGCGCCAACAGGGCCAGGACGCCGTGGTGACCGAGGTAAATGAGCTCGGGCACGGCATTGAAGAGGACGAGGCCGACGAGCTCGATGGCGAGCACGACCACCGGCCCCTGCGGCAAGCTCGCCAGGGCCGGGGTCGCCACGAACCAGAAGAGCCAGACGGCGAAGGTCACACCGACGACGTCCCAAAAATACACGCCGAAACTGGCGCTGAAGTCCGTCCACGTCACCTTGTTCGTGCGCACGATCATTTCGACGAGATAGAGAAACGAGCCCAGGCAGGCCGAGGTCAGCAGCGACAGGATCATGCCGCCAAGCATGCCGAACAGCGCACCCGCGTAGGCGCCTGCGGCCAAGATGGCACTGTAGGCGAACACCGACAGCAGCACGGGCCAGTTGCGCACCGCCAGCACCGCGCCACGACTGAAGGCGCGGCGGTAGATGGCGATGGTTGCGAGCAGGGATTCGAGCACAGGCAGCGTAGAGTCGGCAGTGGATCGAGAAACGCGTTCCCCTCACCCTTCGGTGCGCACAGGCGGAGCGGAACGTTTCGGCACAGGCGTCGAGCGTCGGGTCTCTCGGCGAGCGGTCAATGCTCAACCCTATCGGGCACGGACGTTGCGGTCAACGCGTTCGGGTCCGCCGGCGGCGCCGTGAAGCGCTCGAGGGACAGCGCTCCCTGCCACTCGTCCGGCGTACCGCGCAGCAGCGCCGAAACCACCAAGGCCGTCAACGGCGCGAGCAGGACGCCGTGCCGATGGTGCCCGCTGGCGACGTAGTACCCGCGCAGCGAGGGCAGCGCGCTGACGATCGGACGTCGGTCGGGTGAGCGAGGGCGCAACCCCGACCAGCTTTCGACCACCGGGAGTCCGCCCAGCCCGGGCAACAGGTCGAGGCCGTGGGCGAGGATACTGCCCAGTCCGCCCGCCGTGACGCGCTTCTCGAAGTCGGCCGCTTCGCACGTGCTGCCGAGCAGAACGCGGCCATCGCGCCGCGCCGCGGCGTACCCGCGGGCCGAGTACACGGCATGGCGAACCGGCGGCGCCGCGGCTTGCACGACCGCGATCTGGCCGCGCACGGGCTCGACCGGCACCGCCATCGGACCCGGAACGCGCCCGGCCCAGGCACCCATGGCGTTGACGACTGCCTCGCAGGCAATGCGGCGTGTCGCGCTGGCGATCCCGCGCACGGCCCCGCCTTCGACCACGACCGAGCGGACGGCCTCGCCTTCGTGCACGACGCAACCGGCGGCGGCGGCTGAGCGCGCCAAGGCCGCCGTCAGCGCCGCACTGTCGATGCGGGCGTCGAGCGGAAACAAGACCCCAGAACGCGCCCGGCGGCTCAGTGCCGGTTCCATGGCGCGCAGCTGGCGCCGCCCGAGCGGCTCGCTGCTGGCTCCGAGAGCGCGCTGCCAACTGCAGCGCGCGGCGATGGCGCTCTCGTCGGCACGGCTGAAGCAGGCGTGAATCGCGCCGCGGGGCCAGAACTCGATGGCGGCGCCAGTTTCGTCGCGCAGGGCTGCCAAGAGCTCGGGAAACATCCGTCGACTGACCAGGCCCATGCGCAGCACCAGCTCGTCGTCGGTCTCGGCTTGGACACCGAGCATGCCGGCCGCGGCACCGGATGACTCGCCGCCGATGCGGCGGCGCTCGAACAGCGCCACGCGCCGCCCCTCGCGCGCCAGCTGCCGCGCGACCGCACAGCCGATCACCCCGCCGCCCAACACCGCGACCTCGAACATGCGGCGCATTCTCGCACGCAAACGGCGGCGCGCAAACGGCTTGTCCGCCGCGGCTGCGGCAGCTATCGATCCACCATGCGCGTGATCGGCGCCAACCACAGCGCCCTGCCCTTCGCCGCCGCGCCGCCGAGCGATGCCGACCTCGTCGCGGCGCTGCGCCTGCAGGAGCGCGCCGGGCTCGACGTCATCACCGACGGACAACCGAACTGGGCCGACGCCGTCGCACCGATGATGACACTCGATGGCGTCCGACCCGGTCCGCCGGCGACCTTGCCGCTGGGAATTTCCATCGCCGCTCGACCGGTGGTGCAGGCCAAGGTTCGCCGCCACCACTCGCCAGTCGTGGCGGCCTTTCGCCGCGGCGTCGCGCACGCGCAGCGGCCGCTCAAGGCCGTGCTCACCGGGCCCTACAGCCTGGCGCACGCCGCCGAGATCGCGACTACCGCCTACCGTCACCGCGCCGACCTGGCCGCCGATTTGAGCACCGTGCTCGCCCAGGACGTCACCGCGTTGGTCGCCGCCGGGGCCCCGGTGATTCAAATCGACGAGCCCCTGCTGCTCGCTCGCCCAGAGGATGCGCGGCTGCTGCGCGCGCTGCTCGAGCCGTTGGTCGATGCCGCGGGCGGCGCGGCGACGACCATCGTCGCTACCTACGGCGCCGACGCCGGATCGTGTTACGCGCAGCTCAACTCCCTGCCCGGTGACGTCATCGCCGTCGACTGTGCCGGGCGTCCCGCGCTGCTGGCCGCCATCAGCGAAACCGGAGCAGGTAAGCCGCTCGCCCTCGGTCTGGTCGACGGCACATCACCGGACATCGAGACCACCGACCAGCTCACCGCCCTGCTCGAGCGCCTGCTCCGGCGCTACACGCACGACCTCGTCTGGCTGCAGCCGGGATGCGGCATGCGCGGGCTGGGCCGTACCGCTATCACTGCCAAACTCACGGCGCTGTCGGAAACGGCCCGCGCGCTGCGCGGCGGCGTGACCGCCTGACCGGGGTCCTGGCAGTGAAGTGGCCGTCAATGGCGGCCCGCACGCCGTGCGGCACCAGCACCTCCCGCTCTCCTGAGCTTGACGAAGGATGAACCCGTCGGAGGATGAGCGCGGGCTTTGCCGACGGCCCGTGCACTCGAGCGCGGGCTGCGGTGACGGGCGATCGATGCCGCGATCCTCCTCAGCGCTTCAGGAGTGCTTCGGTCGTCCAGCCACCAGGTCACGCCGGGCTTGCTCGCTGAGCCGAACCCGCTGCGCGCCCTGGTCGATCTCGATCACCCCATCCGCCACCAGGCGGGCCACGGCCCGGCGCAGCACCGGAGGCGTGATTCTGGGGATCTCCACCAACGCCCGGAGCGATAAGCCGGAATCGGCCCACAGCAGCTCGGCGCGCATGAGCGTCCGCAGAATGCCGAAGGCCGCCTCGGCCCGGCTGCAGGTCTGGGGCGAATCGACGTTCCGGGTCAACGGCGTCATCGCCTCGGGAGAGAGCAACCCCCATGCCAGTCGATCTGGGCGACGGCGCGGTCGTTTCCCGTCGCAGCGTACGGAAGCGTGCGGAAATGGAACCCACGGCGATACCGGCGTGACGGAGCGGACGAAACAGACTCGGCTCCGCCGGCTCATCGCGCCAGGTCAGCGCAGCAGTTCGTAGAGTGCTTTGAGATCCTGCTGCAGCCGAATCAGCGCGTTCCGATAAGTCCGTTCACCGAGTGGCAGGGCGAGCTGGGGGCGCGGCTCCGGAGGCAGCACGTGAGACTTCACCAGCCCTTTCAAGTGTCGCTTCGCCCCTTCGATCGTATAGCGCTCGTGGTGCAGCAAGCGCTTGATCTCGAGCAGGGTCTCGACATCACGGCGGCGATAGAGGCGGTGCTGCGAGCGCGTCTTGCCGGGCCGGATCATGGCGAACTCGGTTTCCCAGTAGCGCAAGACATAGGGCTTGACGCCGACGAGCTTCGCCACCTCGCCGATCTTGAAGTACAGCTTGTCGGGCAGCTCGGGGGCGCTGGCGACCATGGCGTCAGTGCTCGCGGTTCATGCTCTTCTTCAGCATCGGGCTGGCTTTGAAGCCGAGCACGCGGCGGCCGCGGATGACGATGGTCTCACCGGTGCGCGGGTTGCGCCCCCGGCGCGGGCGCTTCTCGTGCACGACGAAGTTGCCGAACCCGGTCACCTTGACTTTCCGGCCATGCTCGAGCTGCCGCTTGATGAGCTCGAAGATGGAGTCGACGACCTCGCTCGCCTCCTTCTTGGAGAATCCGACGCGCTCGTGGATCCGCTCGACGATGTCGGCCTTGGTCAACGCCACCGGGCACCTCCGCACTCGGGTGCAGCTCGACTACTCGCGCAGCGCGACGTCGAGCTCGCGGTTCAAAGCGGCTCGCAGCTCCGTCTGCAGCGCGTTCACCTCGTCATCGGTCAAGGTGCGATCAGGCGCGCGGTAGGCGATCGAGTACGCCAGCCCCTTCTTCCCGGCGGGAATCGGTGTCCCGGTGTAGGCATCGAACAACGCGACATCCTCGACCAGGCCGGGTCGCCACTGGCGTACGAACTGCACGACTCGCTCCGACGCAAAATCCTCGTCGACCACGATCGCCACGTCCCGCACGACCGCTGGAAAGCGCGGCAATCCAGTGAAAACGCGTTGGCGCGGACAGTAGGAAAGCAGTTTCTCGATGTCAAGCTCAAACACCCAGCACACCTCGTCGCTCTCGAGCTCGAAAGCCACCTCGGGATGGAGGGCACCGACGACGCCGGCTGTCAGACCGGCACACTGCAGCACGGCAGACGCGCCGGGATGGAAGGGTGTCTCACCGTACCGCTGCCAGGCGACGCGCTCGAGCAGGTGCATGGATTCGAGCAGGCTCTCCACGACACCTTTGACATCGGCGAACGCCGCCGTCTGCGCCGCCCCGAGGCCGTGGCGCGGCAGCTCGCCCGCCAACACGCCGGCCAGTCGCCAGGCTTCTTGTAGCTCGCTGGTACGCCAGAAGACGCGTCCGACAGCGAACGCCGCGAGCCCCCGCGCGCCCTGATTGTGATTGGTGCGCCACGTCTGCAGCAGGCCCGGGATGAGGCTGCGACGCATCTCCGGCTCGTCGCGGTTGATCGGATTCACCACCCCGACCGCGGTACCGACGGGGTTGAGACCAGGGAAGAGCGCGTTGGCGCGCGTCGAGGCAAAGGCCAGCGGGATGGCCTCGAAGAACCCCAGCGTCGCCAGCACGCGCTTCAACTCGCGCTCCCAGTGCAAGCGCGCCGGCAGCACGCCGCCTTCGAGGGCGCCCGTCGGCATCGTCGGTGGGACGCGGTGGTAGCCGACGACGCGAGCGATCTCTTCGATCAGATCGATCTCGCGCCCGAGGTCGAACCGGTAGGACGGCGGTATCACCGGCATGGCGCCCTGACGGATCGCGCCGACGGTCATACCCAGTGCTTTGAGGGCCTCGGTGATGTCGGTGCGTCCGAGATCGACGCCGAGGATGTCTTCGACGCGCTTCGGTCGCAGGTGGATCACCGCCGGCGACTCGGGCTGCGGATAGACATCGACGATCCCCGGCGCCACCTCGCCACCGGCGAGAGTCGCCAGCAGCGCGGCGGCGCGATCGAGCGCCGCCGCGACGCCGGCGATATCGACGCCGCGCTCGAAGCGGAACGACGCCTCCGAACGCAGCTCCAAACGCCGGGCGGTGCGGCCGATGCCGGTCGAGTCGAAGTGGGCCGCTTCGAGCAACACGCTGGTGGTGCGCTCGCGCACCTCGCTCTCGGCCCCGCCCATCACCCCGGCGATCGCCACCGCCTCCTCGCCGGTGGTGATCAGCAAGTCGTCCGGAGCCAAGGCGCGTTCCACGCCGTCGAGGGTGCGCAGGGAACGCGTGGCGCCGGCGCGGCGGACGACGATCTCGCGTCGCGGCAAACGGTCGTAGTCAAAGGCGTGCAGCGGTTGGCCGCGCTCGATCATCACCAGGTTGGTCACGTCGACGACGTTGTTGATGGCGCGTAGGCCCACCGCCTCCAGCCGCCGCACCACCCAGTCGGGAGACGGGCCGACCGTCACACCGCGCACCAGACGGGCCGCATAGCGCGGGCAGCCGCGCCCATCGTCGATGCGGACGGCAATCGCCTCGGCCGTCGGACCACCGCGCTCGCGCAGGCGGCTGCGCGTGCGCTGGAGCGACTGCCCCGTGAGCGCGGCGATCTCGCGCGCCACGCCGAGGATCGACAGGCAATCACCGCGGTTGGTGGTCACATCGATGTCGATGACGGTGTCCTCGATACCGAGATGGGCGCCGACGCGCTCGCCGAGCGGGGCCTCGGTGGCGAGGATGAGAATGCCTGGCGAAGGCTCCTCCGCCAGACCGAGCTCGCTTTCGGAACAGAGCATGCCGGCAGACAGCAGGCCGCGGATGGCCGCCGTCTCGATGCGCCGGCCACCGGGGAGGAGCGCCCCCGGCGGCGCGTAGGCGACGCGGTCGCCGGCCCGCATGTTGGTCGCACCGCAGACGACCTGCACGGTCGGCGACGGGCCCGTGCGCACCTCACACAGCGTCAGGCGCTCGGCATGCGGGTGCGGCGTCGTGCGCAGGATCTCCGCCACCACCACGTCGCGGATGTCGGCACCGAGCTCGGTGACGGCGTCGACCACCAGACCGCCGAGCGACAGCCGCTCGCACAGCGCGGCGGTATCGAGCCCGATCGGCACGAACTCGCGCAGCCAGCTGAGTAAGACCTTCATCGGAGGACCGCGATCGCCAGCCTAGAACTGGCTGAGGAAGCGGAGGTCGTTGGTAAAGAACAGCCGGATGTCGTCGATCTGATAGCGCAGCATGGCGATGCGTTCGACGCCCATGCCGAACGCAAACCCCGACACGGCCTCGGGGTCGTAGCCGACGGCGGTGAACACGTTCGGATCGATCATCCCGGCGCCGAGGATTTCGACCCAGCCGCTGCTCTTGCACACGCGACAGGCACGCCCGTCACCGCGGCAATTGAAGCAGCCGATGTCGACCTCCGCGCTCGGCTCGGTGAAGGGGAAGAAGCTGGGGCGCAGGCGGACCGGCAGGTCGGCGCCGAAGAGGGCGTGCAGCGCATGGGTGAGGACGCCCTTCAGATCCCCGAGGGTCACGCGCTTGTCGACCATAAAGCCGTCGACCTGGTGAAACATCGGCGAGTGCGTGGCGTCGCTGTCGTGCCGGTAGACGGCACCGGGGGTGATCACCCGCAACGGCGGCTGGCTCGTCTCCAGAACGCGGATCTGCACCGGCGTGGTGTGCGTACGCAGCAGGCGCCCGTCGACCGTGAACAGCGTGTCGTGCATCTCGCGCGCCGGGTGGTCGGGGGGGAAGTTGAGGGCGGCGAAGTTGTGGTAGTCGTCCTCGATCTCCGGCCCCTCGGCGACACCGAAGCCGAGCCCGCGAAACACGTCGATCAGCTCGTCCATCACCTGGCTGATCGGATGCCGCCGGCCGAGCCGCGGCCGGCGGCCGGGCTCGCTGATGTCGAGGCGGTCGGCAGCGCGTTGCGCCCGCGTCGCGGCGCGGCTCGCGGCCAGGACCTCGGCGAGACGCGCCTCGATCTCATCCTTGACGGTGTTGAGCAGCGCGCCCATCGCCGGCCGCTCGGCCGGCGCCACGTCGCGCATCAGGCGCACCACCGAGGTCAACTCGCCTTTGCGGCCGACGAACCGCACCCGCAGCGCTTCCACGGCGGCTTCGTCGCCCGCCTCGGCGAGCGCGGCAAAGGCGCGGGCGCGAATGGCCTCGAGGGCGTCTCTCATCGCAGGGTCCGGAGGCGCGGCCGCACGAGCCGCGAAACCTCGCTGGCGGCGCGCCGACAGCCGCTCACGCCGCCAGTTGCGCCTTGGCCACCTCGGCGACGGCCTGGAAGCCGTTCGGATCGCGCATGGCGAGGTCGGCGAGCACTTTGCGGTCCATGGTGATGCCGCCCTTCTTCAGCCCGCGCACCAGCTGCGAGTAGGTCAAGCCGACCAGACGCGCCGCGGCGTTGATGCGCACGATCCACAGGCTGCGAAACTCGCGCTTGCGGACGCGCCGATCGCGGTACGCATAGGTGAGGCCCTTCTCCACGGTTTCACGGGCCTGGCGGTAGAGCTTGCGCCGCCCGCCGACGTTGCCCTTGGCGAGCTTGCGGATCTTCTTGTGTTTGGCGAGTCCCTTGGTGCCTCGTTTTGCGCGTGGCATGGTCGTCTCCTCGTACGCCGTCAGCGCTCACGCCGTCGGGCGCCGGTGTGTCCCGGTCGCCGCGGCGCGCTGACGATGCTCACAGATAGGGCAGCAGTTTCCGCAACGCCGGCGCGTTGGCCGCATCGACCACGGCCGACTGCCGCAAGTGGCGCTTCTGCTTGCGCGTCTTGCAGCTCAACTGGTGGCGCAGATAGGCCTTCTTGCGGACGAGCTTGCCGCTGGCGGTCTTCTTGAAGCGCTTGGCGGCGCCCCGATTGGTCTTCAGCTTTGGCATGACTGTGCTCCCGTGCGGGCCGGCTAGGCGCTGCCACGCCGCCGCATGTCTTCGTGCAGTTGGGTCATGAACGCGTCCACGCCGAGCGCCGGGCTGGTGCCGCCGCTGCGGTGGCGCGGCGCCACCAGGCCCTCTGCCGCTTCCTTGTCTCCGACCACCAGCATGTACGGTACCTTGGCCAGCTGCGCCTCGCGGACCTTGG
>CAYYWP010000197.1:0-8888 GCA_964475125.1 uncultured Binatia bacterium (SeqCode) | reverse complement strand
ACCGCCATGCGCCGCGGAGCGGCGCGCTCCACCGCCCCAACGAGTCACTACCGATGCAATCGATACAGGCCACTAACATGAGGGCCGGTCTCATCGCCGCCGGACACGGCGAGCGCCTGCGCGGTGCCGGCATCAGCACACCCAAGCCCCTGGTCGAGGTGGCCGGACGTCCCCTCGTCGACCACGTGCTCGACGCCGCCGCGGCGGCCGGCATCATCGAGGCCGCCTGTATCTTCAACGCCGAGCCCGCCACCGACGCGGTCGAGGCGCACTGTCGGGCGCGATCCGGACCGCCCCGCCTCACCATCGTACGGCGCACCACGCCGAGCTCGATGGAGAGTCTGTTCACCCTGGCGCCGTTCCTGTCGGCGGCGCCCTTCCTACTCCTGACCGTCGACGCTCTTTTCGCCCCGCCGGTGCTGGGCGCCTTTCTCGGTGCCGCCGCCGCCGTCATGGAGGCCGATGCCGTGTTGGCGGTGACCGACTTCATCGACGACGAGAAGCCGTTGCGCGTCGATCTGGGCTCCAGCGGCCGCGTCACCGCGCTCGGTCCGAACGCCGCGGCGGCACCGCTGATCACCGCCGGCTTCTACGTCTTCCACCCGCGCGTCTTTGCCGAGATCGAGCCCGCCCGTGCCGCCGGCTTCACCGCCTTGCGGCAGTTCCTCGCCCACCTGGTCGAGCGAGGGTATGTGGTCTACGGGGCGGCGATCGGCAAGACCGTCGATGTCGACCGAGCGCGCGATCTCTCCGTCGCCGAGGCCTTCGTCAAGGCCGGATTCGCGTCGTGATCGACTTTCTCGGCATCGCCCGCGAGCGGGTCTATTCGCCCGGCAAGGTCGACGACGATCGCGCCATCCTCGACGCCGTCGCCGATCAACTGCGCGGCGAACACCGCGTCAGCGTGGTCAGTGCCGACGAGCCGCTTCCCGAGGTGTCGGTACCTACCCTGGTATTCGCCATGTGCCAGGGGCCCGCGGCCCTGGCGACGCTGCGGGGTTGGGAAGCGGCCGGGGTGCGGGTCATCAACTCGGTAGCCGGCATCGAGGGCACGCATCGCCGGCGCATGCTGGCCGCGTTTGCTCGGCACGGGGTCGCTCACCCGCAGAGCCTCATGCTGTCCAGCGGGGAGCCGGGCCCGCTGCCGCCCTGGGTCGACGAAGGGGCGTGGTTGAAGCGCGGCGACGTGCACGCCACCGAGCCGGACGACGTGGTGCGCGTCAAGGACCGCCCCGCCGCGCACGCCGCCCTTGCCGCCTTCGCGCGTCGCGGCATCACCAGCGCGCTCGTTCAACGTCACGTCGCGGGCGAGGTGATCAAGTTTTACGCCGTCCGCGGCGGGGAGTTCTTCGCTGCCTTCGGCGGGGATGGCGGTCCGCCGCGCCTCTCCGCTCCCGGCTACGCGGCCATGCAACGCCTCGCCGAGGCCGGGGCTGCCGCGCTTCAACTAGAAGTTTTCGGCGGGGATTGCGTGTGTGACGGTGAAGAGAACTTATCGTTAATTGACTTGAACGATTGGCCTAGCTACGGTCGCTGCCGCCCCGGCGCCGCCGCGGCAATTGCCTCGTATCTGCAGCGAGCGAGAAGCCAGTGAAGACCGCCCACCGCGCCCAATCGCGCGCCAGCTCCGCCCCCGGGCCGAAATCGCGCGCCGTCTACTCGGCCGAACAGGCCTACATCGCACCCGGGCTGCAGCGCATCGCTCAGCTCTCCGAGCTGACCATCGAGCGCGGCCGCGGGTCGACGCTGATCGACAGCGATGGCAACGAGTACCTCGATTTCTTCGCCGGCGTGGCGGTGGCCAGCCTCGGCCATTCGCATCCGCGCTACGTGCGCGCCATGCAGCAGCAGCTGGAGAAGAGCGTGGTCGGCAGCTTCAGCAGCGCCCCGCGCCTCAAGTTGCTGCAGTTGCTCGCCGAGCTCGCCCCCGGCGATCTGCGTCGCACGCAACTCTACAGCGGTGGCGCCGAAGCCGTCGAGGCGGCCATCCGGCTGGCCAAATCGTACACCAAGAAGTTCGAAGTCGTCGGGTTCTGGGGCGGGTTCCACGGCAAGACCGGCGGCGTCATCGGCCTGATCGGCGACAGCTGGAAACAGCACTGGGGTCCGTTGCCGGGCGGCACGCACCTGGTTCCGTACGCCGACTGCTACCGCTGTCCGCTCAAGCTCCAGTACCCGAGCTGCGGCGTCGCCTGCCTCGACTTTGCGCGCGAGCAACTCAAAGTCACCACCGCCGGCGCCATCGCCGCCATCATCGTCGAGCCGATGCAGGGCACGGCCGGCAATGTCATTCCACCGCCGGAGTTTCTCCCCGGCGTGCAGGCCATCGCCAAGGAACACGATGCGTTGCTGATCGCGGATGAAATGATCACCGGGTTCGGCCGCACTGGGAAGATGTTCGGTGTCGAACATACAATAACCGAGCCAGCGGTGATGACGATCGGCAAGGGGTTCGGCAGTGGCTTCCCGGTGACGGGCCTGATGTCGACCGATGAAGTGGCCAACTCGCTGCCGTTCGCCAAGCCCAGCTCATCGTCTTCGAGCTACGGCGGCAACCCTCTGGCGGCGACGGCCGCGCTCAGCACGGTGGAGACGATCATTGACGAGGGGCTGGTCGACAACGCGGCGCGTGTCGGCGGCGTCTTGCTCGACGGCCTGCGCGCCTTGCAGGAAAAGTATCCCTTCGTCGGTGACGTGCGCGGCCGAGGATTGCTGATCGGCATGGATTTGGTGCGCGATCGGCGGACGAAAGAACCGCTGCCGAGTCAGATCACCGAATCGATCTTCCTCGGCGCCCTGCGCCGTGGGCTCTTGTTGATGGGGTATTTTTCGCGCGTGCGGATCAACCCCCCCTTGGTGCTGACGGAGCAGGAGGCGCGTGACGGCGTCGCGATCCTCGACGAGGTCTTCGCCGACGTCGAGCGCGACGGCCGCTACCGCACATGAGGCCGTTGCGCACGGCCCTGCTCGGCTTCGGTCACGTCGCCGAGCACGGGCATCTGCCAGCCTGGCAGGAGCGCCGAGACTTCCACCTGGTGGCGGTCGCCGAGCCCGACCCCGGGCGGCGCGCGGCGGCCAAACGGCTGCTGCCGAGTGTGGCCATCTACGCCGAGGCAGCCGAGTTGTTCACCGCCGAGGCAGTGGAGGTGGTCGACATCGCCGCGCCGCCCGCTCTACATGCGCCGCTGGCCATTGCCGCGGCGCGCGCCGGGGCCCACGTCTTGTGCGAGAAGCCACTGGCCACCGCGCTGGCCGACGACGGCGCCGTGCGCGACGCCGCGCGCGCCGCCGGCGTCGCGCTGTATACGGTCCACAACTGGAAACAGGCGCCGCAGTTCACCCAGTTGGCCAGATTGCTGCGCGACGGCGCGGTGGGGCGGCCGGCGCACATCCGCCTGGAGACGATTCGCGTCGGCCGCGCCGTCAGCGTCGGCAGCGAGTGGCGAGCCGACGCGGCGCTCGCCGGCGGCGGCATCCTGGTCGACCACGGCTGGCATGCGCTCTCACTCCAGCGGCGCCTGGCCGGCGAGCGGCCCGAACGGGTGCAGGCGACCATCGAGAGGCGCTCGCACAACGCTGACCAGGTCGAGGATACGGCCAGCTGTACGATCGATTTCCCCTCGCGGCGCGGCGAGATCTTTCTCACCTGGGCCGGGGAGGCGAGGCGAACCTGCTGGCAGGTGAGCGGCTCGGAGGGCAGCGTGTCACTGGCCGACGATCGCGGCCTGTGGCAGCGCAATGGCGATCGGCGCGAGCTGGTGTTCGAGCGCTCGCTGTCGGCCGGCTCACACCACCCGGACTGGTTCGGAGCCGTCGTCGACGACTTCGCGCTCGAGGTCGGCGATGCCGCGCGGCGCGGCCGCAACCTGGCCGAAGCCGAGTCATGTCTTGTCCTGCTGACGCTCGCCTATCGGTCGGCGGCGCAAGGTGGGCGGCCACTGGCCGTCGACAGCGCCTTGATCCCGGGGGGATTCATGTCGCCGCGGGGCGAATCGGTACCGTCGTGACGCCCGCGCACGCCGAAGCGGAAACCGAGCCCCGCCTCGTCGGCTGCACGGCCGTTCTGCTGCCGCCCGGGCCGATGAGCTTCCATCCGGTGGCCGGCTTACCCCTCATCCAGCGCATCGCCCTGAGCGCGTTGCGGGCTGACTTCGCCGCCGTGGTCGCGCTCGCGCCAGCCGATCCGGCCGCGTTGCGCGCCCTACTGGACCGCGATCCCCGTACGGCGGCCATCCCGCTCATTGCCGATCTGCACGACGGCGCGATCGCCACCCAGTCCGTGGCCCTCATTCCGTCCGATTGCGTCGTCACCGGCGGCGCGCTGGCGCATGTCTGCCACGCGCAACCAGACGCTCGCCCGCGCTTTTCCGCCGCGCCGATGGCGGCGCCGTTTCCGCCCGGCGAGCTGTGCGTTCCGGTCGCCGATCCGGCTGCTGTTGCACGGGCCGAGCGCTGCTTGCTCAGCACCCTGGGCTCGCCGAGTGATGGACCGATCGCGCGTTTCGACCGCGCGCTGTCGACTCGCATCAGCCGTCACCTGGTGCGCACGCCGTTGCGCCCCAACCACATCACGACCATCGGGACGCTGATCGGATTGGCCGGCGCATGGAGCCTGGCCCAGGGCACATACGCATCCGGGTTACTGGGGACGTTGCTGTTCTGGTTCGCCGTCATCGTCGACGGCTGCGATGGCGAGGTGGCGCGGTTGAAGTTTCAGGAGTCGCGCCTCGGCTACCTCTACGACATCACCACCGACAACATCGTTCACGCCGCCGTCTTCCTCGGCCTCGGCGTCGGCCTCTATCGCGCCGATCCGAGCCAGCCATTCGTCGCGCTGGGCGTCGCATTGGTGGGCGGGCTGATCTGCGCCACCGCGGCGACCATGACGTTTCTGGTGCCGGAGCCGCCGGGTCAACAGCCACCGCCGCGCACCGCGCGCGGCCGCTGGCGCCGGCGACTGCTGCGCGGGTTCGAGATGCTGATGAATCGCGACTTCGCCTACGCACTCCTCGCGCTGGCTGTGCTCGGACGCCTGGAGTGGTTCCTCTGGGGCGCCGCCTTCGGCACCTACGTCTATGCCGGGGCGCTGGTCCTCGTGTATCGATGGCGCGATGCCGAATAGCAGCCTGTTGAGCGACACGTTCCGCTCTCCCGTGGACAGGCCGCTGACGAGCCGTAGCCGTGGGACCTGTGCCCGCCGGCAGCGCAGCGCGCTGCCCGGCAGGGTGAGGCGCGCCAGCGGTGTGCCGGCTGCCGGGCGCCAGTACCGGCGGTTGCCTCGCACCACACCCCGCACCTCCCGGCGACGCCCTGCGTCGCCGGCGGGCACAGGTCCCGCGGCTATGGCTTGCACCGCACGCCCAGTGACCCAATGTACCAGCCTGCTGGCCGTTACCGGTCTATCAAGGAGCACTGGTGTCGGACGCTCTATTGGCGTTGGAACGACTGTCGGCGCGTCCTGGTGGCTCGCGGGATTCTGAGTCGAGCCTCGCAGCCTGCCATGTCAGACGGTGTCGGCCTCGCCCGGCCGCGCGCTGCGGCGCGGCTGATGACCTGGGTCGAGCGCGGCCTGCTGGCCGCGGGCGTCGTCCTGTTCGTCGTGCTCGTGCGCCGGCTCGGGCCGGCCGACGTGTGGGCAAACCTGCAGCTGATCGGGTGGGGATTCCTGCTGGTGTTCGGACAGGAAGCCATCGCGTACGCCCTCAACACGCTGGGCTGGGCGTGTGCCTTTCCGCCACCGCGCGGGCGCATCGGCTATTGGCGCTTGGTGGCCGCTCGCCTGGCCGGCGAGGCGATCAACAACCTGACGCCGACCGCTACCATCGGCGGGGAGGTGGTTCGGGCTCGGATGCTCGCCGGCCAGGGCGACAACCATGTCATTTGGGCCTCGCTAACGGTGGCGAAATTCGCCCAGACGACGGCGCAGATGGTGTTCGTCTTCCTCGGCATGTTCTTGCTCGTTCAACACATCACGCTGCCGAACGGCATGCGTGCCGGTCTATACGGCGGCATGATCGCCATCAGCCTCGGCCTCACCGCCGGGATTGCGCTGCAACGCCGCGGCATGTTCGCTGCTGGCGTGCGGCTGGCCGCCCGCCTGGGCATGCGCGTCCCGCAGGCCTTGCACGAACAAATGGCGCGGTTGGACGTCGAGATCGCCCGCATCTACGCCGCGCCCTTGGCCTTCGTCGCCTCGGTGGGCGGATTCTTCGCCGGTTGGTGCATGGGCGCCGTCGAAGTGTACATCGTGATGTACTTCCTCGGCCTGTCGCCGAGTTGGGGGCAGGCGCTGACGGTCGAAGTGCTGTCGGTGGCGATCGACGCGCTCTTCTTCTTCGTCCCGGCCAAGGCCGGCGTGCAAGAAGGTGGCAAGGCGTTGATTTTCGAGCTGCTCGGGCTCGACCCCAGTAAAGGGCTCGTGCTGGGGATCGTGCGCCGGCTGCGCGAGCTGAGCTGGGCGCTCATCGGCCTACTGATCCTGGCGCGCCATCAGGCGCATCGGCGGCGCGAGCGGACATGAGCGTGCGGCGGCGTTTGATCCTCAGCGCCGACGACTTCGGCATGTCACCGGGTGTCAACGCCGCGATCATGCGCGCTCACCGCGAGGGGGCGCTCACCCAGGCGAGTCTGATGGTACGCGGCCGCGCGGCGGCGGAGGCCGTGGCGCTGGCGCGCGCCGCGCCGACGCTCGCCGTCGGCCTGCACCTGACGCTGGTGCAGGGTCGTTGCGCGGCCCCGCCGGAGTCGGTGCCCCTGCTGGCCGGACCCGACGGGCACTTCCGCAACCATCCCATCTGGGCCGGCGTGCGCTACTTCTTCACCCCTGGCGCGCGCGCCCAGCTGCGGCGCGAGATCCTCGCCCAGCTCGACGCCTTCGCTGCCACCGGGCTGCCGCTGTCCCACGTCGACGGCCACGTCACCATGCACATGCATCCAGTCGCTCTCGACCTTCTGCTCGAGGTCGCGGCGCGTTACCGCATCCGCGCCCTGCGCCTGGCCCGCGACCCGCTGCGGCCGGCGCTGCACTTCGACCGCCGGCACGCAGCGCGCAAGCTGTTCGAAGCCACGGTGTTCGGCGGGCTGGCGCGCTGGGCGACGCCGCGGCTCGAGCGCGCCGGCGTGCACTCCGCCGATCGCCTCTACGGCTTGCACCAGACCGGCCAAGTGTCGGAGGCGTATCTCCTGCACGTCATCGCCGCGCTGCCGCCCGGAGTGAGCGAGCTCTATTGCCATCCCGCGCTGCTCGACGACGAGGCGAGCCGGTGGCGGCCCGCCGACTACGCCGGCGAGCAAGAATTGGCCGCGCTGTGCAGCCCGCGCGTGCGCAGCGCCTGCGAGGCCGCCGACATCGAGCTCACCAGTTATCGCCAGCTGGTCGAGCAGGCGGAGCCTAATCCACGAGCGGGTTGTGTGTCTTGAGGCCTGGGTGGATATCGCGCCCGGATACGAACGACGGAGGAGGATGAGCGCCTCACAAACGCGGGAAGACCTCTTTCGCCACCGTCGTGACGATGTGCTGGGTGCGCTCGGTGGGCGCCGGCCAGACCACCACCGAATCCGCTCCGGCATCCAGGTAGCGCTTGATCTTCTCCGCGCACTCGGCCGGGTCGCCCACCACCGCCAGCTCATCGAGCCACTCGTCTGGCATCTCCGCGGTCACGGTGGCGAGCCCGCCCTTGGCGATCAGCTTCTGGAGGTGCTCCGAGTACCCGGGGACATCGGTCAAGGCGCAGCGCCCCATGGCCGCCAGGTAGAAGGCCACGCTCGGGCGCACCGCTTCGCGGGCGCGCTGGCGATCCTTGTCGACCGAGCAGAGGACGTAGCAGGCGACGCGGTGCTGCGCGGCCGAGCGACCGCTGCGCGCCGCCCCCTGACGCACCTGTTCGCGCAGCCAGCGCACGTAGGCCGGCCCGGCGAGCACGGAGATGACCGTGCCGTCGGCGATCTCGCCAGAGAGCTGCAGGTTCTTCGGACCCACGACGCCCATGTACATGGGTACCGGTTGCTGTGGTCGGTGCGTCAAACGCACGCGGTCGAAGCGGTAGAGCTCGCCCTTCAAGGTCACTTCCTCGCCAGCGAGCAACTGGCGCGTCGTCGACACGCACTCGCGCAACGCGGTCAGGGCGGATTTCGGATAGAGCCCGATCTGCCGCATCCAATCCGGAACACCAAGTCCGATGCCGGCCAGCAGCCGCCCCGGATACATGCGCGCCAGGGTGGCGATCTCCATCGCCAGGATCGCCGGGTGTCGCACCAGCGCCGAGACGATTCCCAGGCCGATCGGCACCTCTCGCGTCGCCGCGAGCGTAGCGGTGACGCCGGCGATGCCGCCGATGAAAAAGCAATCCTCGGCAAACCACAACTCACCGTAACCCAGATCCTCGGCGACGCGCGCCGTCGCAGCGAGCTGCTCCGGCGGGGTTTCGCTGCCCAGCACCAGGCCTACCGGAGGCCGTTTGGCCGCACTCATTCGACAATCTCCCTGTGAATAGCGATGCAATCGGAGAGGACGCTCCGCGGATTATTCGCATCGACGAGGGCGTCTGAGCAATTGTCCTTTCGGGTGAGCGCCATTCGGCTTTGGTCTGGGCCGGGTGCCGCGCGCGCGGTGTGCAGTGCAGGAGCGGTGGCGGGAGGCGAGGGCACTCCCCTGGGGGATCGTGTCAGCACTCGACGATGTTCACCGCCAGACCGCCGCGCGCCGTTTCCTTGTACTTGCTCGACATGTCGGCGCCGGTCTGACGCATGGTGGCGATAACCTTGTCCAACGACACCTTGTGGGTGCCGTCGCCGACCAGGGCGAGCCGGGCGGCGTTGATGGCCTTCACCGATCCCATCGCGTTGCGCTCGATGCATGGCACCTGCACCAGGCCGCCGATGGGATCGCA
>CAYYWP010000196.1:0-8980 GCA_964475125.1 uncultured Binatia bacterium (SeqCode) | reverse complement strand
AGAAGGCGAACTCGTAGGCCGGAACTTGACCGTTCGGGTGCATGTACCACTCGCGCAGCAGCAGCACGAGTTGCTCCTTGGCGAACTCCGAGTCGAGCTCGGCGAACGGGATGGTGTGGAAGGCGAGGTCCCAGGCGGCGAACCACGGGTACTCCCACTTGTCTGGGACGGCGAGCACGTCGCGGTTGTAGAGATGGCGCCAGTCGGCATTGCGCCCGCCGGCGCGCTCCGGCGGCGGCGGGGGACCGGTCGGATCGCCGGTGAGGAATGCGGCGACGTCGTAATGGTAGAACTGTTTGGTCCACAGCAGACCGGCGTACGCCTGGCGAGAGACGTGCCGGCGCGCATCGGACAGTGTGGCCGGAATGCGCGTGGCAAAGAACTCATCGGCCTCCCGCCGGCGTGCGGCGATGACGCGCGCGAAGGCCGCGCTGTCGATCCGGTCCGGCGTCCCCTCGGCGGCATGCAGCCGCAGGTCGAGCACGGCCGCCGCGCCCGGTGCGAGCGCGAGCTGGTAGTGTGCCGCCGCCTTGGTCCCGACCTGCGCCGGGTTCACGGCTTCGGGGTGGCGGTGAATGACGTAGTCGTGAAAGGCATCCTTGACGTACGGCACCCGATTCGGGGCACCGAACAGGCGCTCGTGGTTGGTTTCGTTGTCGGTGAAGAGCCAGACCGGCAGACCGGCCGGGCCGGGCAGTACGTCGAGATGCCAGCAGCCGAGCGAGGTGTGCTCGGCGCGCAGGCGTATCTCGCGCGCCCAGGTGATGACCGGCTTGGGCCAGTAACCCACGCCGTGGCGACCCCACGCCCAGGTGTTGTGGAACCACAAGGTCGGCAGGAGGTGCATTACGGCCCGCTCAGGGCCGCGGTTCGTGGCGCTGATGCGGATGCAGAGGTCGTTGGGGGCGGCCTTCGCGTACTCCACCGCGACGTCGAAGTAGCGATCGCCGTCGAACGCCCCGCTATCGGTGAGCTCGAACTCGGGTTGCTCGCGCCCGCGGCGGCGATTCTCCTCCACCAAGCGGGCGTAGGGGAACTCCATCTGTGGGTACTTGTAGAGCGCCCGCATATAGGAGTGTGTCGGCGTCGAGTCGAGATAGAAGTAGACCTCCTTCACGTCCTCGCCGTGATTGCCCTCCGGACCGGCGAGGCCGAACAGGCGCTCCTTCAGGATCGGATCGTGCTCGTTCCACAGCGCCAGGGCGAAACACAACCGCCCCTGGCGGTCGCAGATGCCGAGCAGCCCGTCTTCACCCCAGCGGTAGGCGCGACTGCGCGCGTGGTCGTGCGGGAAGTATGCCCAGCAGTCACCGTCGGCGGAGTAGTCCTCGCGCACGGTGCCCCACTGCCGCTCGGCCAGGTACGGCCCCCAGCGTTTCCAGTTGTGCGCGCGCTGGCGGTCCTCGATCAGCCGCCGCTCCTCGGCGGTGAGGCGCGTTCTGGCCATGGCCACCCGGCGGGAATGTGCCGCTCGCGGGCCGCAAGTTCAAGCGCCGGCGGCTTTGACAACGCGCGCGGCCCTGTGCTCTGCAGCCGGCGATGGCGGACGAAGGGCGGCGCGCTCCCGTAGGCTCGGTGGCCGTGATGTTTGCCGACATCACGGGGAGCTCGGCGCTCTACGTGCAGCGAGGCGATCAGACTGCTTTTGCACTCAACCAAGCCTGCCTCGACGTGCTCGATGCGCAGGTGCGCTGGGCGGGTGGGCGCGTGGTGAAGCGGCTCGGAGACGGAATATTGGCGGTGTTCGAGACGCCAGGTCCAGCGGTGGAGGCGGCCGCCGCGGTGCGCGAGGCGATCGGCGATCCGGCCGCGCCGACCGGGCGCGAGGCGGTGCGCGTACGGGCGGGGATCAGCTTCGGCCGGGCGGTGCTGACGGCCGATGACGTCTATGGCGACATCGTCAATGTCGCGGCGCGCCTGGTCGGGCTGGCGGACGGCGATGAAATCTTTCTCTCCGCCGCCGTCTACGAGGTCCTGTCCCCGACCTGGAGGCAGCGCACCCGACTCATCGCGCAATTGCCGCTGCGCAACCGGCCGGGGGCGGTGCTGGTCTACGAGCTGACACGGGCGAGCGGTGACGAGACGGTACACGTTGGCACCCGCATCCGCGTGCCGACGGCCTCTCTGGAGATCACGCACGGCGAGCGGCTCTTCGTCATCGGTCCGGAGCGGCCGCGCCTGACCATCGGCCGCCAGCCGGACAGCGATATCCTCATCGCCGAGGACGCCGTCTCGCGCACCCACGCCGAGATCGCCCTGCGCGCCGACAAGTTCGTGCTCATCGACCGCAGCACCAACGGCACCTACGTGTATGTCGACGGCGGGGCGGTGCTGCGCGCCGTGCGCGAGGAGATCGTCCTGTCCGGCAGCGGCCGCATTGTCGCCGGTGTCGAGCGCCCGGATGTGATCTGCTATCGCGTCACCGCATAGGCAGGGACCCGCCGGAGGGCGTCCGGTCAGCGCCCCGTCCGGCGAATCCGAGTAAGAACCATCAAGGCTGGGGGTCAAACAAGGCGCTCTCTCTGGTCGTTATCCCGCTGTCGCCGGTTCGGCGCTCGCGCGTTGAGGCCAGCGCTGGCATTAGGCCTGGTTAAGCTTAGCCAAGTGGGGTGCGATGTTGCGACGGATCTACAATCTATACGAGGCCAAGACCGCGCTGTCGCGCCTCGTCGCCCGCGCCGCTGCCGGCGACGAGATCATCATCGCCAAGGCGGGGACGCCACGAGCGAAGCTGCGGCCCCTCCGAGCGGCAGGTCGTCGACGAACGCCTGGTGGCTGGGAGGGGGAGGTGCGCATCGGGAAGAATTTCGATGCGCCGCTGCCCGCCGCGCTACGCCGGGCGTTCGGCGAACGTTCGTGAGGCTCTTGCTGGAGCCCCGCCATCCCGCCTGCCTCCCGAGGGTCCTTCCCTCGCTTGATTGGGAGATGCGGACCGCATACAAACGCTGACATGAAGGATGCGGCGATCACGGTACGAGTGCCGGCGGAAACCCGCAGACGCCTCGAGTCGCTGGCGCGGCACGAGGGCCGGTCACTCTCGCAGCAAGTCGAGCGCCTGATTCTCCAGGGGCTGGCGGCGCGCAGTGATCAGCGGCCGCCCGGAGCACGGGCTCTGTCCGGCGTCTTTGCCGGCGGCGAAGCTTTGGCCCCGAGAGATTTTCGCAACGTCAGGGCCTCGGTCTCAGCGTCGTTGCGCCGACCACGCCGCGTGTGACGAGCATCGTCGCCGACACGCACGCGCTCGTCTGGCATCTGACGAGCCCGCGCAAGCTCGGCGCGAAGGCACGCCGCGCTCTTGCCGCCGCGGATGACGGGCGATGGCTCTGCTACGTTCCAGCGATCTGCCTGGTCGAGATCTGGCTGTTGCACGAGCGCGGACGATTGCGGATCGATGTCACCCAGATTCTCGAAACCCTCGCGGGCCACCCCGGGTACTCGATCCTGGCACTCGACGTCGAGCAGTCGGTCGACTTCGGCGCCCTCGTCACAGTGCGCGATCCGATGGATCGCCTGATCGTGGCGGCGGCGCGGGTGACGGGCTCTCGCATCGTCAGCAGCGACGAGGCCCTCTCTGGCCACGGTCCGGAACGGGTGTGGGACTGAGACGCGTCACCGCGGAAGCGGCTCCAAACCGGGCTCAAAACAACTTCGCCTTGATCGCGCCCAGCGCGGCGGCGAATTCGGCGGGCTGCTGCTCGCTGCGGTTGATGGCGTCGACGAGCTTGCGCAAGTCGGGAAAGATCGTCCGGCACTTCTCGGCGCCGAAGGCGGGCGGGCAGAGGGCTTGGATGGCGAGGGCGGTCTGCTCGCGCGCGCCGGTGGTGTACCACCAGGGCAGCTCGACGTGCTGCAGGCGCAGGACGTTGGAGCCCGGCGGGCGCGTGTGGCTGAAGACCTCGTAGCCGCTGAGGCGCGGGCCCTCGTCGAGGATGCGGCGCAGCATCTGGCGGGTGGCGGTCTGGTCGGCGGCCTTCTCGCCGATGCGCGCGGCGAAGGGCGCCAGCCAGTCGGCCAATCCGTCGGCTTGCTGCTGGGCGTTGCTCGCCGAGCTGCCGACGGCGCCGCGCAGCGCGCTCCAGCGCGAGGTGAGGGTGCCCTGGGCGTCGGGGAAGAGGGCGCCGAACGCGATCTCGGCCATGTCGGCGTGGCCGGCGGCGCCGCGCGCCGCGTCGGCGACGAGCTTGTGGTGGCACGCGTAGCAGTTGCGGTCGGCGAAATGCGGAAACTGGCCGAGCGACTGGTAGTTGCTGCCCGCGGCGCGCCGCGCGATGGCCTCGGCGGCGCGGCGCAAGCCGACGATCTGGCCGAGCGCCCACAGGGTCGGGTCGGGGCTGAAGCCGGGATGCTCCTCGGCGTCGTCCCAGTGTTTCATCACCTGCGCGTAGGCGACCATCTCGAATTGCAGCGGTGGGTGGCCGCCGGCGACGATCTCGTGGTCGATCTCGACATGGCAGGCGGCGCACTTCTCGGCCCGCAGGCGGAAGTCGTTGTTGTCGTAGAAGCCCAGGCTGGCGAACTCGGCGCGGCGCTGCGGCCAATCGGTCGCCTTGTGCGGCTGCAGCCAGCGCTCGGCGGGGCCGTGGCAGTGCTCGCAGCTCACCCCGTCGCGGGGCCGGTGCTTGCTGTCCGCCGCCAGCGGCGCGGGCGGGGCATGGCAGACGAGGCACTTCTCGCTGCTCGTGGCCTCGACGCCCATGTAAGCGGCGATGCGCTTCGAGTCCTCGGTGGTGAGTGTCCGATAAGCGCGCGAATGGCGGTCGATGTTCTGATTCAGCCACTGCGTGCGGGCCGACTTCCACGGCCGCCAGGCGGGATCGTCGGCCGGCGCGGCCGGGAGTGCCGCGCCGTGACAGGTCGGATTGGCGCACTTCGTCTCGCCGACGAAACCCTGGCCGGAAACCGTCACCGCTAGCGAGAGCACTACCGCCGCGCCGAGCGCCGCTGCCGTGTATCGCGCAGATCGCATGGTCTCACCAATTCAGTTGCGTGGCGGCTGAGCGGTCTGTTACGAAATCATACACGCCGGATGAGGAACAATCGCGGCCGGAAGCGATGCGGATGACGAGTGATCGACATCATTCTCAGTCGGATGGCTTGAGCGGACAGTGGTTGTCGCTCGAGGATCTCGCCCAGTTCGAGCTCTTTCGCTCCTCCAAGCGCGCCTTCAAGGCCAAGCTCACCGGCAATTTCGCTCCGACCGCCGGCCAGGCCGAGCCCGGCATCAAGGCCGCGGTACGGCGCGAGTACCAGAGCGGCGACGTGATCTGCAAGGCCGGCGAGTATGGTTCGACGGCGTTTCTGATCCTCGAGGGCACGGCGGTGGCCACCGTGCCGGAGAGCAGTGGCGCGACGCCGATTGGGTCGCGTCGCGCCTGGGCGCGACTGGCGGCGCAGTTCTCCCGCCGCTCTCGTCGGCGCGAAGCCGCGCCGGGTGCCGAGGCCTGCGGCGAGGCCAGTCCCTACGCGAGCCTAGCGCTCGATCGACCGCCGGCACCACTGACACTCGGGCCCGGCGACGTGTTCGGGGTCGACGCCTGTATGAATTTCTACCCGCGCGAGGCGACTGTGCGGGCCCAGGGCCGCTGTATCGTGCTGGAGATGCTGCGCTCGGTGCTCGACAGCGTGCGTGAGGCGGGCGAGCTCGGCGGCCGCATCGAGGAGGGATACCGCGCCAACGCGATTCGCCTGCAGTTGGCGGCGACGCCGTGGTTGCGCGGGCTCGGCGATGCGCGTCTGGCCGGGCTTGCGGCAGGGGCGGCGCTGCTGACGCCCGACAGCGACGAGATTCGCGACGGCGTCATCTACCGCGAGGGCGACGCTGCCGAGGCGATCTGTCTGGTGCGCAGCGGCACCATCAAGCTGACGCAGCAGCGCGGCGGCGGTGAGTCCATCTTCGCCTATC
This sequence comes from uncultured Binatia bacterium (SeqCode), assembly GCA_964475125.1. Lineage (GTDB taxonomy): Bacteria > Desulfobacterota > Binatia > HRBIN30 > CADEER01 > CAYYWP01. The sequence continues at coordinate 3,078 of CAYYWP010000196.1, read as the reverse complement.
TCGGGCGCGGCGCGGCCTTCGGCTTCGAGCCCGTCATCGCCGCCCGCCCGCCGGCGCCGCCGCGCTTGCGCTGCCTCTCCCACCCCGCCCTCGCCGCCGTTGAGCTCGGGCGACCGATCACGCTCGGCCGCGGCGCCAGCTGCGAGCTGCCGCTGGCGAGCCCGGAGCGCACCGTGAGCAAGCGCCATTGCCGTATCGAGCCGCGCGACGGCGAGCTCTATCTGCGCGATCTCGACAGCGCCAACTTCACGCTCTTGAACGGCGAGCGCATCCGCGAGGCGCTGCTCACGACCGGCGACCGGATCACCGTGGTCGACTACCTGTTCGAGGTCGAGCGCGCGGCGCAGGAGGACACGGTCGCCGGACCGGTTCCCCGCCTGGCCTCGGCCATCGGCCTCGACAACTTCGAGATCGTGCGCCTCGACGGTCGCGCGGTGCGACACCTGGCGGCGGACGACCCGGCGTTCCAGCAGGCCCTGGCCGCGCTCGCCCGCGCCGCCGGCCCGGGTGTGCCCGAGGCGATCGCCCCCGATCCGGCGGTCGTGCCGCGGTTGGTCGAGCTCGACCTCTACAACGCGCAGAACACGCTGTTGATCGACCTCGACCGGTGCACGCGTTGCGACGAGTGCGTGCGCGCCTGCGCGGATGCCCACGGAGGTGTCACGCGCTTCACGCGCGACGGCCCGCGCTTCGGCCATTATCTGGTTGCGCTCGCCTGCCGCTCCTGCACCGACCCGAAGTGCATGATCGGTTGCCCGGTGGGGTCGATCCGGCGCGAGGGGTCGCTCGAGATCCGCATCGAGGACTGGTGCATCGGCTGCCAGCGCTGCGCCAACCAGTGCCCATTCGGCAACATCAACATGGTGGAGATCGCCCAGCCGGCGCCCGGCGCCGCGGCGAACGACACGCCGCTGCGCGCCACGGTCTGCGACCTCTGCGCCGGTTACGATCAGCCGAACTGCGTCTACGCCTGCCCGCACGACGCGGCGATTCGCGTCAATCCCGGCGCCTTTCTGTCCGCCGCCGACGTGCGCTGAACCGCTCGCCGCACGGGCCGCCATGCAGATCAATCGCGACCAGCGCGGCTGGATGATCGGCACGGTCGTGGCCACGGCGGCGCTGGCGTTGGGATACGCCGCCTACATCGGCCGCATGCCGGCGGGACCGTCCGGCGGCAGCTGGCCGGGCCTCGGGTTCGGCGTCTTGGGCACCGCCTGCATGGTGCTCGCGGCGCTGCTCTCGGCGCGCAAGTCGGTGCGCACCTGGCGGCTCGGCAGCGCGCAGGCGTGGATGCGCCTGCACGTCTGGCTCGGTCTCCTGGCCGTGCCGTGCATTTGGTTCCACTCCGGCTTCGGGCTCGGCGGCGCGTTGACGACGGCGATCATGTCGCTCTTCTATGTCGTCATCGTCAGCGGCCTGATCGGCCTGGCGCTGCAACAGGTCGTGCCCGCGGCGACGACGCGCCAGGTGCCGAGCGAGACGGTGCTGGGGCAGATCGACCATGTCCTCGCTGGGCTCGCCGTCGATGCGTATGAGCTGGTCGCGAGCTTGGCGGGGCCGCTGGCAGAGGCCGCCGAGGAGCAGCAACGCCTGAAGGCGGAGGCCGAGGTGCTCAAGCGCCAGTCGGGTTACTGGAAGCAAGTGGCGCGCCTGCGCCCGGCCGAAGCCTCCGACGGCCTGGCGGGCGAACTGCGTGCGTTCTACCTCGCCACCGTGCGGCCGTACCTACAGAAACCCTCGGCGAGTGCTGCGCCGCCGGACTGCCGCGCCCTGTTGTTGCACGCCCCCGAGGAATGGCGCCCGCGACTCGATCGCCTGCAGGCGCTCTGCGAGGAGGCCCGCCAGCTCGCCGTCCAGCGCCGCCTGCATGTCTGGTTGCACGGCTGGCTGTTCATCCACGCCCCGCTGTCGTTCGCCCTCTTCGCTCTGGTCGCCGTGCACATCGTCCACGCCCTGCGCTACTGACAGACTGCCACGTGCCACCGATGGCCCGTTCGAGCAAAGAGCTCGCCAAGCGCCTGCGCTTCGATCATCGGCCGCGGCGCGATGTGTTCCGCCGCTGGTATCTGCCGGTCAGTTTGGTTTGCGCGGCGCTCGGCGTCGCCGTCTGGCTCGTCTTGCGCGCGGCGGTCGGCGAGCGGCAGTACCTGCCCGGACCCGTGTCGAGCGCGCACGCCACCTTCGGCGACCGCTGCGCGCATTGCCACGTCGACTTCGCCTCGGCGCCCGACCAGCGCTGTCTCCAGTGCCACCGCACCGGGGTGCATTCCGAGTTCGAGGTCGCTGCCCCGGCGTGCCGCGACTGTCACGTCGAACACAAGCCGGAGGACCTCCTGCGCACGGTGAGCGGCGATGCGTGCATCGCCTGCCATGCCGATTTGCAAAGCCGGCGGCAGCCGTTGATCGCCGCGCAGGTGGCGAGCTTCGCGGGCCACCCGCCGTTCACGCCGCTGCGCGACGGGGCGAGAGATCAGGCGGCGCTGCGCTTCAACCACCAGCTGCACCTGACCTCGAACAACATCGATCAGCGCCTGACCTGCGCCAGCTGTCATGTGCTGGGCGCCGACGGGCGCTACATGCTGCCGATCGTCTTCGAGCTCCATTGTCGGCGCTGTCACGAGCTGCGGGTGGCGGAGCTGCCGGCCGGCGAGGGCGGCGAGCGCGAAGGCGTCCCGCCCCCCCTCAACGCGCTGGCCGTGCCACATGAGGCGCCGCCCGCCGTGCGCGCGGCCCTCGGCGACGCCCTGCTGGCGCTCGGCGCCAAGGAGTCGCGCGCCATCTTCGTCGGCAACCCCGACATCTTCATCCCCGGTCAGGCGCCGCGCGGACCAGTGGATGAATCGCGCTCGCTGCAGGAGTTCGCCGCGCGCTGGCGCGCCAAGCTCGAGGGTGCCTTGTTCGCGCCGTTCACCGACCGCGCGCCGTTGCTCGAGCACAACAAGCATTGCTTTCTCTGCCATCAGTCGGGCGAGGCCAGCGGCGAGCTGCCGGCGGTGGTCGAGCCCCGGATCCCGGAGCGCTGGCTGGTGCACGGCGAGTTCTCGCACCGCAAACACGACGCGCTGCCCTGCCAGGCCT
>CAYYWP010000195.1:0-9018 GCA_964475125.1 uncultured Binatia bacterium (SeqCode) | reverse complement strand
GGGTGGGCCGGGGTCTCCAACCCGGCCCACCCGGCCCTACGTCCCCGGTCGGCCGTTCCCGGGTTCTCCCCTTCCCGGCTCGCACCCGAGCCGGCGTCGTCGCACGACCCGCAAGCCGCCGATCGCAATCAGCATGGCGACCACCGCGATCAGGCCGGTTCGAGATACCGCCGGGGCCGGCGCGGCAATGCTGGTGCACACCCCCTCGCTGCCCGGAACGTCGCAGCGCTGCAGGAGGCCACACAAGGTCGCGCAGCACACTCCATCCACGCAGGGCAAACCGCCCGCGCAAGCATCCGGAAACTCCTCGCAGGAGCCGCCCTGAGGGACCTCGGGCACGCAGATGCACTGCAACCCGTTCACCGCCCCCGTCGTCCCACCACCCTCCTGACCGAGGTCGTGATTGTCATGCGCTACGACGCAGGTGGTGTTAGTCGGGGGGGCAAACGCCGTCGTAGCACGCTCTGTCGCGTCGATGACGCACTCGCCGTTGCACTCCGGAAAGCTGCCGCCGCAGAGGAGCGGGCACAACCCGGCGCTGCAGTTCGTCCCGATAGGTTGAGAATCGCCACCCTGGCCCTCACAGCTGGTCCGGGTGAGAACCTCGCAGTCCGCGTTCGCGAAGCAGCACGCTCTCGGCACGCCCTGAACCTGCGTAGAGCCCATGATCGACAGAACAGCACTCCCGACGGCGGTGAACGCCACAAAGCTCCAGACCCTCGATGATCTCTGTTGTGCCATGGCGTTCCTTCCCTCCCCGCGCCCTTCTATGCGAACTACCCCGGCAGCCGCAAATGAAATTTCTCCTTTATTGCGTCATTGCGCGCCCAGGTGGCTCGATGTTTTGACTTGACCATGCGACAGGGCCACTTGCCACGGAACAGGGCGGTGTCATTCGGATCACAGAGCGGGCCATGAAACGGCAACGGCCGGGGCGGAAAGAACCCGCACCGGCCGCTGGTGTGGTGGTCGGCCCGACGCTCAGGCGTCGAAGTAGAGGAAGAACTCGTACGGATGCGGGCGCAGGCGCAGGGCGTTGACCTCGTGGGCGATCTTGTAGTCGATCCAGGTCTCGATCAGGTCCTCGGTGAAGACGTCGCCCTTGAGCAGGAAGGCGTGGTCTTTGCGCAGGTTGTTGAGCGCGTCCTCGAGGGAGGCGGGCATGCCGGCGACGCCCTTCAACTCCTCCGGTGTCAGCGCGTAGATGTCCTTGTCGAGCGGATCACCGGCGGCCAGTCGGTTCTCGATGCCGTCCAGGCCGGCCATCAACATGGCGGCGAAAGCGAGGTAGCCGTTGCAGGTCGGATCGGGGAAGCGCACCTCGATGCGCTTGGCCTTCGGGCTCGGCGAGTACATCGGAATGCGGATGGCGGCCGAGCGGTTGCGGCTGGAGTACGCCAGGTTCACCGGCGCCTCGAAACCCGGCACCAGACGGCGATAGCTGTTCATGGTCGGGTTGGTGAGCGCGGCCAGCGCCGGCGCATGCTTGATGATGCCGGCGATGTAGTGCATCGCCAGCTCGCTCATGCCGGCGTAGCCGCTGCCGGCGAACAGCGGCTTCTCGGCCTTCCAGATGCTCTGGTGGACGTGCATGCCGCTGCCGTTGTCGCCGAAGATCGGCTTGGGCATGAAGGTCGCCGCCTTGCCGTGCCGGCGCGCGACGTTCTTGACGATGTACTTGTACCACATCAGGTTGTCGCCCATCTTCAGCAGCGGGGCGAAGCGCATATCGATCTCAGCCTGGCCGGCGGTGGCGACCTCGTGGTGCTGCTTCTCGACGATGATGCCGACCTGCTCCATGACCATCACCATCTCCTGGCGAATGTCCTGCTGCGAGTCGGTCGGCGGTACCGGGAAGTAGCCTTCCTTGTGACGCGGCTTGTAGCCGAGATTGGGGCCCTCGTCGCGGCCGGTGTTCCACACCCCCTCCTCCGAGTTCAGGAAGTAGTAGCCGCTGTGCGAGTTCTGATCGAAGCGGATGTCGTCGAGGATGAAGAACTCGGGCTCGGGGCCGAAGTAGGCGACGTCGCCGACGCCGGTCGCCTTCAGGTGCTGCTCGGCCTTCTTGGCGATGTGGCGCGGATCGCGCGTGTACTCTTCTTTGGTGATCGGGTCGACGACGTTGCCGATCAGGCTGAGCGTCGGCGCCTCGCAGAACGGATCCATGACCGCGGTGAGCGGATCCGGCACGATGAGCATGTCCGAGGCGTTGATCGGCTGCCAGCCGCGGATCGACGAGCCGTCGAAGCCGCTGCCTTCCTCGAACAGTCCTTCGTGCAGCTCGCCGGTGGGAATGGTGAAGTGCTGCCAGGTGCCGAGGAAGTCGAGGAACTTCAGGTCGACACAGACCGCCTTCTTCTCCTTGGCGAACTTGAGCACATCTTTCGGCGTCATGATGGTGAACCTCCCTTGTCAGTTTCCGTCCGTTGCCCCACTGGACAGCGCGACCGCGCCCGTCGTCGGCCGACGATCACACGGCGTCCGACCCGCGCTCTCCGGTCCGAATGCGAATCACTTCATCGATCGGCAGCACGAAGATCTTTCCGTCGCCGATGCGGCCGGTCTTGGCCGCCTTCTCGATGGCGCTGACGATGTCGCCGACTTTCTCGTCGGCGGCGATGATCTCGAGCTTCACCTTGGGGAGGAAATCCACCACGTACTCGGCGCCGCGGTAGAGCTCCGTGTGTCCCTTTTGGCGGCCGAACCCCTTGACCTCGCTGACCGTCAGCCCCTGCACACCGATGGCGCTCAAGCTCTCTTTGACCTCGTCGAGCTTGAACGGCTTGATGATGGCTTCCACCTTTTTCATCGCCTCTCCTCGGCTGGTGCAGCGCGAAGCTGTACGTCACCCGACTCGAATCTGTAAAGGCAGTGCATCACAGACTGTACGCCCGTTCGCCGTGCTGCGACAGATCGAGCCCGACGACCTCTTCGTCTTCGTCGGCCCGCAGGCCCATCGTCGCATCGACCAGCCTGAGCAACGCGAACGAGACGACGAAGGCGTAGAGCAACGTCACCACCACCGACGTCACCTGCACGCCGAACTGCGCCGCGTTGCCGTAAAAGAGCCCGTCGGCGCCGGCGGAGTTGACCGCGAGCGAGGCGAACAACCCGGTGGCCAACGCGCCCCAGGTGCCGCCGACGCCGTGCACGCCGACGACGTCGAGCGCATCATCGTAGCCGAAGCGGAATTTGACGCTGACGGCGTAGTAGCACAGCGCGCCCGCCACCAGCCCGATGAGGAGCGCCGGCATGGGGGCGACGAAGCCCGCGGCCGGCGTGATGGCCACCAGACCGGCGACCGACCCGGAGGCGGCGCCGAGCACGCTCGCCTTGCCGCGCTGCAGGTACTCGGCGAAGGCCCAACTGACCGTCGCCGCCGCCGCGGCGATGTGCGTGGTGGCGAACGCCAAGGCCGCCAGACCGTTGGCCGCCAACGCGCTGCCGGCGTTGAACCCGAACCAGCCGAACCACAGGATGCCGGCGCCGAGCACGGTCAGCGGCAGGTTGTGCGGCAACACCGGTTCCCGCGGCCACCCGAGCCGGCGCCCGAGCACGAAGGCCGCGGCGAGGGCAGCCAGGCCCGAGCTCATGTGCACCACGGTGCCGCCGGCGAAGTCGAGCGCACCGAGTCGCCCGGCGCCCATCCAGCCGCCGCCCCATATCCAGTGGGCGATGGGTGCGTAGACGAACGTCGACCACAGCAGCGTGAAAACGACGAACGGTCCAAAACGCATGCGCTCGGCGAAGGCACCGGAAATGAGCGCCGGGGTGATGACGGCGAACATCCCCTGGTACATGACGAAGGCGAGATCGGGAATCGTCTTGGCAAACGGGCTCGGCCCCTGGCCTACGCCGTTCAGCAGCAGGTAGTCGAAGCCCCCGATCACGCCGCCGAGGTCAGTGCCGAAAACCAAGGTGTAGCCGATCAGCACCCACTGCAGCGTCACCACGCCGATGAGGAAGAAGCTGTGCATGAGCGTGCTCAGCACGTTCTTCTGCCGCGTCATGCCGCCATAGAAGAGCGCCAGCCCGGGCGTCATGAACAGCACCAGCGCCGCCGAAGCCAGCATCCAGGCCGTATCACCCGAGTCGATCGGCGGCGGCGCCGCGTCCTCTGCCGCGGCCCGCGAAGCCAAGGCGAGCAGCGGCGCGATTACACCGATACGCCCGATTCGATTCCTCAACATTCGCCGGTTAGCCGCAAGCCGAAGAAACCTTTCACCACGAAGAACACGAAGCCCGTGAAGATCACGGCGCAGGGCAGTGGAGCTTGGATCATTCTCAACCCCATAGGTGTGAGCTTCTCTCCCTTGCTCGCACGGCCGAGAGACCCTTGCCATTCGTCCTCTTCGTGGTCTTCGTGATTTCAAAGAATTTCGGCTTAGGGTTAACAGCCAGTCGAACAATGCAGTCCGCTCGCCCTACGACGGGCTCAGGGCAAGCCCTGAGCCCCGAGCTGCCATCACGTGTCGTGGCGGGTGCAATGACGATGCCGGACGACCGAGTTCGCAGATCGAGGCGCAGGGCGTCGACCAGCGCGGCACTGCCTGCCCAATCGCCAGGCAGTGCTCAGGAAAGAGGCAGCAGCACGGCGAGCGATCAGAAGCGGACGCGAGAGCGTCGGCGGCGCTCTTGTCGTTGGCCGTACAGCGTGCCGATGGCGAACCCGATCACCAGGCAAACCCCGGCCAAGGCGAGGGCGGGGCCGACATCGAGGTCAGGCGAAGCGGGCAAGGCAACCGGGGTGAGCGGCAACCCTTCCAGGCCAGGAGTCGAGGTCGGCGTCGGCACGCCGGTCGCCTGGGCAGCAGCCGGGGTCGCCACCGACGACTCCAGGGCGGCCAGCCGCTTGCGCATGGCGGCTAGCTCCTCGTCGACCGATCGGGTCGGCTCGATCAGGGGCGACGGCGTCGCCTCGAGCGACGCGGTCTGGCTCGCTTCGAGCGTCGGCGTCGGCGGGCTCGCAGGCCCAACCGCCGCGCCCGGCGGCAGCTTGACATAGGCGGCGTTGACGTAGCCGCGCTGGCCGCTGGACAGCACGATCTGCGCCCATTGGCCGTCGATCGCCTCGACGGTCACGCGCGTGCCCTTGGTGATGAAGGCGAAAGCCGGGCTCTCGGTACCCGGCGCGCGCCGGACGTTTACGGCCTCGGCGCCTTCGATGACGCCTTTCACCGCTTCCGCCCGCACCCCGCGCGCCATCGCGCAGCAACAGGCCACGGATAAGATGCAGGCGAGAAGGCTGCGCGGCATGTCAGAGAATGGTCGGGGTGACTGGACTTGAACCAGCGACCTCACGGTCCCGAACCGTGCGCTCTACCAGTCTGAGCTACACCCCGTCACAACTGACCGACCCCAGGTCGGTTCAAGCCGGTGATCGAAGCGCGTGCCTTAACACAGTGATCCGCGGCTGCCAACAACACCCACCGCACTCGTCGGGGCGCGCGCGCGATGCGATGGCGCCCACCCATGCAACTGGAATGCGGCGCGCTCACGCCGCGGCCTGGCGGCCGATCAGGCGGTGAACGTCGCCGATCGTCGCGGCGTAATCCGGCGTCGCGAAGATGCCGGTGCCGATGACGAACACCTCGGCGCCGGCGGCGGATATCTCGGCCGCGTTCTGCACCTTCACGCCGCCGTCCACCTCGATGAGGAAGTCGAGGCGCCGCTCGCGCTTGATGCGGCTCGCCACGGCGAGCTTGTCGAGTGCCGCGTGAATGAACTCTTGCCCGCCGAACCCGGGGTTGACGCTCATGATCAGCACCATGGCGACATCGGGAAGAATCGCCTCCAGGGTGCTGAACGGCGTCGCCGGGTTGACCACTACCGCCGGCTGGCAGCCGTGGCGGCGGATGTCCTGCAGTACGGCGTGCAAGTTCGGACACGTCTCCTGGTGAACGGAGATGTAGGTCGCCCCGGCCTGCGCGTACGCGCCGATGTAGCGCTCCGGGTTGGTGATCATCAGATGCACGTCGAGCGGCAGCTTGGTGGTGCGGTGGATCGCCTCCACCACCGGCGGGCCAATGGTCAGGTTGGGCACGAAGTGCCCGTCCATCACGTCGACGTGAATCCAATCCGCCCCCGCCGCTTCCACGGCGCGCACCTCCTCGCCCAGGCGAGCGAAGTCGGCGGCCAATATCGATGCGGCGACGCGCTTCACGGGCGCACCATACCCCGGATCGGGCCCCACATCACAACTTGGTGACCCCGTTGAGCGTGGCGAGCCCGCGGTCGAACGTGCCCAACGGGACGTGCCCCGCTTTGCGCGCGCTGGCCAGTACCAGGCAGTGCGAGAAACCCAACCACGGGCGGCGCCGGTATCGCTCCAGTGCCACGGCCACGGTCTCGGATTCCTGGACGCTGATGTGACGGTGGTTGAGCAGCATCTCCACCGCCGTGGCGAGCGCAGCGCGACCGCGCCCGTACACGGCCTCCAGGACCCAGAGCGTCTCCGCCAATACGAGGTGTGAGACCCATGCGTCGCGGCTCACCAACGCCCCGGCACGCGCCACCTGCTTGGCATCATCGCGCGTGACCAGGCGCACGAGAACGTTCGTATCAACCGCGCGCGACGGAGATCTGTCCCTGCGCGGTCAGTTTCGAATGCGCCAGTGGCATATACCGCCGTTACCACGGTAATACGGATGCGACAAACGCAGCGACCGGAGGACCGATTCATGCGGCGCGCCGCAAGCGCACGGCGAAGAAGCCGTCGAGGCCATGGCGGTGCGGGAGCGTGCGCAGGGTGCGGTCGGCGGCGACGAGCTGGTGGGCCGCAGCCGGCAGGAAGGGGCGCGGGTCGTCGGGCGCGAAGTCGGCACGTGCACGCAGAAAGCGCTCTACGACGCCCTCGTTCTCCAGGCGCGACAGGGTGCAGGTCGCGTACACCAGCACACCGCCGCGCCGAACGGCGCGCGCCGCGGCGGTCAGCAGCGCCGCTTGCAGGGTGGCCCGCGCCGCCAAGTCCTCGCGCCTGCGGCGCCAGCGGATCTCGGGGTGCTGGCGCAGCGTGCCGAGACCCGAGCACGGGGCATCGACGAGCACGGCATCGAAGCGCGTGGCCAGGCCCAGCGGAGGAAGCGTCGCGTCGGCCTGGGCGACCAGCACCGAACAGCCCAGGCGCGCCGCCTCGGCGCGCAGGCGCTGCAGCCCGGAGCGGCGCCGGTCGAAGGCAACGGTGACACCGGCGCCGCCGACCAGGGTTGCGATCGCCAGTGCCTTGCCGCCCGGCGCCGCGCATACATCGAGCACGCGCGCGCCTGCCGTTGCGCCGAGCATGTCGACCACGAGTTGCGACGCCTCGCCTTGCACGGCGAACCGGCCGCTGTCCCAGCCCGGCAGAGCGACGGGGTCGGCCGCTTGCTCGAGCGCGATCCCCAGCTCCGCGAAGCGCGCCGGGCGCGCCGCGATGCCCGCCTCGGCCAGCGCTGCCAGCACCTCGGCGCGCGAGGCGCGCGCCGGGTTGACGCGCAACACCGTCGGCGCCGGAGCGTTGTCGGCGGCCAGCAGTGCGGCGGCCTCCGACGCGCCGAGCTCGTCGACCCAGCGCTCGACGAGCCAGCGCGGATGCGAGGTGGCGATTGCCAGGTGGGCGACTCGATCGCTCTCCGGCGGCAGGTCGACTCGCTTGCCGGCGCGCAGGAAGCGGCGCAGCAGCGCATTCACCAAGCCGCTCGCCGAGCCGCTGGCAACGCCCTTGGCGAGCTCGACCGCCGTATCGACGGCGGCGAAGTCGGGGATGCGCTCGAGCTTGAGCAGTTGAAACAGCGCCATGCGCAGCACGGTGCGCAGCGGCGGGTCGAGGCGTTCAGGGGCGCGGCCCAGCCCGGCGAGCACGTGGTCGAGGAGTCCCTGCCAAGCCAGCGTGCCGTAGACCAGCTGCGTAGCCAGAGCGCGGTCGCGCGCCTCGAGACGCGCCCGGGGGAGCGCCGCGCCGAGCGCGGCGTCGGCGAAGGCGCCGTCTTCGACGGCGTTGAGGACCTGCCAGGCGAGGCGGCGCGGATCAACGATCGTCGGCCGGCGCGCCAAAGCGGTCTCCCACCGCGAGTCCGCTGCCGCGCGCGAAGGCCGGTGCGTGCAAGGCGCGGCGGCCCTCGAGTTGCAGCTCGTCGATGGCGAGGACGCCGCTGCCGCAGGCGACGCGAATCGTCTCGCCGATCGCCAACACCGCGCCGGGTACTCCGGTCGCGTCGCCGGCCACGGCCCGCGCGCGGTGCAGCTTGACCAGCTTGCCGGCCAGCATCGTGTGGGCCGAGGGCCAGGGATTGAAGCCGCGCACCTGGCGGGCGATCAGCGGCGCCGGCTGGTGCCAGTCGATCTCGCCCTGCTCCTTGCTGAGCAGTGGAGCCAGGCTGGCGCGGGTGTCGTCCTGCCGCCTCGGAGTGAGATCCGCGAGCGCGGCCAGCGCCTCCAGCAGCGCCGCGGCGCCGAGCATGGCCAGGCGCCCCTGCAGCGCCCCGGCGGTCTCGTCGGCACCGATCGGCGTGGCCTGCTGCAGAAGAATGTCGCCCTCGTCCATGCGCTCGTTCATGCGCATGATCGTCACCCCGGTCTCGCGGTCGCCGTTGAGGATGGCCCACTGACTCGGCGCCGCGCCGCGATACTTCGGCAGCAGCGAGGCGTGCACGTTGATACAACCGAGGCGCGGCAGCTCGAGCACGCGCGGCGGCAGGATGCGCCCGTAGGCGGCGACGACGATCAGCTCGGGCCGCCAGGCGGCGAGCTGGTCGGGAAAGTCTCCCGTCTTCAGCTTCACCGGCTGCGCCACCGCGATGCCGTGGCGCTCGGCGAGCCGCTTGACCGGCGGCGCCTGCAGCTTCTGCCCCCGCCCCGCCGGTCGGTCGGGCTGACAGACGACAGCGGCCACCTCATCCGGACCATCAATCAGCGCCTGCAAACTCGGCACGGCGAACTCCGGCGTGCCGAAAAAGACGATCCGGTAACGCATGTCACCCGCAGATGAACACAGCCCGGGTCACGCCCACCACCCGATCTACGCCGCATGCGAGCCACCGA
>CAYYWP010000194.1:1091-9069 GCA_964475125.1 uncultured Binatia bacterium (SeqCode) | reverse complement strand
GCCGACTCATGGATCAGCGCGGTCGCTCACCTCGGCCCACTCGGCCCAACGTCCCCTTCTGGAGTCCCCTTCTGGACTCGGCCCAACGTCCCCTTCTGGATCCTGGCCCTGTCGATGCTCGTCGCCGGCGCCGGGTGCGGTGGTAGCGACGACAAGCGCGTGGCAACGCCCACACCCACGTCCACGTCGACACCCACGCCCACTGCGACGCCGACGCCGAGGGCCGGTTTCGAAGGGGTCGGCGTCCTCTCCGACCAGCCTGGCGCGACGAGCCGAGTCTTCGGCGTCTCAGGCGACGGCGCGTTTGTCGTCGGCACCAGCGATTCCCCCGATGGGTTCGAAGCGTTTCGGTGGAGCGCCGCCTCCGGCCTGGAGGGCCTGGGGGTCCCGCCGCAGAAGGTCAACAGCGACGGGCTCAGCGCGAATCAGGATGGGTCGGTGGTTGCCGGCGCCGTGGCGGGCTTCATGGGGACCGCTCCGCGGGCGGCCCGTTGGAGTGAGAGCGGCGGTTGGGAGTTGTTGCTGGACAGCGGCGAGGACTTCGTCGCCATCCAGGCCCGCGGAATCAGTGCCGACGGCAACACGGTGGTGGGCGCGGTCCAGTACCAGGGTTCCCTCGTCCGCGAGGCGTTCCTGTGGACGCCGACCGCTGGAATTCGGTTGCTGGGACGGCCAGATGACACCTCGACCCTTGCCACGGGGGTGTCCGCCGACGGGACCGTGGTGAGTGCCGTCGCCATCGACAGCGCAGGCGACCGGACGGCGTTGCGCTGGACGAGCAGCAGCGGGTTCGTGGAGCTGCCCATACTCGACGGAACCGATTCCTGCCTCGCCCAGAACGTTTCAGCGGACGGCAATACGATCGTCGGTTTCTGCGGCCCGGACAACGATCCGCAAGCGGTCCTGTGGGACAGCCGCGGTGTGGTCGGCCTCGGCACTCTGCCGGGCGGGATCGGCAGCCTGCTGCAGGCCGTGTCCGGCGATGGCTCCGTGGGCGCGGGGGTCGCGGGAGATACGGAGGGCACCACCCGCGCCGCCATATGGACGCAGGCGAGCGGCATGCAGGACCTGCGCGACGTGCTCGTGGAGCTCGGCCTCGAAGCCGAGATCGAGGGCTGGTTCCTGTCCGCTGCAAACGCGATCTCGAGCGATGGACGCGTGATCGCGGGGACCGGCTTCGATCCGCAAGGTCGCGAGCGCGGCTTCGTCGCCATGCTGCCGTAGCCGGGCCGACGCCCTGGCAGACGCGCCCGTTCGCCGGCGCGACGACGCGGGCGAGCGCGGCCCGAACGGACCTCCCGTCAATGGCCCTTGGTGCTCTGCTTGCGAATGACGAATTTGCCGAAGGTCACCCCGAGGTCGATCCCCTTGCCGGTGCCCGAAAACGCCAGGGAGACGGTGCCCTTCGTCACCACCTGCGCCGCCGATGATTCACCCGCGCCGGCGTGGACCTGGGCCGACGCGTAGGACCCGAACAGCTCGCTGATGTCAGCGACCTCCGAGAAGCTGCCGCGCCCGTTGGTGATCTTGGACTTTCCGGCCGTGAGCCCGCCACCGGTGGCCTCCAGAGACACGCGCGCCGACTGGCCATTGTCGCACGTGATCGTGCCACTCCCGGTCGCCTTCGAGTAGAATACCGACCACCCGGAGAGCGAGTAGGTCATCTTACACTTCGTCGCCCCACCCAGCGCCGGCTGAGCCAAGACGAAGAAGCACACGGTCGCGACCATTGCCCCGTAGCCGATCCAGCTTCGTTTCATGCTCGATCCTCCGCTGTTCTGCTCGGTCCATCCAGCGCTGCCACTGACGGTGGCCGGCACTCGCTGCTAGCCCGGGCGCCGGACGACAGCAAGTCCCGCATCACGACCGGCGAGCGCGTTCGGAAGTCCGATCACGGCCAGAAGCCGGCGACGCGCTGCACCGTCCAGAAGGCCGCGATCGAGCCGATCGCATAGGCCACCGGCGTGCGGATCAGCGCCTCCGAAAGCCAGGGGCCGTGCGCCGCTGCGCCGCGACGCCCGGCGAGCCTGGTCGCGGCCGAGAGGGCGGCGACCACCAGCGCAACGAACAGCAACTGACCGGCCTCGACCCCGAGGTTGAATGAGAGCAGCGCCAGCGGGATGTCGCGCTGCGGCAGGCCGACGTCGCGCAGGGCGCCGGAGAACCCGAAACCGTGCAACAGGCCGAAGGCGAAGGCGATGAGCCACGGGGCACGGCTCGCCAGTCGCGCCCGCCCCTGCGCTCCGTGCGCGATCTCGGCGGCCAGGAACATGACGCTGAGCGCGATCGTCGCCTCGACGGGGGCCTGGGGGACGTGCACGAAGCCCAGCGTCGCCGCGGCCAGCGTAACGCTGTGCGCGACGGTGAAGGCCGTGACGGTACCGACGAGTTGCTTCCAGCTGCCGACCAGGAACAGCAAGCCGAGCACGAACAGCAGGTGGTCGACGCCGAGGAGGATGTGCTCGACGCCGAGCCCGACATACGTCCTCGCCACCTCGAGCGCGCCCGGCGCGGCCGTCGCCCGAAAGGACGTCTGCTCGGGGGTCAGGCGCACGGTGTGCGTGGTGCCATCCGCCCACTCGATGCGCGCCAGCACGTCCGTGCGCGTGGCGCTCAATCCATCGATTGCGATCGTGCGGCCGACTAGCCCGCCCGGGCACTGTGCCCGCCACCGGTCGACGAATGCCGCACCGACGAATACGCCCTGCGACGGCGCGCCCCTGCACGCCTCCGGCAAGCGGGCGTGAAGACTGAGCCGGTATTCGCCACGGGCCGGCACCTTCCACAGGACGTCGAAGGTTTCGGCGTCGACTTGGCGGATTTCCAGGTAGGCGGGGCGGACCTCGTGCGCCCGCGCCGCGGCGCCGATCATCAGCACGGCCAGCAGGGACAGCATCAGCCGGCGGTTCACTGCCCTGCTCCGCGATCCGAGCTCGTGGCGGACGAGCCAGCCTGTTCGAGCAGAGCAGCGGCCGGCCCTTCGATGCGCACCTCATATCTGGTGCGCAGGGCGTCGAGCACCGCTTGCCGTGACTGCCGGCGCTGCTCTGCCTGCCATTCGCGCCGCACGGCCGGGCGGACGTCGGCCAGGGAAGGCGTCGTCCCGGCCTCGCGTCTCTCCACCTGCACGAGATGCAGGCCGTAGTCCGACTGGATCGGGCCGCTCCACTGGCCCACCGGCGCCTGCTCCAACTGCGCGGCGAAGTCGCTGCCGAACGTGCTCTGGATGGCCTGCGGGGAGGCCGCCTGCATCGCCTGAGGCAGCAGCGACGGATCGCCCGCCTCGGCCGGGTTCGCCGGCCCCCGCCCCGCCTGCAGGTCGGCCCGCAACCGCTCGGCATCCCGCCGCGCCGCCGCGCCGCGGCGATCGGAGCTGAAATAGATCTGCTTGAACGCCAGCTCGGCTGGCCGGATGAACTGCTCGCCGTGCTCGGCGAGGTAGGTCTGCAGTTGCGCCTCGGTCGGCTCCGCCTCCGCGGCGACGTCGTCGGAGATGAACTCCATCTTCTGCCGCAGTCGGCGGCGGATCACGCTGTCGTCGCGATCGAGTCCCAGCGCGATCGCCTCGCGGGCGTACACTTCCTCCGCCACGTAGTCGTCGACCAGCCCCTTGAGCTCGCCAGCCGTCGGCGGCCGCATCCACGTCGTCGCGAAGCTGTCCGCGAGGGCATCGACGCGCGCCGCGCTGACGACGATCTCGCGCGGCGCAATGGCCTCGCCGTCGTTCACCGCGCGGTACAGGAGGAACAGCGCGACGCCGACGATCAGGAAGTGCACCAGCGGCTCGCGCAACACGGCGAAGATGCAGGCACGAGGCGTCATCGCTCGGCGCCGGCTCCGCTCACGTCCGCCCATTGCGCGCCAGCCGCTAGCGGCCGGGCGTGTACCAGATCGGCGACGTGCAGGCGCAATCCCGCATCGGCGCCGGCACGTCGGTCGGCAGCCGGACGCCGAAGACCTTCGCGTCGTAGGTCGCCCAGCGCGGCGTCGGGATCTCGAGCACGCGCACGTAGTAACAGGCGCGCTGGTTCAGCCGGGACTCCACCCGGATCGCACATACTATCGAGGGGAAGTGGACGTAAAGCCCACGTAGGCGCAGTGCGGCCGCCTCTGAATGCGCACTCCGCGCAGTGCTTATTGACCAGCCGCCGGGTGGCGGCGGCCACTGGTGCTGGTGGTAAGCGTGGCGTCGACGGCGTGGCGCCCTCCCAGGTCAGTTCGTTTCATCGTCGCAACCTGGCTCCGGCTGGGTCGAGGGGCGTCGCAATTGACGCTTCGAAAGCGACCGTAGTAGTGCGACGCGCGGAGGGCGGGAACCACGCCGGCGCATGACGGAGAGGAGCGACGAGCTGCTGCGGGGCTTTCAGGCCCAGGAGAAACGCTTCGTCGAGCGGCGCTTCCCGCTGCGCTTCGCCCCCGAGAACCCGGCCCTGCGTGAGCTGTACGCGCAGGCCAAGGGGCTGCAGTGGAACCCCGAGGCCGACATCGCGTGGGCCCGCTTCGATCCCCAGGCGTACCCGCCGCCGGTGCGCGAGGCGGCACGCCTGGTGTGGAGCCGGCGCGCCTGGGGCACCTATCCCGGCCTCGGCGAAAACACCGCCCTGCTGATCCGCTTCTGCCTCGAGTCCGGGGGCGCGGGCATGGACGCCAAGCTCTTCCTGTCCTTCCGCCCGGCCGAGGAAGCCAAGCACCTCGAAGCGTGCTTCCTCTTCGCCGAGCGCCTCGGCGGCTACGAGCCCACCCCGGGTGAGGCGGTGGCGCGGGCGAGCAATCATCCCTTCGCCCAGATGGTCCTCGATCCCGACCTGCCCGTGGAAGCCGTGGTGGCCGCCCTCGGTTGCCTCGACGACCAGCTCGACCTGAACCTCTGCCTCGGCCATCTGCACCGCAGCCGCGACGAGACCGCGCGCCAGGTGCTGAGATTGATCGCGGCGGACAAGCAGCGCCACGTGCTGTTCGCCTGGACCCTGCTCGCCGACCGCATGCCGCGGCTCGATGCGACACACCGCGCCGCGGTGGCGGCAGCGGTCGGTGACATGCTGCAGGGCGTGATCCTCGCCGGCTATCGCAACACCTGGCTCCTGCCCGCCGGCAAGGCCGAACCGCTGCTCGCCGCCGAGGCGCTGACGGCCGAGCACGGCCTCGGCGCCTCCACCATCGACGACGAAAAGGCGGTGCTCCGGGCCACCCTCGCGCAAGTGCGGGCTCGACTCGCCACCTGGGACATCGCGCTGCCGCGCGTCAGTCACCCGGAGCTCGCAAGCGCATGACCCGCGCTCCAACCGTCCCGCCACCGCCCGCCACACGGCGCGCAAGGAGACCGTCATGAGCGCCTATCTCGCCGAGGCTCGCTATCCCCTCGAGCTCGCCCCCGCCATGCCGGACGTCTGGGCGCTGTGGCAGCGCGCCAAGACCCTGACCTGGGATCCCGAGCTCGACATCCCGTGGCACGAGCTGCACCTCGAGCGCTACGCCGAGGAGCAGATCATGGCGGCGCGGCTGCACTGGAGCCGCCGCACCTGGGGCGAGTACGGGGCGATCGCGGAGAGCCCGGCCTTGCTCTTGCGCTTCTGCCTCGAGAACCGACTGCCCGACCTGCGCTTCTTCTTCACCCTGCGCACGCAGGAGGAAGGCCGGCACGCCGAGGCGTCCTGGCTGATGGCCGAACGCCTGGGCGGGTATTTCCCGCAGCCGCAGAACCCGCCGACGGTGAGCGCCGTCGGCACCCATGGCGTGCGCCGCATGGCCTTCGATCCCGACACCTCGCTCGAGGGCATCTTCGCGGCGCTGGTGTGCGCCGCCGAGGAGATCTTGATCGATGCTTTCAAGGCCACGCTGCACAAGGCGACCAACCCGGCGGTGCACCGGCTCATGGAGTTGATCCTGCGCGACGAGGTGCGCCACATCGCCTTCGGCTGGCAGTGCCTGGAGGCGTGGGCGCCGACGTTCACGCCGGAAACGGTGCGGAACATCGAGCGGGCGGTGACGCAGATGGTTCAAAACGTCGAGTTCAACGGCTATCGCAACCTGTGGCTCGCCGTGGAAGGCGGCAGCGCGACGCCGCAAGAGATCGACGCCGACCGCGTCGCTTGCGAGGCGGGCCTCGGCGGTACGACGCCGGAGGACGAAATGCGCGTCGTGCCGCAGTTCCTCGACAAGATCCGCAAGCGCATGGCGCCGTGGGGCGTCAGGCTGCCGCTGTTCGATCACCCGGTGCTGGGGCGCGTGTAGCGGTGAGCGAGTTGAGCCGACGGGCGCCGGCGACGAGCCGTCGCCGACACCCATTGACCGTCCGTCACACCATTCGGTGAGCCATGGCTGAAGCCCGGCGCGGCGTACACGAGGCTCCGTCGGTTCGCGCGGAGGATTTCCATCACGCCCTCGGCCGCGCCTATGTCGACGCGGCGACGGCATCGACATCGCGGGCGGTCCTCGACGAGCCCCGCCGCGCCGTGCTCTCGGCCTGGGTCGAGACGCTCATCCCCGGCAACGCGCACTGGCCGAGTGCCGCCGAGACGGATGCCGTCGGCTACATCGACGCCACGGCCTTCGCCGCCCCCGCGCTGCGCTCGATCGTCCTGCTCGGCATCGACCGCCTCGAGGCGCTCGTGCGCGAGCGCCACGGCGCGGAGATGTCGTTTCCGGCTCTGGCCGCGGAACAACGCCGCGACCTGCTCGCGCAGCTCGAGACGTTGAACCCCAACCGCGCCTTCGAGCTCGTGCTCGAGCTCACCTTCGAGGCGTACTACCGCGACGAGCGCGTGCTCGCTGCGCTCGAGCGGCGCACCGGTTTCTCCGCCCGGGAGGCAATGCACGGCCGCGAGATGGAACCGTTCGACGCGGCGGCGCTGCAGCGCGTGCGGGCGCTGCCGCCGCGCTACCGGCGGCTGGCCGACGCAGCAACCGGCGAGACACCGCGCCGACCCGCACCCCGGCGATGACGATGCGCACCTTTGCCGAGCGACAGGAAGTGGACGTGCTCGTGATCGGCGCCGGGCCGGCAGGCGCGGCCGTCAGCGCGCGGCTGGCCGAGCGCGGCGCCGATGTCCTGTGCCTCGAACAGGGCGACTGGATCGAGCCCGGTCAGCGCCCCAAGGCGAGTATCGATTGGGAAGTGCGCGGCCGGCGCTGGTGGCACGCGAGCCCGGCGGTCCGCCGCGGCGCCGCCGACTATCCGGTCGTCAGCCGCGGCGACGATCCGATCGACGTGTACATGTACTCCGCCGTCGGCGGATCGGCGATCGGGTACGGCGGGCACTTCTGGCGCTTTCAACCGTCGGATTTCCGCACCAACAGCCTCGACCGCTTCGGCGTCGACTGGCCGATTACGTACGAAGACCTCGCCCCCTACTACACGCTCAACGAAACGGTCATGGGCACCTCGGGGCTGCTCGGCGACCCGACCGCTCCGCCGCGCGACAAAGCCCCGCTGCCGCCGCTGCCGATCGGGAAACTGGGGCGCCGCTGGATCGCCGGCTTCGAACGCCTCGGCTGGTATTGGTGGGTGCAGGAGCAAGCGATCGTCAGCCAGGACTACGACGGCCGGGCGGCGTGCAAGAACCGCGGTTTCTGTACGCTCGGCTGTCCGGACGGCTCGCTGTCCACGCCCGACGTCACCTACTGGCCGCGCGCCCTGCAGTCGGGCGCCGAGCTGCGCGTGCAGGCGCGCGTGCGCGAGATCGCGCTGCGGCCGGATGGGCGGGCGCGCGGCGCGCTCTACTACGGGCCCGACGGCGCGCTGCACGAGGCGCGGGCGCGCGTCGTGGTGATCTGCTGCAACGGCATCGGCACGCCTCGGCTCCTGCTCATGTCCACCTCGGCGCGCCATCCGTACGGATTGGCAAACTCCTCGGGGCTGGTCGGAGCGAACCTCATGGTGCACGTGCAAGCCGTGGCGCTCGGGCGCTTCGAGGAAGACGTCGAAGCGTACAAGGGCGCGCGCGGCAGCGTCATCGCCTCGCGCCATTTTTATGAGACC
>CAYYWP010000194.1:0-1081 GCA_964475125.1 uncultured Binatia bacterium (SeqCode) | reverse complement strand
GCGCGATGCGCGGCAACTCGCCGCTCAACGTCGCGCTCGGCAGCGCGCCCTGGGGTCCCGGACACCACGCCGCCCTCGAGCGCACGCTCGCCCATGAAGGCGCGGTCTGGATCTGCGGCGACGATCCCCCGGAGGCGCACAATCGCGTCGAGCTCGACTGGCAGACACTCGACGACTTCGGCCTGCCCGGCGCGCGGACTTCTTACCGCCTTGCCGAAAACTCCCAGCGCCTCGGCGCGGCGGCGATCGGCCGCGCGCGTGAGTTCCTTGATGCCTGCGGCGCCACCGACATTCGCGATACCGGCCTGTCGCCCGTGCTCGGCTGGCACCTGCTCGGCACGGCGCGGATGGGCGAGGATCCGGCGACCTCCGTGGTCGACGCCGAGAACCGCGCCCATGACGTCGAGAACCTCTACATCGTCGACAGCTCGAGCTTCCCGACCGGCGGCGCGGTCAACCCGACCAACACCATCCAAGCCCTCGCGCTGCGGGCGGCCGACGCGATCTGGGCCCGGCGCGCCGAGTGGTGAGGTCGAGCGCGCACTCGGCGGCTTGACCCGACCTGGGGTTTGTCGGATACGAGCCGCAGCCCAAGGGGGAAGATGATGGTGGGACGAATTGCGACCGTGGCCGTTGTTTTGCTCGCGCTCGGCGCGCCGGCGCGTGCCGGGGCGCAATCGGGCGGCCTCTGCCCGCCAGGCGACATCGCGACGTTCAACGTCAACACGCCGGGCTGTACCCTCTGTGCTGCCCCTGAGGAGTGCGAAGTCGCCTGTCTCGGCCCGCCCGCGTGCTTTTGCCCGGCCGGCGATACCGCCTGCTGCAATGACAACCCTTGCTGCTTCAACTGCCCGGAGCCCAAACCGCTGGCCTGCAGCACCATCTCGTGCCAGTGTACACCGGAGAGCTGCTGCTTCCTTGTCTGTCCGGCTCCGGCACCCGCCAGCTCCGCCACCGGCCTCGCCCTCCTCGCCGTCGCCCTCGTCGCCTTCGGGGCCAGCGCGGTCGCCGTGGCGAGCCGGCGCCGATAGCAGCGCACCGCGCAGGGGGAGGGGACGTAGTTTCAAGTGTTCCGAGACTC
>CAYYWP010000193.1:0-9117 GCA_964475125.1 uncultured Binatia bacterium (SeqCode) | reverse complement strand
GGAAGACTTGAAACTACGTCCCCTCTTCGTCCCCTCTTCTCTTGACGTCCCCTCCCCTCAGTCAGTGTACTTGGCGCATCGCGGCCAGCATGTCGTCGGCGCCGACGTAGCCGACGAAGCGGCGCATTTCGGTGCCGCCGGGGGCAAATAGGATCACCGTCGGTACGCCCTTGACGCCGTAGCGCGCGCTGAGCGCCGCACCGGCCTCGGTTTCTTCCGTCAGGTCAGCCCGGAGCATGCGGAAACGGCCGGCCTCGCGCACTACCTCGGGATCGACGTACGTCGTCGCCTTCATCTCGCGGCACGGGATGCACCACTCGGCGCCGAACTCGATCAGCACCGGGCGTTCGCCTGCCGCTTCCGGGGGCGCGGCCGGCAGGGCAGCGACGACCTCCCAGGCGATCGTTTCGGCGGACTCCGGAGGGCGCATCGACCAACCGACGCTGGCCAGAGCGAGCACTGCCAGCGTCGCCCGCAGCGCCGCAAACGCCGGCCGGGATCGCCCGGCGCGATCGAAGAAACCCAGGTAGACGGCCGAGACCGCCACCGACACCGGCAGGGCCCAGATGGCGATCGGCTCGGGCATGAGCGGCGCCAGATAGTAGACAGCCAGGCAGAACAAGACGCAGCCGAAGACGTGCTCACTCCACAACAGCCATTCCCCCGAACGCGGCAGGCGTTGCAGAGAACCGGCGGCCAGCGCCAACCCCACGTACGGCGCGCCCATGCCGAGCGCCAGGGCAAAGAACAGCAGGCCGCCAAGCCAGGCGTCCTGCCGGCTGCCGACGAACAGCATCAGGCCGACCAGAATGGGGCCGACACAGGGGGCTGCGACGACCCCCATCGTCAACCCCATGAACAGCGCCCCGGCGGCACCGGCGACGCTGCCACCAGTACGCTGCAACAGGGCCGCGGGCGGGCGGAACTGATAGACGCCGAAACTGCCCAGGGCGAGGACCACCAGCAACGCGGCGATGGCGATGATGACCGCCGGCTGCTGCAGGGCAGCGCCGAGGATGCCGCCCGAGAGCGCGGCGAGCAGGCCCAACGCCGTGAACGAGGTGGCGATACCGAGCACGTAGAGGCCGGCGAGCAGCGCCGTCTTGCTGCGCCGGCCGGCCTGGCGACCGAAGTAGGCGATGGTCACGGAGATGAGCGGATAGACGCACGGCGTGAGGTTGAGGCCGACGCCGAGCCCGACCATGGCCAGCAGCGTGAGCAATAGACCGTGGCGGCTGAGCAGCGCGGCGACGCCGGTGGCAGCGTCGCTGCCCAGCAGCGTCGTGGTACCAGACGGGTCGAGCAGGATGGCGCGCAGGGACTGGTTGGCGGCGCTCGATGCCGCGGCTGGCTCGCGTCGCGCCAGATCGCGCCGCACGCGCGCCGTCGCCGGGGCCAGGCAGGTGGTGTCGTCGCAAGCCTGGTAGCGCAGCACGGCTTCGACCTCGAGCGCTCGGTTCAACTTGGCGGGCAGGCGGAGCGTCGTCCTGATCGGCACCGTGCCCTCGTACACCAGCAGGGTGGCGTGGCCGGCGAAGGCGAAGCGGTGCGCCGTGGGCTCGGGATAGGTCGGCGCCTCAGCGCTGACGCCCGCCGGCAAGGTCAGGGTGAGCACGGTCGGAATCAGGAAGGGTTGATTGGGCTGGTGCGCGTTGATGTGCCAGCCCTGGGCGACGGTGGCGATGACCGTCAGCGGCAGCGTCGCATCCGCCGCCAACGGGCTCGCCAGGGCCGGTGCCTCGATGGCGAGCTCGACTCTGGCGGCAACGGCCAGACCGGACGCAGGCCAGCAGAGCGCGCCGAGTGCGAGCAGGAAGCCCGGCAGTCGACGGCGGCACATCGTGCCCGGGGATGCTCGCACAGGGGTCGTCCGGTTGCAAATCGCCTCCGTCACAGGTAAGCGCCCCCGAAATGTCCCGCCGCTTTTGCGCTGCCTCGGCCGTCGCAACGCTCGCCGCGCTGGCGCCTTTGATGCTTCCAAGCACGGCAGGTGCCGAATGGCTCGCGCCATTGATGGCGGAGACCGCCGAGACGGTGGGAGGGGGCAAGGCCGAGATCGGCCTCGGCGCCAGCTATTTCAACGACCGGCGCTATCCGCCCTTCACGCCGCGCGGCTTCATCCGTTCGCAGAGCCTCACCGCCGTGCCCGAGATCGGCTTCCGCGTCGCGCCAGCCGATGCGGTCGAGATCCAAGCCAGCTACGAACTCCTCAACCTCAACGAGAGCACCACGGCTGGCCATAACTCAACCTACGGCGGCGGCGACGCGCGCCTGTTCACCAAGATCTGGGCGGTGCGCGAGCGCACCTACATACCCGCCACCGGCGTGCGCTTCGGCGTCAAGTTGCCCAACGCCAGCAAGAGCGAACGGCTCGGCACCGACGAGACCGATTTCTACATTCAGGGCCTGGGCTCGAAGCGCTTCGGCGACTTCGCCGCCCACCTCAACCTCGGCGTCGCCATTCTCGGCAACCCCGGCAGCTCCGGGGGCCAGGACGACCTCTTCATCTATGACGTGGCGCTGGTCTCGCCGACCTTCGGGGACCGCTACGAGTGCGGCTCCCTCGCCGGCCGCTTCTTGCTCGAGTTCTCCGGTGCCACCGGCTCGCGCTTCGACAACGACTTCAACGAGGTGCGCGGCGGCCCGCAGATCATGGTCGGCGACTGGACCTTCTACGCCGGCGCCAGCGGCAACCTGCAAGGTGCGGCGGCGCGCTACGGCTTTTCCGGCGGCGTGTTCTACACGTTCGCGCTCGAGCGCCTGGGCGAGGCGCTCCGCCCCGCAGTACCGGCTGCCTTGCTCGAGTGAGCGTAGCGCGGCGCGCCGCGGCGGCGCCGCGGCGCCCGCTCGCTGAGCTTGATCGGCACGCACTCGACGATCTCGAGGCCGTAGCCGGGCAGGCTCACCATGCGGCGCGGATAGTTGGTGATGAGGCGAATCTTGCCGACCCCGACGTCGCGCAAGATTTGCGCCCCGAGGCCATACTCGCGGAAGTCGAGCGAACGCTTGGCTGACTCGGTGCTCGGACGGCGCGCCGCCTTGCGCCGCGGGGCGCTATCGAGCAGCTCCACGCCTTGCGCCTCGCGGCGCAAGTAGAGGATCACGCCGCGGCCGGCGTGGTCGATCAGCTCCATCGAGCGGCGCAAGAGCGCGGCGGTGTCGCGCTCGGCCGAGCCGAACACGTCGCCGACCAGGTACTCGGCGTGGGCGCGCACGAGAATCGGCTCGTCGGCGTTGATCTCCCCCTTGACCAAGACCAAATGCTCACCGTCGTCGACGTCGCTGCGGTAGACGTACGCCTTGAAGGCCCCGCCGGCTCGGGTCGGCAACAGCGATTCGGCGACGCGGTGCACCAAGGAGTCGCAGCGCAATCGATACTGAATCAGGTCGGCAATCGTGCAGATCTTCAG
This sequence comes from uncultured Binatia bacterium (SeqCode), assembly GCA_964475125.1. GTDB lineage: Bacteria > Desulfobacterota > Binatia > HRBIN30 > CADEER01 > CAYYWP01. Next base: position 5,707 of record CAYYWP010000193.1, on the reverse strand, counting down.
CTCGTGCTCGACGGCGAAGCGCTGCAAGTCGGACAGGCGCGCCATGGTGCCGTCCGCGTTCATGATCTCGCAGATGATCGCCGCCGGCACCAGCCCGGCGAGGCGGGCCAGATCGACGCCGCCCTCGGTCTGGCCGGTGCGCGCCAGCACCCCGCCGCGGCGGGCGCGCAGCGGAAACACGTGCCCGGGGGTGACGAAGTCCTCCGGCCCCGCCCCGGGCCGCATCGCCGTGCGGATGGTGACGGCGCGATCATGGGCCGAGACGCCGTGCGAGATGCCGCGCTTGGCATCGATCGAGACGGTGAACGCCGTCCCCAGCGGGGCGCGGTTGTCGCTCACCATCATCGCCAGGCCGAGCTGCCGGATGCGGTCGTCGCTCAGCGCCAGACAGATCAGTCCGCGACCGTACTTGGCCATGAAGTTGATCGCCGCCGGCGTGACCTTGGTCGCCGCCATGCACAGATCGCCCTCGTTCTCGCGCTGCTCGTCATCCATGAGGATGACCATCTTGCCGGCCTTGATGTCGGCGATGGCATCCTCGATCGGACTGATCTGGCGCGCCCGCGGCCCCGGAGCGCGAATGCTGGTGAACATGCCGGCCCCCCTATAGCGCGGCGACGTACCGGGCGGAAGGCGATTGCACCGGGTGGCGACCCGCTGGCTGAATACGACCTACCGTCAGCGCTGGGCAAGAATGAAGAAAGGCAAGAAGCAAGAGGCAAAAATCAAAAGGCAAAAGTACCCCTCCCCTCTCCGACCTTTTGCCTTTTGCCTTTTGCCTTTTTCCTCTTGCCTTTCTTCTTGCCGGCCGCCCCGGGCTTACGACGCTTCCTCGCGCTGGATGCCACCGGTTTCCTGACGGGCTCGCTAACGGTCTTCCGGGCCCGAAAGCCGGCGACCCAGCCTGTGCGCTCGGATTGCTGGCGCGGGTTGAACGCCAGGGCGCCCGGGGCGACGTTGCGGCGCACGGTGGTGGCGGTGGCGATGTAGGCGTCGTCGCCCACCTCGACCGGCGCCACCAGCGTCGTGTCGCTGCCCACCTGTACGCGGTCGCCGATCACCGTGCGGTATTTGTCGAAGCCGTCGTAGTTGCAGGTGATCGTGCCGGCACCGACGTTGGTGTCGCTCCCGACGTCGGCATCGCCCAAGTAGGTGAGGTGGTTGGCCTTGCTCCGGCGCCCGAGGCGGGCGTTCTTGGTCTCGACGAAGTTGCCGATGTGCACCGCCTCGCCGAGGCGAGTGCGCGGCCGCAGATGGGCGAAGGGACCGATCTCGGCGCGGGCGCCGATCTCCGCCTCGGTGATGACGACGCCGAACTTGAGGTGGACGTTGTCGCCGATGAGGCTGTCGGTGATCAACGCCGAGCCGTCGACCCGGCAGCGGGCGCCGAGCGCGGTGCGGCCGCGCAGTTGCACGTTCGGCCCGATCACCGTGTCCGCTCCGATGCGCACCTCCGGCTCGATGTAGGCGGTGTTCGGGTCGAGCAGGGTGACGCCGGCGTCCATCCAGCCGGCGTTGATCTCGTCGCGTATCTGCTTCTCCATCGCTGCGAGCTCCCGGCGCGAGTTGATCTGCCCGACCTCGCGCATGTCCACCGGCACGTCGCCGACCTCGAGCCCGTCGGCGGCCGCCACGGCGACGATATCCGTCAGGTAGATCTCCCCTTGCGCGTTGTTCGGCGTCGCCCGCCGCAGCAGGTCGAACAATAGCGGCACGCGCACGCAATATAGGCCGACGTTGACCTCGCGGATGGCGCGCTCGGCGGGCGAGGCGTCTCGCTCCTCGACGATGGCGCGCACCCGCCCTCCGTCGCGGACGATGCGCCCCCAGCCGCGCGGCTCCTCGAGCATCCCGGTGCCGAGCGTCAACGCATAGCCGCCGGCGCGGTGCCTATCGATCAGCCGCCGCAGCGTCGCCGGGCCGAGGCGCGGCAGATCGCCGTACAACAGCAGCGCGCTGCCCCGAAAGCCGCCCAGCGCCGGCGCCGCCGCCAGCACGGCATCGCCCGTACCGCGCGGCTCGGCCTGGATGGCGAAGCGCACAGCGTCGCCGCAGACCGCGCGCACCTCGTCGGCTGCGGGCCCGACGACGGCGATGATCGGCTCGATCGCCAACTGCCGCAGCGCGCCGAGCGGCCACTGGATCAGGGCTCGACCGGCGAGCCCGTGCGCCAGCTTCGAGCGCGCCGAGCGGAAGCGGGTACTGCGCCCGGCGGCGAGCACGATGGCGGCGAAGCCGGTCTTGCCGTCGGCCCTAGTGTTCACCCCACGCTCCATGCCCCCAGTGGCCCCCCCGCAGCCGATCACACAGACATGATTTGCTTCGATAAGGCAAGAAAACGGCGGCGCGTGTTTTTGCGCCAGCAACTCTCCGCGCTGCACGGCTAGCAAATTGCAAAGCGTCGTGTCCCGCGCGGCGCCTTCGCGCCCAGGACCGCTTTCTGGTTGACGCTGCGTGTCACCTTCTTATATGGCTCCAGTCACCGCGTATACCGCCCAGCGATCGGTCTGCGGCAGCACCGACGCGGGCGATAGCCGTAGAATCCTGACAAGCTACGTTGCCGAATGGGTGATCCGATGACGTGCAACCGCAATACCCGCTCTCTGCTTCTCTCCGCGTTGCTCTGGTCAACGGCCCTCGCGGCCCCAGCGGTGGCCCAGGAACGGGTGTTCGTCACCAACTTCGCCATGAGCCCAGGCACCCTCGAGGTGCTGACAACCTCACCCACGCCGACCATCATGTCTGTCGAAGTCGGAGTTCAGCCGCAGGAAGTCGCCGTGCATCCGAACGGCTCTGTCGCCTACGTGACCAACCAAGGCAACATCATGATGCCCCCGGCTGTGTCGGTGATCGACACCATGCTGAACGCGGAGGTCGACACGATACCCGTCGGGATCGCCCCGGTCGGCGTTGCCTTTGCCCCTAACGGCGCCACGGCGTTTGTCGCCAACCAAGGCGGTTCGGTCTCCGTCATTGACACCGCGTCACGGATCGTGACCTTCACCATCCCCCTGTCCAATCAGCCGACCGGCGTGGCGGTGCGGCCGGACGGCGCCTTCGTCTACGTTACGCGGCTGACCAGCGCGCAGGTGGCGGTCATCAACCCGGCGCTCACACCTCCACAAGTCGTCCTCAATATCCCGGTCGGCTCATTGCCGAAAGGCGTCGCCTTCTCACCGAACGGTCAAGTGGCCTACGTCGCTAATTCCGGCGCCAGCACGGTGTCAGTCATCAACGCACAGGCAAACCCGCCGGTCGTGGTCAACACCATCCCAGTGAGCGGTATGCCGAGTGCGGTGACCTTCTTGCCCAACGGCAGCCGGGCGTACGTCGCGCACACGCTGATGTCCGGTCTCGTCTCAGTGATTGACGCGCTCGCCACACCCCCGTCCGTCCTGACCACCGTGAGCGTGGGGATGCTCCCAGTCGGCGTGGCCTCGACGCTCACCGGGGCACGCGTCTACGTCACCAACAGTCAGAGCCAAAACCTCTCGATCATCAACACGCTGACCAACACGCCGACCACGCTGCCGCTGCCCGGGATCAACCCGCGCGGCATCGCCATCGCCGACATCGGTGGGCCGACCCCGACGCCGACGGCAACACCGAGTCCGACACCGATCCCACCCACAAGCACCGCGACCGGCACAAGCACCGCCACCCGTACATCGACCGCCACCGCGACCGCTACGGGGACCGCAACGGCCACAAGCACCCCGTCTGCCACACCGACCAACACGGGCACGGCGACCAATACGCCGGAGAACACGGCGACGGCTACTTTCACCGCAACCGTTACCCTGACCAGAACGGCCACGGCGACGGCAACACCTCAAGACACGGCGACCGGCACCGCCAGCGTGACCGCGACGAACACGCCGACCACGACGCAGACGCCGGCGAACACCGCCACGAGCACCTTCACGTCCACCCCGGTGGATACCGCCACGGCGACTCGCACGGAGACGAACAGCCCAACCCCCGAGAACACCGCCACGGTGACGAACACACGGACGGAAACGCCGACACCCGAGACGACCGGAACGGCGACCAATACCCGAACCCATACGGCGACACCCGAAAACACGGCGACCGCGACCTTCACGGCAACGCCGGTAAACACCGCCACGGCGACGCCGGTAAACACCGCCACGGCAACGCCAGAAAACACCGCCACGGCAACGCCAGAAAACACCGCCACGGCAACGCCAGAAAACACCGCCACGACGACGGCAACGCCAGAAAACACCGCCACGACGACGGCAACGCCAAACGTCACTGCGACAGTGACAGCCACTGCCACAACCGTGGCCCCCACTGCGACGGTCACTGACACGCCCGTGGAGGTCCCGACTGCGACGGCAACGGATACGGCTACTCAGGAAGTGACGGCTACCGCCACCGATACGCCGGTTGAAACCGCCACGGATACGCCCACCGGCACACCGACTGGGACGGCCAGCGCGACCATAACCGACACACCGACAGAAACACCTACCGGCACGCCGACAGGGACAGCGTCGGCGACGATTACGGTAACTCCGACGAGTACTCCGCAGCCGACCAACACCAATACCAGTACCAGGACCGTGACCAGTACGCCCCAATCGACCAACACCAACACTGCCACGGCGACCGTCACCAATACCCGTTCAGCGACGGCCACTGCGACCGCCACGGCGACTCACACCAACACCGCGAGTCCCACCCGGGTGAACACCGCGACGGCCACGGCCAGCGTGACACGCACCTCGACCAGACGCCCGTCGGGTGGTGGCGGAGGCTGTGCTGTCGACCCAACCTCCGGCTCTGGTGCAGCGGGCTGGCTGCTACTCGCTCCGGCCCTGTTGGCCTTGAGGAGGCGGCGAACCCTGTAAATTCCTCTCAATGCCCGCGGCGGTGGCCGGTCAGTGTGTCGGCCACCGCCGGGCAGGTTACGCGACGGGGATCCCGCAGCGCGAGTCGAGGGCAGCGCGCTGTCGCCGCCAAGGCAGAGTGGCGTGCCACCTCGCCGAGAGACGGGCGAGACCCAGCATGGTGAGCGAAACATGTCGTGGTCGGGAACGGTTCGATCTGATTCGGCAGGCGCCTCGGGCCGCTGAAGTTGCAGCACGAGTCGTAGCCGCGGCACCTGTGGCCGCCGCCAGCGCGGCGCGCTGCCCGGTGGGGTGGAGGTGGCAATGCAAGACCCGCGGAGGTGTTTCAGTATCAGCCGGCACATCGGTCCGGCCCCCCACCACCGTCGAGTAGGGGCAGCGGGTTACCCCGCTGCCCCTCTCACAGAACCGGACTTGTGGGCCACACATCCGGCTCTCTGGAATGCGGTCTCTCAGTCAAAGAGCAAGACTTGACCGGAGGCCAACCGGGGCTGTCGGCGAACACGCAGGACAGCTGCTTGCGTCTCGCGCTTCTCATCCTACCTTCTCCTTCGCTCCACCGGCTTTCACCGGCTTCCTCGCTACTACGAGAAGATCCGACTTTCTCTGCAGGCATCGGGCGGTCGTCGTTCACCTCCTTCTGCCCTACCGCGGATGCGGACCCGCAGAGATCTCCCTGGATAGGCGTGAACAGTGTCCCGCCGCTTCCGTCCTCAATACCGTCCTGCCACGGCTGGATACCGGGCGTCGCGGTGCCGGGCACGCTCACCCAGGTCAGGCCGGCCTTACGAGGCTTTACTTGCGTTCGGTGCTGCGGTTCGTCTTCGGCT
>CAYYWP010000192.1:0-9130 GCA_964475125.1 uncultured Binatia bacterium (SeqCode) | reverse complement strand
GAAGGAACCGCCACCTTCTTCAATTCAGAGATTTAGCAGCCGCTGGGACATCCCCGAGTCGTGAGCGGGGAAGAGTAACAAGCCGCCCGCCACCTGTAGGGTTGCTCCGTACGGAATACCCGATGCGACTCCAGGGTCGATGTCGCGTACGAGAGTCGTTCCCGCCGCAGTGCCATCGCTCCGCCAGAGCTCGTAGCCGTGTTCCCCGTCGTCCCGCAGAAAGTACAGTATGTCGGCCACGACGGTCACAGAGGGGGGGCAGATGTGGGCCACGAGAACCGTGCCAGCAGAGGTGCCGTCGGTACGCCAGAGGCCACCCCCCTGGATATCGTCGTAGCCGCAGAAATAGACGGCACCGCGGTACGACATGAATCCCGAGCCTTCGATGAAGAACGAGGTGATCACCTTGGTACCAGCTTCGCTACCATCGCTCTGCCAGAGACGCCCCCCCTGCTCCTCTTGGTGGGCGAAGAAGTAGAGCACACCGTTGACCGCGCCGAGATTGGAGGGACCCGATCCGAATTCTCCGGGTAGGATGTCTTTGACCATCCACGTACCTGCGGTGGTGCCGTCGGTACGCCACAGCTCCATGCCATGGATGCCATCGTTGGCCGCAAAGTAGGTAACGTCGCCGATGGCTGCCCATTCGCGCGGCTGCGAGTGGGTGCGCGGGTCGGGTTCAGTATTGACGTCTTTGACCAGGTAGGCTGGACCGGCGCTCGCAGGTGTCGCCGTGCCGAGCCAGGTGGCGACCAGCAGGACGGCGGCGCAGGACAGCCGAGCGTAGCGTGGCTTCTCGGCTCGGCGTACTCGGCGTGTCATCGACACCCCAGTTCCCGATCTTTATTTCAAGCGACCGGGACTTTTTCAAGTATTCTACCACGACAGCCTCAGCGCGGGTCAGAAGGACGGCTGCACGCAAGCCCGCGCCCATGAGCGGATCCGCGCCGCGGCGTCGCCGGCTGAAACCAGCGCTCGTCGCGACCCTCGGAGCGCCGGCGAGTCGCGAATCGTCAGCGCGCTGCGGCGGCCAGGCGGAGTGACTCGGCGCGCGCCTTGGCGCGCGAGCCGGCCTGACGGGCGGCGTCTGAGGTGCGGAACAGTTCCAGCTCGGCGCCGGCGTCGACGGGAGTGATGGCGATGTCGGAGTAGGTCCGGCTGCGCGGATCGCTGCGGACCCGGCGGCGCAGGCGGTCGATCGTCCAGAACAGCCGCAGCATCGAGGCGTGGGTGGTGAGGACTTCGCGCAGGCGGTGGAGGTGAAAGGCGAGGAACGGTTCGCGCGCCAGGCCAAAGCGCCGCTGGCGACGGGACTTGCGTCGCAGCAGTCCCCCCTGCAGCGGATGCACGCCCTCGAAGGCGGCGGTGGCGTAGAAGTAGAAGGTCATCTCCGCGACCCGCCGCACGCTGGTGCCGGTGGCCGCCGCCCGCTTGAGCAGCGTCTCGATGTGCTCGGGCGAATAGTAGAGATTCCAGGCGCGGCGATAGATCGCGGTCCATTCCTCTGCCGACATGCGCGGGTGCGCCGTCGTCACGTGCTCGCTGTCGTAGCGGTTCATGTCGGATTCCATCGCCACCCCGTTGCGCGCCAGGATCTGGTGATCCTTGGAGCCCGGCAGCGGCGTGAGGATGAAGAACTCGAGGGCGTCGATGGGCAGCTCGCGCTGGATGATGCCGATGTCGCGCTCGATGCTCGCCGGGGTGTCGTCAGGGAAGCCGAGGATGTAGCCGGCGAAGGTCAGCACCCGTTCCCGGCGCCAGGCCTGCAGCATGGCGCGATACTCGGTGATCTGGTTCTGCCCTTTCGATGCCCCCTTGAGATTGTCCGGGTTGATGTTCTCGAGGCCGATGAAGACCTTGGTACAGCCGGCGCGCGCCGCCTTGTCGATGAAGTGCGGGATCTTGTGGCAACAGGTATCGACCTGCATGTTGAGGTGGATCTTCAGGCCGTGCCGCTGCCGCAGCTCGATGATGCGGTCGAGGATCGCCTCCCAGTTCTTGTTGCGGGCGAAGTTGTCGTCGGTGATGAAGTAGCTTTTGATCCCCTGCGCGGCGTTGGCGCGGATCAGCTGTTCGACATCGTCGGCGGTGCGGTAGCGCGACTGGCGCCCCTGTACGTTGATGATGGTGCAGAAGCTGCAACTGAACGGGCAGCCGCGGCCGGCGTCGAAGCTGGCGATGTTGCCCAGGTAGCGCCGCACGTTGCTCTGCGGCAGAAACGGCAGGGGTTGCGATTCCAGAGCCGGCAGTTGCTTGGTGAAGTCGTAGAGCGGAGCCAGGCGCTCCTCGTCCGCCGCCCGCAACAGCTCATCCAGGCGGCCCTCGGCCTCGCCGGCGAACAGGCAGACGCCGAGCGCCTGTGCCTCGCGCAAGTCGGCCGGCAGCTCCGGCAACATCGCCAGGCAGCCGCTGACGTGAAACCCGCCGATGGCGACCTGGATGCCCGCCGCGCGCAGCGGCCGCGCGATGTCCAGGGCGCGCGGGAATTGGTTGGTCTGCACACCGACCAGACAGACCAGCCCGCGCAGGCCGTTGCGCTTGAAGCGACGGATGATGCGCCGCAACGGCAGAACCGCCGTCGTCTCGTCGCGCACCTCGACCCGCAAGGCGACGTCGCTGCCGAGGCTCTGGCGCTGCTGCGCGTCGAGCGCGAGGCCGTACAGACTCGACAGCGAGTTGGACGGCACGCTGCCCCGCCACCATTGGATGACGTAGCCGTCGTCGTCGTAATGAGAGGGTTTCAGGAGCTCGAGGAGAAAGGTTCCGGCGCGCGTAGGTCGTCGCATGGCAGTCCCTGCTGGCGGCGAACGCACTACCCGGCTGGTGGCAGGCCCAGTGCTGGCGACGACAGCGCCGCGCCTGCCCGCCAAGGCCCCATTTAACCGACGCAGCGTGTCGCGGGCAAGGCAGCGGCGAAAACCGTGACGAATCCGTTATCCGACGCCGCGGCCGGCTGAAGCGTAGGCCATTGGCCGCAATCCTAAGAATGCTTTCACCACGAAGTCCACGAAGGCCGCGAAGATCAAGGCTCGCGGGGGCGGTGATTCGAGCGTCTTCACCCCCACCAGGAGGCGCTTTTCTTCCTCCTCGCGGTCCCGCGAGACCCCTTGCCATTCGAGTGCTTCGCGGCCTTCGTGGTTTCAAGGAGTTTCGGCTTAGGGTTAGGTGCTCGATGCTTGCACGGCCACCAGGGGTGCCGGCATTGTCGCGGCGCGTCAGTACGACAGGAGGCACGAGCATGCGGTGGACGTCGGCGGGAGGAATAGGGCTGCTGCGCTGGCCGTGGATATCCCTGCTGGTCATGGCGGTCGGACAGTCGCTGCCGGCGGCGGAGGTCACCGTCGAGCGCTTCACGCCGCAAGAAACGGTGAAAGAAGTGCGGCAGGCGGTGGCGGTGTTTTCGGCCCCGATGGTGCCGTTCGGCGATCTGCGCGACGTGGCGGCGCCGTTCGAGGTCGAGTGCGCCGTGCCGGGGACGCCGCGCTGGGTCGACGCGCGCACCTGGGCCTATGACTTCAGCCGCAACCTACCCGGCGGCATCCGCTGCACCTTCACGCTGCGCGCCGGCTTGCGCAGCCAGGGCGGCGAACCGATCGCCGGGCCGGCGCGCTTCGCCTTCGACACCGGTGGCCCGGCGATGCGCAGCGCCGTGCCAGCCGACGGCAGTGACCGCATCGATGAGCGGCAGGTGTTCGTCGTCGAGCTGGACGGCGAGGCGGCGGCCGAGTCCGTACTGGCCCATGCCGGCTTCGAGGTCGAAGGCCTCGGCGAGCGCGTCGGCGTCGAACTGATCGACGAGGCGACGCAGAAGACCATCGTCGCCGCCCTGCCCTATTGGCTGAAGCCGAGCCCGCCGTTCCTCGTCCTCAAGGCGCGGCAGGTCTTCCCCAACGAGGCCAAGATCCGCTTCGTCTGGGGTGCGGGAATCACCAGCCCGGCGGGCGTCGCCACGGCCAGCGATCAGGTGTTCGAGTTCAAGGTGCGCCCGCGCTTCACCGCCGAGGTGTCGTGCGAGCGCGAGAACGCCAAGGCCGGCTGCACGCCGCTGACCCCAGTCCGGGTGCGCTTTTCGGCGCCGGTGCCGTGGCAGCAGGCGCGCGCCATCCGTTTGGTGTCCGACGACGGCACGACCCGCACTCCCCAGGAGCCGGACGAGCCGGTGGAGTTCGTCAGCGACGTCGAATTCGCCCCGCCCTTTCCGGAATCGACGGCGTGGCGCGTCGAGATGCCCGCCGACCTGCACGATGACGCCGGCCGCACACTGAGCGACGGCGGGACGCTGAACGCCACCACTGCGGCCTATCCCCCACTGGCCAAGTTCGCCGCCCGCTTCGGCTTGCTGGAAGCGCATGCCGATCCGGCCCTGCCGATCACTATTCGCAACCTCGACCCGCAGGTCGGCGGCCGGGAGGTACGCGCCACGCGCGCCCGGCCGAGCGCGTGGCGGGCGCGGCTGCAGGAACTCTACGCACGCGTCACCGGCAACGCGCTGCGCATCGAAGCCGCCGAAGACGTGCTGCCGTGGTTGCGCCGGCTGGCCCATGCCCGCCGCGATTCGTCGATGTTCGCGGATCTGCCCGCCGAGACGGTGAGGCGCGCCTTCACCCTGCCGCAACCCGACGGCGCGCAGACGACCCAGGTGGTCGGCCTGCCGTTCGATCGCAAGGGCCTCTACTTGGTGGAGCTCGCCAGCCCGCGCCTCGGCGCCGCGCTGCTCGGCAAGGACGAGCCGATGTACGTGCCGGCGGGCGCGCTGGTCACCAATCTCGCCGTGCACTTCAAATGGGCGCGCGAGAGCTCGCTGGCGTGGGTGACGACACTCGATGATGCCCAGCCGGTCGGCGGCGCGCAGGTGGCAGTGCAGGACTGCCGCGGTACGGTGCTCGCCACCGCGACCACGGACGCGCAGGGCATCGCGCGGCTGAGCGGGCTGCCGGAAGCCGACCAGGCGCCGAGTTGCGCTTCCGAGGGTCGCTTCGACGGCTTCAGCGACTTCGATTACCGCGACTACTTCGCCAGCCCGGCGCTGACCGGCCTCGACGGCGGCCTGCTCATCACCGCCCAGACCCTCGACGATCTCGGCTTCGTGCATTCGTCGTGGAACCGCGGCCTCGAGCCCTGGCGCTTCAATCTGCCGTACGAGAGCTGGGAGGCGCCGCTGCTCGCGCACACCATCTTCGACCGGCCGCTCTTCCGCGCCGGCGACACCGTGCACATGAAACACGTGCTGCGCGCCCAGACCATGACCGGCTTCGGCGCCATCGCCGACGATCAGCGGCTATCAAAGGCCTCCGTCACCCACCTCGGCAGCGGTGAGCGCTACGAACTGCCCCTGACGTGGGACGCCAACGGCCTGGCCCTGCAAGACTGGCCGATTCCTCCCGCCGCCAAGCTGGGACAGTATGAAGTGGCGCTGGTCGGCGCCAACGACCGCCACTACACCTCGGGAAGCTTCCGCCTCGAGCAGTTCCGCGTGCCGCTGATGAAGGCGACCGTGCAGCTGCCGGCCGAACCCCTGGTCGGCGCCACGGCGGTCCCGGTCGACCTGGCCGTGCGCTACCTCGCCGGCGGCGCGGCCGCGGACCTGCCGGTGGTGTTACGCACCCAGATTCGCGATCAACAGGTGCGCACGCCGATCGACTTCGAATCCTTCAGCTTCGCCAACGGCGCGGTGAAGGAAGGGGTGGTGCGCGAGAGCGAGCCGAACGAAGAAGCGCCGGCCGGCCCTCAAACACCCGGCGTGCATCAGCAGCGCGCGCTGACCTTGGATGCGGCCGGCACCGCGCGCGCCGAGATCACCGATCTGCCGCGCGTCGAGGTGCCGCGCCAACTGCTGGCCGAGATCGAGTACCGCGATCCGAACGGCGAGGTGCAGACCACTGCCGCGACCGTGCCACTCTGGCCGGCAGCCCTGCTGCCCGGCATCGACGCCGAACAGTGGGTCGGGCAGCGCGATGCGCTCGCCGTCAAGATCGTCGTCCTCGACACCCGTGGCCAGCCGGTGGCCGGCGCCGCGGTGGAAGTCGAGGCCTTCCGGCGCCAGTACTACTCGTCGCGCAAGCGCTTGGTCGGCGGCTTCTACGCCTACGAGCACGTCACCGATACCCGCGCCCTGGGGCGCTTCTGCGCCGCCAGCACCGACGCCCAGGGCTTGCTGCGCTGCCAGGGGGCGCCGCCCGCCACCGGTCAGGTGATCTTGCAGGTACAGGTGCGCGATGCCGAAGGCCGCACCGCCACCGCGCACACCTCGGCCTACATCACCGGCCCCGACTCGGGGGGCTTCGCGGTCGAGGCGAGCGATCGCATGGACGTCATCCCCGAGCAGCGCGAGTACGAGCCCGGACAGACGGCGCGCTTCCAGGTGCGCATGCCGTTTCAGCGCGCCACCGCCCTGGTCACGGTCGAACGCGAAGGCATCGGCGCGGCGCGTGTGGTCGCACTCGACGACGGCGCGCCGATCGTCGAAGTGCCCCTCGACGGCAGCGACGCGCCCAACACGTTCGTCTCCGTCCTGGCGGTGCGCGGCCGCGTCGCCGATACGCAGCCGACGGCGATGGTCGATCTCGGCCGCCCGTCCTTCAAGCTCGGTATCGCCCAGATCCGCGTCGGCTGGCGCGACCACCGCCTGAACGTGAACGTCGCGGCCGATCGCCCGACCTACCGCGTGCGCGAAACCGCCGAGGTGAAGATCGCGGTGCGCAGGGCGGACGGGGCGGCGCCGCCGGCCGGGAGCGAGGTCGCGGTCGCCGCCGTCGATGAAGGCCTGCTCGAGCTGCAGCCCAATCCGAGCTGGAATCTGCTCGATGCCATGATGGGGCGGCGCGGCTACAACGTGCGCACCGCGACCGCCGAGATGGAGGTCATCGGCAAGCGCCACTACGGTCGCAAGGCCCTGCCGCAAGGTGGCGGTGGCGGCCGGCAAGCCACCCGCGAGCTGTTCGACACGCTGCTGCTGTGGGCCGGGCGCGTGCCCCTCGATGGCGCGGGCAACGCCGTCGTGCAGGTGCCGCTCAACGACTCGCTGACCAGCTTTCGCATCGTCGCCGTCGCCACCGGCGGTATCGGCCTGTTCGGCACCGGCGCGACGGACATCCGCTCCACGCAGGAGCTCATGCTGCTCTCCGGCCTGCCGCCCCTGGTACGGCAGGGCGATACCTTCCCGGCCCAGTTCACCCTGCGCAACACCACCGACCGGACGCTCGAGGTCACACTGCGCGGTACTGTCGAGCACGGCGGCGCCAGCGGCGCCGCGCCGCACGACCTGAGCGAGCAGCGCGTGGCGCTGCAGGCGGGTGAAGCGCACGTGATCGAGTGGCCGATCACCGCACCGCCCGACGCTGCGACGCTGCGCTATACGGTCGAGGCCAATGCCGCCGGTGGAGCGAGCGATCGCCTCTCGATCACCCAGCAAGTGCGCGAGTCGGTACCGGCGCGGACCCTGCAAGCGACACTCGTGCGCGCCGACAAACCCCTCTCGATGCCGGTCCAGCGCCCGGCCGATGCGCTGCCGGCGCGCGGCGGGCTCGATGTCTCTGCCACCGCCTCGCTCGGCGGCGCCACCTCGGGGATCGAGCAATACCTGCGCCGCTATCCGTATTCGTGTCTGGAGCAGCAGGTGTCGATCGCCGTCGGCCTCAACGATGCCGAACGCTGGCGGGAAATCAGCGCCGCGCTGCCGTCCTACGTCGATGGCGACGGCCTGCTGCGCTATTTCCCCAACGCGGCCCCGGGCAGCGAGGTGCTGACGGCGTATGTCGTGTCGATCGCCGGCGCCGCCGGCTGGGAGATTCCGGCGGCCCTGCAGGAGCGCCTGGTGAACGGCTTGCGCGGCTTCGTCGAAGGGCGCGTCAACCGCGACCCCGGCCCGCTGCGCGCGCCCGACCTCAGCCTGCGCAAGCTCATGGCACTGGCGGCCCTAGCACGTGTGGCGCCCATCGATCCGGCGCTGCTCGACAGCGTCAGCATCGAACCGAATCTGTGGCCGACCTCGGCGGTTCTCGACTGGTGGGAGGTGGTGCAGCGCACGCCCGCGCTACCCGACCGCGAGGCGCGGCTCGGGGCGATCGAGCAGATCGTCCGCGCCCGGCTCAACCTGCAGGGCACCGGGCTCGGTTTCTCGAGTGAGAAGACCGATGAGCTCTGGTGGCTGATGGTCGGCACCGACCTCAACGCCGTGCGCCTGCTACTGCATCTAGTCGAGTTCAACCTCTGGCCGGACGACATCGGCCGCGTGCTGCGCGGTGCCCTGGGCCGCCAGCAACGCGGCCACTGGTCGACGACACTCGCCAACGCCTACGGCGCCGTTGCCATGCGGCGGTTCGCCGCCGCCCACGAAGCGACGCCGGTCACCGGTACGACTGCCGTGAAGCTCGGCGGTGAGGATCGCCAGCTCAGTTGGGGCGACGCAGCGCCGGCGCCGCTCCACTTTGCCTGGCCGAGCGCGGCCGAGACGCTCACCATCGAGCAGCGCGGCACCGGCGCGCCCTGGGTCACTGTCAGCTCGCGCGCCGCCATCCCGCTCACGGCACCGCTGTCGAGCGGCTATCAGATTACCAAGACCGTCACCGCGCTCGAGCCGCGCCAGCCCGGTCGACTGAGCCGCGGTGATCGGCTGCGGGTGCGGCTCGATGTCGAAGCGCAGAGCGACATGACCTGGGTCGTCTTCGACGATCCGCTCCCCGCCGGCGCCTCGCACCTCGGCACCGGCCTGGGGCGCGACAGCCAGATCGACACCGCCGAGCCGGCCGACACAACGATGCCCGACTTCGTCGAGCGCCGCTTCGATGCCTACCGAGGCTATTTTCAGTTCCTGCCCAAGGGTCGGACCAGCGTCGAGTACGTCATCCGACTCAACCAAAGCGGCCGCTTCGGACTGCCGCCGACGCGGGTCGAGGCGCTGTACGCGCCGGAGATGTTCGGCGAGATTCCCAACCTCGCCGTCGAGGTCGAACCGTGAGACGGTGGGTCGGCGCATTGACCGCGCTACTTGCGGTACCCGTACTCCACATGTCTACGGCGCGCATCTCGGGGCCGACAGCAGCGCGCGCCGCCGAATTGAGCCAGCGAGCTGCCGCGACGAGCCGTAGCCGCGGGACCTGTGCCCGCCGGCAGCGCAACGCGCTGCCCGGTG
>CAYYWP010000191.1:0-9188 GCA_964475125.1 uncultured Binatia bacterium (SeqCode) | reverse complement strand
CCGCGACCCTCAGCTTGGAAGGCTGATGCTCTAACCAACTGAGCTACTCCCGCATCGTTCATTGTCGCTACGCACCACCGAGGCCATCGAGAGATGGTGGAGAGGGAAGGATTCGAACCTTCGAAGGCAATCGCCGGCAGATTTACAGTCTGCTCCCTTTGGCCACTCGGGCACCTCTCCCCAGCATGGAGCCGATGGCCAGAATCGAACTGGCAACCTACTGATTACAAGTCAGTCGCTCTACCTTTGAGCTACATCGGCCCGCACGGTATCCAGCAAGTGGGATTCACGGCCAGACGGCACACTACCGCTTGGCGTGAAACCTGCTTCCTACCAGTGCCTCTAGGACCTGTCAAGCCGTGCCAAACGCCGGGCGACTTCGTACATCGCGACCCCCGCCGCCACCGAGGCGTTCAGCGACTCGACCCCCGGGCGTTGGGGGATCGCGACGAGCAGATCACAGCTCGCCTCGATCAGGGGGCGTAGGCCCGTTTCACCGCCGAGCACCAGCGCCACGCGTGTGGGCCACTCGACCTCGAACAGGCAACGGCCGCCGCCCGGAGCGAGGCCGACGTTCCAGTAGCCGGCCCGCCGCAGCGCCAGCATGGTCTGGTGCAGATTCCCAACCCGGCAAATGGGAACGTCGTTAACGGCCCCTGCGGCGACCTTTTCGACCGCGGCCGTCACCGTGGCGGCCCCATGGCGGGGCAAGACAACCGCCGCCATCCCCGCCGCCGCCGCCGTGCGCACCACTGCCCCCAGGTTGTGCGGATCCTGAATCTGGTCGAGCAGGAGGAGCGGTCCGGCATCATTCCGACACACGGTAGACAGATCCGCATAGCCGAACGGCGCCGCCAAAGCTGCCACACCCTGGTGCGCATCGCTGCCGGTCAAGCGGGTCAGCAGGGCACCATCGACTTCCCGCACTGGTATGCCGGCCGCCGTCGCCGTGGCGGCGATCGCCCGCCGGCGGTCGGCAGCGGCAGGAGAGAGACAGAGCTCGCGGATCGAGCCCGGCTGCACCGTGACCCGCCGGGCCACGGCGTTGACGCCGTAGATCCAGCGTTCACTCGCGGTCGAGCCGCGCCCGTCGCGCGCGTTTACATGCCCACCTCGCTTCACTAGCATCGCCCCCGGCGTGAAAATCCTGGACCGCTACATCCTGCGCGAACTGATCGTTCCCTTCCTACTCGGGCTCGCGGTCTTCACCTCGGTCCTGCTCATCGTTCGCATCCTCAAGCTCGTAGAGCTGGTGGTCAACCGCGGGGTGCCGCTGTGGCAGATGATCCGCGTCTTCTCGTACATCCTGCCGGCCTTTCTCGAAGTGACCGTTCCCATGGCCCTCTTGCTCGCCATCTTGGTCGCCTTCGGCCGGCTGTCCTCCGACAGCGAGATCGTGGCCTTACGCGCTGCGGGGGTGAGCCTGTATCGGCTGCTCGGCCCGGTGACCGCGTTTGCAATCGCCGTCTCGCTGCTCACGCTCTGGCTCTCGTTCAGCGCCCGGCCGTGGGGCAATAGTCACCTGCGTCTGGGTCTGTACGAGATCGTCAAGGCGCGGGCAACTGCCGGCCTCAAACCGCGGCTGTTCAACGACGAGTTCCAGCAACTGGTGATCTACGTCGAGCACATCCCGCCCGGCGGCGATCGCCTCGAGGGCATCTTGATCTCCGACACGCGCGAACGCGGCGCACAAAACACGATCTATGCCGAGCGCGGTCGACTGGTCACCGATGAGCGCGGCCACACACTGACCCTGCGATTGTACGAGGGCGGCATTTACAGCGCCGGAGGCAAGAGCGGCTATCAAGACACCCGGTTCACCACGTACGACCTCACGCTCGATCTCGACGCTACCGTCGCACAGCTCCGCCGCCGGACGCGCGACGTCAGCGAGATGACCGTCGCCGAGTTGCGCGCTGCCGTGCAGAGCAAGCACGCCGCGGGCGAGCCCACCTTCGTCGAACGCGTCGAGCTGCACCGCAAGTTTTCGATCCCGTTTGCGTGTCTGGTGTTCGCCGGGCTCGGCGTGCCGCTCGGCATCCAACCCTCACGCGCCGTTCATGCGCGCGGCTTCTCGCTCAGTCTGGGGCTGATCTTCGCTTACTACATGCTGCTCACCTTCGGCCAAAACCTGGGCGAACGAGGCGCGCTGCCGCCGGTGGTCGCCGTGTGGTTGCCCAACGCGGCGCTGTCGATCGTGGCGGCGGCGTTGCTGGCGCGCGCGGCGCGCGAGCGCTCCAGCGAGCGCCCGCCGCTGTGGGATCGCCTGGTCGGCTGGCGCCGGCGACCCACCGGCAGGAGCACACGGGCAGCGAGCTAGCCGATGCGCGCCACCAGTGGTCCGCTCACGGTCGTGCAGCGCTACATCGGCGCGCAGTTCATCGGCTTGCTGGTGCCGATGACCGGCGGCTTCTTGCTCTTGTACCTGCTCATCGACATGTTCGACCGCCTCCACATTCTCATTCAGCACCGGGCGACGGTCGGCGAAGCGGCGCGCTATTTCCTCTTCAAGATTCCGCTGATGCTGACGCACATCGCGCCGCCGGCCGTCGCCACCTCGACCCTGTTGACCTACGCGCTGCTCAGCCGGCGCAACGAGATCGTCGCCCTGCGCGCCGGCGGCGTCAGCCTCGGACAAACCGCCGTCCCCGTCCTCGCCCTCGCCAGCGTCGTCAGCGTAGCCGCCCTGGTGTGGAACGAGACGGTCGTGCCCTACGCATCGCGCCAGTTCCAATATGTGAACAACGTGGAGATTCGCGAGCGTGCGCCGCGCGGCGTGCTGAGCAACCGCGCGATCTGGTACCGGGGCGCCGACGGATTCTACCACATCGACTACGTCGACCGGGAGCGGCAGACGGTCTTCGATTTGACCATTTACCACCTCGACGATGCCTATCGCCTGCACAGCGTGGTCCACGTACCGCGCGCCCAATGGGTCGATGGACACTGGCAGACTACCGGCGCCGTGGAGTACCGTCTCGATCGCCAACCGCCAAGCGCCGAACCGCTGCCCGTCGAGGGTCTGCAACTCTCGGAGACGATCGACGACTTCCTCGAGGTCCAACGCGACCCCGAGGAACTCAACTTCACCGCGCTGCGTGAACGCATCGACGGAATGACGAAGCGCGGCATCGACGCCTCACATTACCTCGTCGACCTCTATCTCAAGACGGCCGTCCCGTTTGCCAACGCCGTCCTCGCCTTCGTCGCCGTGCCAATCGCTGGACGACTGCGGCGCCATCCCAGCGTCGCCGCCATCGTCGGGCTCGGCACCGCGGTCGGCTTCGGCTATTGGGTGCTGCTCGGGCTGGCGACGTCTCTCGGGCAGACCGGCGCGGTCCCACCGATACCCGCCGCCTGGGCAGCCAACGCGCTCTACCTGCTCCTCGGTGCGACGCTGTTTCTGTCCGGCGAGTGACGCCGTCGGCGCCTAGCGCTTCGAATACTGCGGGCGCTTGCGCGCCTTGTGACGCCCGTACTTCTTGCGCTCGACTTCGCGCGGATCGCGGGTCACGAAGCCCGCTTTCTTCAACACCGGGCGAAACTCCGGATTGGCTTCGATCAGTGCCCGGGTGATGCCGTGACGGATCGCCGTCGCCTGCGCGGAGATGCCCCCACCGACGACATTGACTGCCACATCATAGCTGCCGGCGGTGCTCGTCAGCTCGAGCGGTTGGTGAACGATCATGCGCAACGTGGGCCGCCCGAAGTACGCCTCGATCGGCCGTCGATTGACCGTGACCCTGCCCGCTCCAGCCACCAAGCGGACACGAGCGACCGCAGTCTTGCGCTTGCCGGTGGCAGCGTGAAGCGACGCGCGCTCGGCCATCAGATCTCCCCTTCCATCAGCCGCCGACGGCCGCACCGACCTGCACAGCGGTCGGCTGCTGGGCCGCATGTGGATGCTCGGCGCCGGCGTAGATTTTCAGCTTGGTGGCCAACTTCCGCCCCAGGCGGTTCTTCGGCAACATGCCCGTCACGGCCAAGCGCAGCAGGCGCTCCGGATGGGCGCTGCGCATCGTGGCCGCACTCTGCGCCCGAATGCCGCCTGGGTAGCCGCTATGGCGGTAGTACTGTTTGGCCCCCTCTTTCGAGCCCGTCAGGCGCACATGCGCGGCATTGACGACGACCACGAAGTCACCGCAGTCGACGTGCGGGGTGAAGCTGGGCTTGCCCTTGCCGCGCAGCAACTGCGCCGCCTCCGAGGCGACGCGTCCGAGGACCTGATCGCGCGCATCGATGAGAAACCAGCTTCGCCCGGCGAGCGCCTCGGCGCGCGTCAGCATGACCGTCGACTTCATGAGCAACTCCGTGAATCGGTACGGCGGCTGGTGAGAATGGCGGGGTGGACGGGACTTGAACCCGCGACCTCCGACGTGACAGGCCGGCGTTCTAACCGAACTGAACTACCACCCCCAGAGCAAGACATCGATCTCCGACGCTGTCGCGCGATTGGTCCTCGGAAACATGGTGGGCGGTATCCGATTTGAACGGATGACCCCCGGCTTGTAAGGCCGATGCTCTCCCGCTGAGCTAACCGCCCGACTGGGTCACCCGGCGTCCGCCCGTCGCTCACTTGTTACCTTCGTTGATCTCGTCCTTCAGCGTCTTTCCCGGTTTGAACTTCGCTGCCCGCGAGGCGGCGATCTCGATACTCTCCCCGGTCTTCGGATTGCGCCCGGTGCGCGCCTTTCGGGTCGAGATCGAGAAAGTGCCAAACCCGGAGATATTGACTTTGTCACCCTGCTTCAGCGCCGCCACCATCTCGTCGAACATCGTGTTGACGGCGCGTTCTGCCGTTGCACGAGGCAGATCAACCTTGCTTGCCACGGACTCGATGAGCTCGGCCTTCGTCATGACACGCCCTCACTGGCTGCTCGGAAGCGGAAGTGTAACCCCGGCGCTATACCAGCGCGCCTTGGGGCAGTCAACACTGACGCCTCAGTGGGCGACCACGTCGGGCGGCGGGGGAACGGTCTCGCGCGTCTCGCGATACGGTGCCGACACCGCTGCCTCAGCCGCCGGCCGCCGAAACAGCGTATTCGGATCGTCGAGCAACAGGGCCCGACGCAGCACCTCGTCCATGTGATCGACCATCACCAGCTCGACCGCACGCAAGACATTGGCCGGAATATCCAAGATGTCCTTCTGATTCTCGCTCGGGATCAATACCGTCTTGAGCCCGCCGCGGTGCGCCGCCAGCACCTTCTCTTTGAGCCCCCCGATCGGCAACACTCGCCCGCGCAAGGTCACCTCGCCGGTCATCGCCAGATCGTGGCGAACCGGGGTCTTGGTGAGGGCCGAGACGAGCGCCGTCGCCATGGTGATCCCTGCCGACGGGCCGTCCTTTGGAATCGCCCCTTCGGGCACGTGAATGTGCAAGTCGATGTTCTGGTAGAAATCGCGCTCCAGCCCCAGCTCATCGGCCCGTGAGCGCACGTAGCTGAGGGCCGCTTGCGCCGATTCCTGCATCACGTCGCCAAGCCGACCGGTGATGATCAGCTTGCCCTTTCCGGGCATGATCGTCACCTCCGTGGCGAGCAGCTCGCCGCCGAGCTCGGTCCACGCCAGGCCGGTCGCCATGCCCACACGGGCGTCGTCCTCGGCCTTGCCGAAGCGGAACTTGGCCGGGCCGAGGTACTTCGCCAAGGCCTTGCCGTTGACCCGGACCTTGGCGTTGCGGTCGGTCTTGACCACCTCCACCGCCACCTTGCGGCAGATGGCGGCGATCTCGCGCTCCAAGCTGCGCACCCCGGCCTCCTTGGTGTAGTGGCGCACGATGCCGAGCAACGCGTTGTCGGACAGCTCGAGATTCTCCTCGCGCAGCCCGTTCGCCTCGCGCTGCTTCTTGACCAGGTATTTGCTGGCAATGTGCTGCTTCTCCACCTCCGTGTAGCCGGCGATGCGGATGATCTCCATGCGATCCTGCAGCGGCCGCGGAATCCCCTCGAGCGTGTTGGCGGTGGTGATGAACATCACCTTGGAGAGATCGTAGTCGACGTCCAAGTAGTGATCATTGAAGCTCGAGTTCTGCTCTGGATCGAGCACCTCCAACAGGGCCGACGACGGATCGCCGCGGAAATCCATCGACATCTTGTCGACCTCGTCGAGGAGGAAGACCGGATTGCTCGAACCCGCCTTCTTCATCGACTGGATGATCTTGCCCGGTAACGCCCCGATGTACGTGCGGCGGTGGCCGCGAATCTCCGCCTCGTCGCGCACCCCGCCCAGCGAGACGCGAACGAACTTCCGCCCCGTGGCGCGCGCGATCGACTTGCCGAGCGAGGTCTTGCCGACCCCGGGCGGGCCGACCAAACAGAGAATCGGGCCCTTCATCTGGCCGGCCAGGGATTGCACCGCCAGATACTCGAGGATGCGCTGCTTGACCTTCTCGAGCCCGTAGTGATCGTCCTCGAGCACCCGTTCTGCTTCGCCGATGTCGAGCTTGTCGTCGGTGAATTCGTTCCACGGCAAGGAGATCAGCCAGTCGATGTAGTTGCGCACGACGGTCGCCTCGGCCGACATCGGCGACATCATCTTGAGCTTCTTCAGTTCGCGCTCCGCCTTTTCCCGCGCCTCGGCCGACATGCGTTTCTGCTTGATGCGATCCTCGAGCTCCTGGATCTCGTTCTTGAATTCGTCCTTCTCGCCGAGCTCCTTCTGAATCGCGCGCATCTGCTCGTTGAGGTAGTACTCCTTCTGGGTCTTCTCCATTTGCTTCTTGACCCGCGTGCGAATGCGCTTCTCGACCTCGAGGATCTCGATCTCCGATCGCATGTTGCCGAGCACCCGCTCCAAGCGCTCGGCCGGGTTGTCGATCTCGAGCAACGCCTGCTTGTCCTCGAGCTTGACCCCGAGGTGGGCGACGATCGTGTCGGCCAAGCGCGCCGGATCGTCGATCGAGGCCACCGACATGATCATTTCGGGTGGAATCTTCTTGTTGAGTTTCACGTAGTGTTCGAAGGTCGAGTTGATCGAGCGCGTCAGCGCCTCGATCTCGGTGGTCTTCGGACACACCTCCTGAATCTCTTCGGCCTCGACGAGAAAGAATTCGGACTCGTCCAGGTAGCGCAGCACGCGAGCCCGCTTCTTGCCTTCCACCAGCACCTTCACCGTGCCGTCCGGCAAGCGCAGGAGCTGCACCACCGAGCCCAGCGTGCCGACGCGATAGATGTCGTCGGCGCCAGGATCGTTGGTCTTCGCCTCGCGTTGCGCCGCCAAGAGGATGAACTTCTGTTTGTTCATCGCTTCTTCCAGCGCCTTGATCGACTTCTGCCGGCCGACGAAGAGCGGCACCACCATGTGCGGAAAGACGATGATGTCGCGCAGCGGCAGGAGCGGGACGCGCTGGACGGGGCCCTCCGGAGCGTCGTCCCGATTGTCCTTCTTGTCGTTGCGAAAGAGCATGGGCGGTCCTCAGTGCGAAGCGATGTGCGGCCGCTCAGGCGGTCTCGGCCGTCTTCTGGTAGAGCACGATCGGTTGTTCGCGCTTGGTGATCACTTCTTCGGCGATCAGCACTTCCTTGATGTTCGGTTGCGATGGAATGTCGTACATCACGTCAAGCATGACATCCTCGATGATCGCGCGCAGCCCGCGCGCTCCCGATTTGCGCCGCAGCGCCTCGCGCGCGATCGCGACCAGGGCCCCGTCGGTGAACTTCAGGTGCACCCCCTCCATCTCGAAGAGCTTTTGGTATTGGCGGGTGAGGGCGTTCTTCGGCTCCTTCAAGATGCGCACCAGATCTTGCTCGTGAAGCTCGTCGAGGGTGGCAATCACCGGCAGGCGACCGATGAACTCGGGAATGAGACCGAATTTCAACAGATCCTCGGTCTGCACTTCGTGCAGGAGGTTGCGCTGCTGGGCCTGCTCGCGGGCCCGGATCTCCACCCCGAAGCCGATGCCCTTCATGCCGATACGGCGGCGGATGATGTCGTCGAGGCCGACGAAGGCGCCGCCGCAAATAAATAGAATGTTGGAGGTGTCGACCTGCAAAAACTCCTGCTGCGGGTGCTTGCGGCCGCCCTTGGGTGGAACGCTCGCGGTGGTGCCTTCGATGATCTTGAGCAGGGCCTGTTGAACCCCCTCGCCGGAGACGTCGCGGGTGATCGACGGGTTGTCACCCTTGCGCGAGATCTTGTCGATCTCATCGATGTAGACGATGCCGCGCTGCGCCTTCTCGACATCGTAATCGGCGTTCTGCAGCAGGCTGAGAATGATGTTCTCGACATCCTCACCCACGTACCCGGCCTCGGTCAGGCTGGTGGCGTCGGCGATCGTGAACGGCACCTGGAGGAACCGCGCCAGGGTCTGCGCCAGCAGCGTCTTGCCGGACCCCGTGGGGCCGACCAACAGAATGTTGGACTTCTGCAGCTCGACGTCGCCGGTGACGAGTTGCGAGTCGATGCGCTTGTAGTGGTTGTGCACCGCGACGGCGAGGACCCGCTTGGCGCGCTCCTGACCGATCACGTACTGGTCGAGCACCTTCTTGATCTCGGCCGGCTTGGGCACCGCCGAGGTCGAGGTCAGCCCCTCTTCCTGATCGCACTCCTCGGCGATGATGTCGTTGCAGAGGTCGATGCACTCGTCACAGATGTAGACCGTGGGACCGGCGATCAACTTTCGGACCTCGTCTTGGCTCTTTCCGCAGAAAGAGCACACGAGATTGCCGGTCCGCTCGTCTCCGTGCTTCGCCATGGTGTCTCCCTAGGGCCGCTTGACCGGCCGATTGACGATGACTTCGTCGATCAGGCCGTACTCGACCGCTTGCTTTCCGCTCATGAACATATCGCGGTCGGTGTCCTTCTCGATCTTCTTGATGCTCTGACCCGTGTGCTTCACGAGAACGTTGTTCATCGTCTCACGGATGCGCAGGATCTCGCGCGCCTGGATGTCGATGTCCGTCGCCTGACCCTGCACGCCGCCGAGCGGCTGGTGAATCATGATCCGCGCGTGGGGCAGCGCATAGCGCTTACCCTTGGCACCGGCCGCCAGGAGCCAGGCCGCCATGCTCGCCGCCTGCCCGAGACACAGAGTTGACACCTCGGGCTTGATGTACTGCATGGTGTCATAGATCGCGAGGCCGGCCGTCACCGATCCGCCAGGCGAGTTGATGTAGAAATGAATGTCCTTTTCGGGATCCTCGGATTCGAGGAAGAGGAACTGTGCGGTGACCAGATTGGCCACGTCA
>CAYYWP010000190.1:0-9244 GCA_964475125.1 uncultured Binatia bacterium (SeqCode) | reverse complement strand
ACCGGGAATGGGCTCCGCCGCCACGGCCTCGGCGGTACGCGGGCCGCGCCAGAAGAACATCTCGGGCAGGACGATGAGGGCCGCGCCGCGCCCCGCCGCGGCGCGCGCCAGCGCCGCCGCGCGCGCGAAGTTGTCGCGCTTGTCCGTGCCCGCGCACAGTTGGATGGCGGCGGCGGCGAAGCGGCGCATGAGGCATCGAACCCGCCCGGACGCGATCGTTCGCGCGGCAGGAGCGCGCCGACGCTAGCCACCCGGGTGACGAAGGGTCAAGGTCACTCGCGCCTTGCTGGTGCGCGAAGCGCTGTGGTAGCTGCCCACGAACCATGAACGCCTCTGGCAAGGACGCCGAGCGCCTGATCAAGCGCTACGGCAACCGCAAGCTCTACGATGTCGAGGCCAGCCGCTACGTGACGCTGGACGGCGTGCGCGCCCTGGTGCAGAGCGGCGCCGATGTGCGCGTGGTCGACAACGACAGCGGCGAGGACCTGACCCGCGCCACCTTGGCCCAGATCATCTACGAGGCCGAGCGCAGGACCGGCGGCGGCCCAGGGGCGCTCTCGCTGCCGGTGCTGCGCCGCCTGATCCAGTTCGGCGACGGTGCGGTGCGCGACCTGCGCCGTGGTGTGGAACGCGGCCGGGAGGCCCTGGTCAGTGCGCGTGACGCCGCCGAGCAGCGCGTCCAGGACCTGGTCGGACGGACGGGCAAGAGCACGCGCCCGGGGTCGCTGCTGGGCGATTTCCTCGACCGCCCGCAGCGCACGCTCGGCGAGCTCCAGCGGCGCATCGATACGCAGGTCCGCCAATCGGTCGATCGCGTCGCGCAGCATCCGACGCTGCGGGCGGAGCTCAAGCGCATCGAGCGCAGCTTGCGACAGATCGAAGCCCGCCTCGCGCCGGCCGCCGGCAAGCGCCCGCGGTCGCGCCGGCGGTCGAAGTCGTAGGCAGCGGGGCGAGCCGCGTTGCTCAACGGGCTGTTGAACGGTCAGGCCGATTTTCCACGCCGGTGCGGCGAAGCGGGTGCGGGGACGATCCTTCGGGCCCGTCCTTGGCACACCCGGATCGACATGCGAAGATCGCCGTCATGTTCGGCCAGCCGCTGACGGTGACCGGTTTCGCCCAGGTGGTCCTGCGCCGGCGCGACCTCGATGGCTCCACCGTTGAGCGCCAGGAAGAGGTGGCGGCGTGACACCGGCGGGCCGAT
The DNA here is from genome assembly GCA_964475125.1 of uncultured Binatia bacterium (SeqCode). Taxonomy (GTDB): domain Bacteria; phylum Desulfobacterota; class Binatia; order HRBIN30; family CADEER01; genus CAYYWP01. The sequence goes on along the minus strand of CAYYWP010000190.1, from coordinate 8,043 downwards.
TCCTCTGGAGTGCGAAGTTGCCGGCCTGGCTGCTCATCCTCGTCGCACCGCTCGCCCTGCTGTTCCTGCTCTCTTTGGTCGCCGCCGGCGTCGTGTTGCTCGGCGGGGCGCTGCTCGCGGCACTCGTGCTGCCGCGCTTGAGACGGCGCCCAGGCAACGCCGACAGCCGCACGATCGAGCTCGAGCCATCCGATTTCCGCCGCCTGCCGGGCACCGATGCCAGCCGTGATCGCGACTGAGGTGGCCCGCGACTTTGACGAGCGGCCGCCGAGTGGAGAAGGCGAATAATGCGCGTCGTTCCGGTTCCGCAACTCAAAGACAACTACGCCTATCTGCTGGTCGACACGGACAGCCAGCAGGCCGCGGTGGTCGATTGCGCCGAGGCCGCACCGGTGCTCGACGCCGTCGCCACCGCGGGCGTTCGCCTGGTCGCCATTCTGCCAACCCACCATCACTACGATCACGTCGACGGCAATACGGCGTTGCTCCGCGCCCATCCCGAGCTGGCGGTCTACGGCGTCGACGAACGCATCCCCGGGCTGACGCAGCAGGTGCGGCACGGCGACCAGGTCACGTTCGGATCGCTCACGGCTCGCGTCATCTACATCCCGGCCCACACCAGCGGACACATCGCCTACTACTTCGCCAGCGAGCGCGCCGTGTTCACCGGCGACACCTTGTTCGCGGCCGGCTGCGGGCGTCTCTTCGAAGGCGACGCGGCGATGATGATCAAGTCGCTCTCTCGGCTCAGCGAGCTGCCCGACGAGACGCAGGTGTACTTCGGCCACGAGTACACGGAGAAGAACCTGCGCTTCGCGCTCACCCTCGAACCCACCAACGCGGCGCTGACCGAGAAGTACGCTTGGACGCTCGAGCGCCGCCGCCGCGGCGAGACCACGACCCCGACCACCTTGGCGTCGGAGAAGGCCACCAACCCCTTCTTGCGCTGGGGCAGCGCGGAGCTGCGCGCGACCTTGCACCAGCGCTTTCCCGATCTGCCGATGGACGACGTGAGCGTGTTCGCCAAGACGCGGGCGCTGAAGGACGCCTTCTGAGCCAGGTGCTGCGCCCAGCCCGCCCCCGGTGCGCGCCAGCGCTGCCGCGGAGCGGCGGCGAGTGAGAGGCGGGCGGGCCATGAGGGTCGTCGTCACCGGCGGCGCCGGGTACATCGGCGCCCACGTCGCGCATGCCTTGGCCGTGGCCGGGCATGCGCCGGTCGTCGTCGACGACCTGCGCTGCGCCACCCGTCAGCGCGTCGGTTCCTTCGCCCACGAAGCGGTCGGGTGCGAGGATACCGCCGCCCTGCTCGACGTCCTGCGCCGCCACCGTCCCGATGCGATCGTCCATCTGGCCGGCTACATCAGCGTCGGCGAGTCGGTGCGCGACCCGGACAAGTACTGGAGCAACAACCTCGGCGCCGCGGCCAGCCTGCTCCTGGCCTGCGCCCGCCAGCCGGTGGGGGTCGTCCTCTTTTCCTCCACCGCGGCCGTGTATGGCAACGCGACCGTCTCGCCGATTCCCGAGCAGATCGCTCTGGCGCCGACCTCGCCGTACGGCGCCTCCAAGCTCGCCTTCGAGCGCCTCTTGCATGCCAGCGCGGCGGCCGTCGGATTTCGCTCGGCGGCCCTGCGCTATTTCAACGCCGCCGGCGCGCATCCGGACTGGCGCGTGGGCGAGGCGCATGTTCCCGAGGAGCACCTCATCCCGCGCGTCATCGACGCGCTGCTCGCCAATCGACCCGTGCAGGTGTACGGCGACGACTACCCGACCGCGGACGGCACCTGTGTGCGCGACTACATCCACGTTACCGACCTGGCCAGCGCCCATGTACAGGTGCTCGAAGCGGCGGCGTTGCCGAGCGGGGTGAGCTTCAACGTCGGCACCGGCCACGGTCATTCCGTACTGCAGGTCGTCGACGCGGTCGGCCAGCGCCTGGCGCGTACCCCGGCGATCGAGTTCCTGCCCCGGCGCCCCGGAGATCCTGCGACGTTGGTGGCCGATCCCTCGGCGTTGATGAACGCGCTCGGCTGGCAACCGCACCATTCGAGCCTACAAGAGATCGTCGACAGCGCCGTCGACTGGGAGCTGTGGCGCCGCGCGCGCTCCTGAGCGCATCGCCGTATTGGCTTGGAGAGCCCTGATCGAACGACATAACCACCTAGCGACCTAACCCCAAGCCGAAGAAACCTTTCACCACGAAGAACACGAAGCCCACGAAGCCTCTTCGTGGCCTTCGTGGTTTCAAGGAGAAGCTGTGATGAGTGACGCACCGTACGTCGTGCAGAAAGTCGACTGGTACCAGTTCCGCGATCCCGAGGGGCACGCCTTCTTCGTCCTCCTCGCCAGCCTACCGAACGGTTTCTACACCGCCGTCCCGGTCGACCTGCAGATGGTCCGCCTCGACCATTCCAAAATGGGTCTGGCTGCCTCGCCCGACGGCGCCTTGGCCGAGCTGGCGAAGGCGTTGGAAGGCAAGCCGCGCGATGCGTTGTTTCCGCCGGCGTGAGCAGCGGTGCGGACGAACGCGCCGGAGAGGACGCCTGGACCCTTTGACCACGATGCCAGCCCCCTGGCAGTAAGGCTGCTGTGACCACCACCAAACGCTCGACCCCCCGCTCCGCGGCCACCACCAAGTCGCCGCGGGCAAAGAAGAAGTCATCGTCCCCCACCAAGGCTGCCACCGCCAAGCGCGGCGCGACGGCAAAGGCGCTGCGCACCGTGGTCGCCCCGGCGCGCGCCGCCAAACGCATGCCGGCCGCGCCGGCGGTGAGCCCGGGCCGGCGCGCGGTGTTTATCGACGTCGAGAACACCAGTAGCGAGGAACGCCTCTTCGAGGTCCTGGAAGCGCTGCACATCGACCGCGCCGAGCGGCCGACACAGGTCTCGGCGGTCGGCAACTGGCGCACCATCAGCCAGCGCCTGGGGCGCCACTTGGGCGCCGTGGGTGCGCAGCTCGTGCACAGCGCGCCGGCCCCGGGCGTGCGCGATTGGAGCGACCTCTGGATCGCCGTCGCCGCCGGTTGCTGGCTGGGGCGGGCGGCCCCGGGCGACGTGCTGGAGATCGTCTCCAACGACCGCGCTTTCGACGCCGTCGGCGACGCGGCCGCGGCGCTCGGCGTCACCTTCCGGCGCCTGCTGTTGCGCCGTGGTGCCACGGAGGCTGCCACGGAAGTCGCGGCCGAGCCCAAACCGACGCGTCGCTCGCGCAGCGGGCGACGCCGGCGCGGCCGCGGTACGGGGGCGGGCCCCTCGTCAGCGACACCAATGGCGCACCCGTCCCGCGCGCCGGCAGCTCCGCCCGTCGCGGCGGAGGCCGAGCCGCACGGCGCCTCGGCAACGCAGATGATGGCGGTCATCGACCAGCTCACCGGCGGGGATGCGGCGCGTTGGGTCAATCTCGACGTGCTCGAGAAAGCGCTCAAGACGCGGGGGTTCTCCCGACCGCCGGGCTCGCCGCGCTTGGTGACGCGCTTGCGCGCCCTCAAGGACGTCGAGATCGACGCCCACGGCCGCGTCCGCTTGCTCGCGACGGCACCGCCGGGCTCAGTGCCTGAGCCGGGCGCCGACGCCCCCGCCCCGGCGCCCCGCCCAGCAGCGAAGCGCCGACGCCGCCGGCGCAGCGGCTCCGGCAACGGCACGGTTCCCGCCGCCGCAGGGCCACAGTCTGCGGCCGCTGTGCCAACGGAGAGCGAGCCGGCGGCGGAGTAGTCCAGGAACGCGTCGCCGCGTCAGCCCGGCTCGTCAATGACGCGCTGCGCTGTTACACTCGCCGTACCGATGGGTGGAACGGGAAACCGACGCGTCCGCGCCGGCGCGCGCACCGGCGTACGAGTGGCACGCGCGCTGGCGCTGCTTGGCGCCCTCGCCTTGGCGCTGACTGCGCGCGGCTCGGCCTCGGCGGTTTCGGGAGCCTCGGACGTGGCGCGGTTGGCGAAGGGCAAGTTCCTGGTCGCCAATCGGTCCCTGCGCGACCCGAACTTCGCCCAGTCGGTGATCTTGCTCGTCGATCACAACGCCAGAGGCGCGCTGGGGGTCGTGGTGAATCGCCCGACGCCGATCCGCCTCGTCGAAGCCCTGCCGCAGATCGCGGAGCTCGAACGCCGTCCGGATGTGGTCTACGTCGGTGGGCCGGTGGCGCCCGATCACATGCTGGTGCTGGTGCGCACGAAGCACGCGCCGCCAGAGGCGCTGCAGATCTTCGAACAGGTCTACGCCAGCGGCAATCTCGAGGCGCTGCGTGAGAGCCTGGTGCGCGGCGACGGCGTGCGCGCCTATGCCGGCTACGCCGGCTGGGCGCCTGGTCAGCTCGAAGCCGAGGTCGGGCGCGGCGACTGGCTGATCGGCAGCGCCGACAGCGCGCTCATCTTCGATGAAGCGCCGAACCGGGTGTGGAGCCTGCTGCTCGAGCGCTTCTCCGGCGACTGGGCGGCGAGGCAGGCTGTTAGGCGGTTACGGGGTTAGGCGGTTGGGGACGCTGCAGTTCTGATCCCGTAACCGCCTAACCCCGTAACCCCTAACCCCCTGCTTCCATGCGGGGGCCCAGCAACTCCAACAGATCGCCCTCGTCGATCTTCTCCTCCGCCAACAGGCGGGTGGCCAGCGCCTCCAACTGAGCGCGGCGCTGGGTGAGCAGCGCCTTGGCCTCGGCGTAGGCCGTGCGCAGGATTTCGAGCATCTCGTCGCCGACCGCCTGCTCGATCGCGCTCGAGTGCGGAACGTCCCTCGGCCCCTGCCCCAGGAAGCCGCCCGCCGCACCGTCGGCGAGCGACAAGTTGGGCAGCTTCTTGCTCATGCCGTAGACGGTCAGCATCTGGCGCACGATCCGACTGGCCTTCTCGAGATCGTCCGAGGCGCCGGTCGAGATCTCGCCGAAGACGACTTCCTCCGCGGCGCGGCCACCGAGCAGTGTGCGCACGCGGCCGAGCAGCTCGCTCTCCGACATCAGGAAGCGATCCTCGAGCGGCGCCTGCAACGTGTAGCCCAGGGCGCCGCGGCCGCGTGGCACGATCGACACCTTACGGACGGGGTCGGCACCCGGGGTGAAGTAGCTCACCAGCGTGTGGCCCGATTCGTGGTACGCCACGGTGCGGCGCTCGCGTTCGTTGATCACCTTACCCTTCTTCTCCAGCCCGCCGATGATGCGCTCGAAGGCATCCTGAAAATCGTTCATCTCCACCGCGCCGTGCTCGCGGCGCGAGGCGATGAGAGCTGCTTCGTTGCAGAGGTTGGCGAGATCGGCGCCGACGAATCCGGTCGTTTGGCCGGCGATCTTGTCGAAGTCCACGTCGCCGGACAGCGTCAGCTTGCGCGCGTGCACGCGGAGAATCGCCAGGCGTCCGTCCTTGGTCGGCCGGTCGACGAGAATCTCGCGGTCGAAGCGCCCGGGCCGCCGCAGGGCCGGGTCGAGCACCTCGGGGCGGTTGGTGGCGCCCATCAGCACCACGCCTTTGCTGGCATCGAAACCGTCCATCTCCACCAGCAGCTGGTTGAGCGTGTTCTCGCGCTCGTCGTAGCCGCCGCCGGCGGCGAAACCGGGCACGTCGCGTCGCTTGCCGACGGCATCGAGCTCATCGATGAAGACGATGCACGGCGCCTTGGCCTTGGCGGCGGCGAAGAGGTCGCGCACGCGCGAGGCGCCGACGCCGACGAACATCTCGACGAAGTCCGAGCCGCTGAGGCTGAAAAACGGCACGCTCGCCTCGCCGGCCACGGCCCGCGCCAGCAGGGTCTTGCCGGTGCCTGGCGGGCCGACCAGCAGCACGCCCTTGGGCAGCTTGGCCCCGAGGCGCGTGTACTTGGCGGGATCCTTGAGGAAGGAGACGACTTCCTTGGTCTCCTCGACCGCTTCGTCGACGCCGGCGACGTCGCCGAAGGTCACCTGGTTGGAGGCATCGGCCTCATAGATCTTGGCCTTGTTGCGTCCGATGCTGAGCACGCCGCGCCCCCCGCCCCCCATGCGCCGCATCATCACGACCCAGAGCAGGGCGAGCACGCCGAAGGGCAGGATCCAGTTGAACAAGAAATTGCGCCCCCAATGCGAGACGATCTCGCCGCGGAAATCGACGCCGTGTTGTTGCAGCAACGGAATCAGTTGATCGTCGGTCAGCGGGATGACCGTGAAGCTGCGCGCGCGCTCAGAGGCGGCTTGTTTTTCGGCCTGCGCCATCTGCTCGCGCACGCCCGTCAGCCAGCGCCACAGGCGGTCGAGCGGCAGCCGCCAGGGCGTCTCCTTGGCCGGCGGCTCCAGCGGCTCCTCGGCCGCCGCCGGCTTGGGCGGCGCGGCGGGGTCGCGCATCACCCCGTAGATCGTGTCCTGGGTGATGACGACCCGTTCGACCGCGCCGCGCTGCACGCGGTCGAGAAACTCGCTGTACGGGATCTGCGGCACCGCCGGCCCCGAGAACAGCGCCGAGTCGATCAACAGGACGAGCCCGAGGATCGCCAGCGTGTACCAGATCGAGAACTTCGTCTGCGGCTGCATGGGAGGGTGAGCGGAATACGTTGCGGCACAAGCACTTCCCGCTCATCCTTCGACAAGCTCAGGACAGGTCCTGAGCCCGTCGAAGGATGAGCGCGGCCTTTTTCAACAGACTGGTTCTTGCTTCTTCCCCACCAAAGAAGGGCGCAAAAGCGTGGTCTTCGCGCCCTGGGCGGTGACGGATTTCCCTAGCCCGTCTCCTCATCGAACACCTCGCGCGCCATGCGGAAGCTGTCGATGGCGGCGGGAAAGCCGCAGTAGATGGCGGTCTGCAGCAGGACTTCCATGATCTCGGCCCGGCTGCAGCCGTTGCGCAGCGCGCCGCGCAGGTGGAGTTTCAGCTCGTACGGGCGGTTGAGCGCCGTCAGCATCGCCACGTTGATCAGGCTGCGCGTCTTGCGCGGCAAGCCACGGCGGGTCCAGATCGTTCCCCAGGCGGTCTCGGTGATGAGCTGCTGCAGCGGGCGGCCGAAGGCGTCCGCCCCGGCGAGGGCGCGGTCGACGTACTCGCGCCCGAGGACCGCGCGGCGCACGGCGAGGCCGCGGCGGTAGCGGGTGGAGCGCTGGCGCGACGGTCGAGGCATCGTTCGCGCGCGACCCGAGCACAGCCCGGTGACCCCGTCAACCGCGGCGCCGCCGCTCGTGCCGGTGGGCTGCGGTTTGAATGCCGCGGGCGCGCCGTATACGGGGGGCGGTCATGACGACGGGGAGGCGCGGCGAGCGCTCCGCCGCACAGCGGTTGCGGGACCTGGGGCGGGCGCGGACCCGTATCGGCCTGTCGCTCACCGCCGCTGTGGTGATCATCTACTTCGGCTTCATCGGCGCCGTCGCCTTCGCCAAGCCGCTCCTCGGCTGGCAGGTGGCGCCCGGGCTGAGTATCGGCATCCTCTTCGGCGCCTCGGTGATCGTCGCCGCCTGGCTCCTGACCTGGATCTACGTGCGTTGGGCGAACGTGCACTACGACGGCGCCTTGCGGGCGCTGCGCGAGTAGCCATGCCAGCCCCGAGCCCGGTCATGGAGCCCAATGCGGTCGCGATGGGCTTCTTCTTCCTCTTCATCACGTTGACGCTCGGCATCACGTGGTGGGCGGCGCGGCGCACCCGCACGACCGAGCAGTTCTACGCCGCCGGGCGCTCGATCAGCGCCGCGCAGAACGGCTTCGCGCTGGCTGGCGACTACATGAGCGCGGCGTCGTTCCTGGGCATCGCCGGTCTGGTGTCGACCACGGGGTTCGACGGGCTCATCTATTCGACCGGCTGGCTGGTGGGGTGGCCGGTGGTGCTGTTCCTCATCGCCGAGCCGTTGCGCAACCTCGGGCGCTACACCTTCTCCGATGTGTTGGCGATGCGCTTCCGTCAGATTCCGGTCCGCATCGCGGCGGCCACCGGCACGCTGGCGACCGTGCTGCTCTACCTCATCGCCCAGATGGTCGGCGGCGGGGGGCTGATCCGGCTCATGTTCGGGACCTCGTACGAGACGGCCGTCGCCCTGGTCGGTGCCGTCATGATCGCCTACGTGCTGTTCGGCGGCATGATCGCCACCACCTGGGTGCAGATCGTCAAGGC
>CAYYWP010000189.1:3337-9305 GCA_964475125.1 uncultured Binatia bacterium (SeqCode) | reverse complement strand
CTAGGCCCCCTGGCGGCGGCGTCGCCACGCCACCCAACTGGTCGCGACGAGCGTGAGCAAGCCCAAGACTTGACCGATGGGCGACAACGCCGGAGCCGGCACTGGCGTGCGCCGGCAGAAGGCATTGTCCTCGGCGAAGATCGGCTCGGACGTACCCGACATCGCCTGCGCCACGTTGTTGAACACCGGTGGCGCGTTTGCTGCCACGCTGACCGTGGCCTTGATCACCGGTGCGGACAGCCCCGGGCCAAGTGGGGGATTGTAGGCGCAACTCAGGAGCGCCGCGGTTGATGCCGCGCAGTTCCAGCCTGGCGCCAGCGGCGGCAGGAGGAGCGTCAGGCCCGCCGGGATGGGATCGGTGACGATAATCGGATCAACCGTTGCCTCATCGCCGGTGTTGCTCACCGCCAGGGTGAACATGGTGGTCGTGTTCGGCGCGCACAGACCGGTAAACGCCTTGGCGAGGCTGAGCTGCGGACCCACCACGGGAATCGGCGTGGGGATCTCGGTGGCAGTGGGGGTGTTCGCCGAAGTGCTAGTCGGCGTCTGCGTCGGCGTATTCGTCGGGGTACCGGTGGGGGTATTCGTCGGCGTCTGCGTCGGGGTGTTGGTCGGGGTGTTGGTCGCGGTGGGAGTGTTCGTGGCCGTCGCGGTTGGCGTCGACGTTGGCGTGTTAGTCGGGGTGCTGGTCGGCGTATTGGTCGGGGTGCCGGTGGGGGTATTCGTCGGCGTGCTGGTCGGGGTGTTGGTCGCGGTGAGGGTGGAAGTCGGAGTGTTCGTAGCCGTCTCGGTTGGCGTCGACGTTGGTGTGCCAGTCGGGGTGTTGGTCGGCGTCTGAGTCGGCGTCCTCGTCGGCGTTGCTGTCGGCGTGAGGGTCGGGGTGTTGGTCGCCGTTTGTGTTGGTGTCGCTGTCGGCGTGTTTGTCGGGGTGTTGGTTAGCGTCGCGGTATTCGTCGGCGAGCTGGTTGGTGTGTTCGTGGGCGTGGCCGTTGGCGTGTTGGTCGGCGAGCTGCTTGGTGTGTTGGTCGGGGTATGCGTTGGCGTATTGGTCACCGTGCTGGTTGGAGTGTTGGTCGGAGTGCGGGTCGGTGTATTGGTCGGCGTCCTCGTCGGTGTATTCGTTGGCGTCCGAGTGGGCGTGTTGGTGGGTGTCCGCGTCGGAACAGGCACGTCGATCTGCAGCGTTTGTCCGCGACATTTCGCAGCATTGTTGGGAAACGCGTCCTGACAGCCCGTACAGGTACCCATCGTGTTGTTGTCCCAGCTGACGAACGTGTTGACGTCGAGAAAGCCATCAGAGTTCGTGTCGGTGCAGGGGAGTGTGACGGGTGGGAGGTCGTAAAGTGTCTGCGTGCCGGATGAAGGAACGTCGCCGCACACATCCCCCGACCCTTCAAGCTCAATATAGGGTCCCACGCCGCTCGTAGGGTTGGGGCAGGTGCCCGGCGCGGGCACGGTGCAGATCGGCGTCAGAATGGTGTGCTGGCATGTGCCAGTCTTGGCGTCGCCGCCATCAGTGGCCACGAAGATGCCGATGTCGTAACGCTCGCTGGCGGTAGAGTTGAGAACAGCCTGAAGGTTTACCGTGACCATGTCATCGGGGCCTGTACAGGCGACGGGTGTCCGCACGGCCAGCTGAGCGAGACCAAAGTCGTTCGCCGTGCAGTTGACCGACGTGCCAATGCAGCTCGAGCAGGGCGTCGGTGTGGGTGCCTGCGCGGATGCAACAGAGCTACCGAGGCAGGCGATTACGAGTGCGCTGATCGACCACAGGCGGGCGAGCTGCCGCATCGCGGTCGCCAGCGGTTGCGGCCCGTGTCCAGCGTGAGGCAAGTCTGTCCAGTCCGGCTTCCGAGAAGTTGTCATCTGAATTCTTCCTCCCGTCCCGGACTCCGCGCCCGCGACCGCTGCGCCGACTCTTTGCGACCCGTCGACCGTGTCGCTCCCTCGTGCAATGGACGACCGCGACGCGATGAACCTAGGCCGGTGCAATAGCAGAACGCAACGCGCTTGTCGTGCGCACAGACAATGATCTCGCTGCGGCGTATCGCCGCGCCGATCTGCCATCCGTCCTGCCTCCCCAAAGAGAACCCAAATGGAAGCGACACCCGCGTGAGCAAGCCTCAGCCTGATGGGTATCTGCGCTCGTAGCGTCTGACGCGCGTATTCGTATTGCAAGAGGAAAATCATCTCGCACAGACAAATCTATGATCCTAGCCCCAATACGCTCCCGTCATGGTGATGGCTAAGAGCATAAGGTTCTGAAATCAAAGGACTTTCTTATTGGCGTTGACTTCGCCGCGGCGGACTCGCTGGAGATGGCAGCCGGCAAGGGATTTCGGCGCTGACTAGTGGCACGGCCTCTGACCGTGACGAGGCGTGCCATCCGCAGTCGGAGGTGCCAGCCCCGTTCGGTAGGTGCCTGAGCAACCTCTTGGCCGATCGGCGCCGCTGCGGAGGGCGCGGCGCAACAGCCCTAGCGAGGGGGGTGCTGTATGATTTGCGACATGCCCCGGCGGTCTGGTGTGGACATCGAACAGTCTACGAGCTCAGACCCGCCCACAGGGCTTCAGCTTGGTTCTCACCGCTGCGGATGCAGTCGGGAATGCCGACTCCCTGGTAGGCGTTGCCTGCAAGGTGCAGGCGCAACGCCGACGCGCGAGCCCGGATGCTGGTGACACGGTCGAGGTGGCCGACGTGGTACTGCGGCATCGAGCGCCGCCAGCGCGAGATGCGGGTCAGGCGGGGCGCGGCGTGAACGCCGAGCAGTGCAGCGAGCGATTCGCGCACCGCAGCGGTGAGCTGATCGTCATCGAGGTCGACGATCTCCGGCTGCAAAGCGCCACCGACGAAGGCGCGGATCAAAACGGCGGCTGCCGGGGCACGCTCGGGATACTTGAGGCTGGAAAAGGTACCGGCGAGCAGTGCGAGGCGCTCGCGATGGGGGACGACGAAGCCGAAGGCATCGAGCGGGTGTGGGATCTCTTCGCGCGCGTAGGCGAGAGTTACGGTTGCCGACGAGGCGTGCTCGATGACGCCCAGCTCACGTGCGAGCACCGCGTCGAGCGGGCGAATCAGCTCGGCCGCGGCGTACGCGGGGATGGCGAGGAGGATCGCATCGAAGTCCGGCTCCGCACCGAGTCGCCACCTGCCGTCGCCACCGCGCTGTAGCTGGATGACCTGGCGCTGGCAGTGTAGGGCTCCGGGCGGCAGCCGGGAGCGCAGCGCGTCCACGAGCACCTGCATGCCCTGATCGAAGCTCAGAAACAGGCTCCAGCGCGCCCCGCTGCCGTTGGCAGCGGGGGCGGCATGGCGGCGCTGGCGCCACATGGCGAGGATGATGCTGCGCTGCGTCCGTTCCATGTCGAGAAAGCGCGGCATGGTTGCGGCGAGGCTCAACCGGGCGGGGTCGGCGGTGTAGATGCCGCCCACCAGGGGTTGGGCGACGCGCTCGAGCGCCTCGCGGCCGAGTCGCCGAGTGACGAAGTCGGCCAGGCTCTCATCGTCCACGTCGCCCCTCGGCAGAACCAGATCGAGCCCCATGCGCAGCTTCCCAGGCCAGGAGAAGATCGGCGTCGTCACTAGTGGCCAGAGGCGCGTCGGTGCGAGGAGCAGAAAGCCATCCGGCAGAGCACGCAGGCGGCCGTCGTGCACGACGTAGGTGCGGCGGAACTCTTCGTTCGTACCGACCAGGCGGGCGCTGATGCCGAGCCGCTCGCACAGCTGCACGCCGGCCGGCTTCTCGGAGAGAAAGGAGTCGGGGCCGGCTTCGATGACGTAGCCATCGCTGTGCTCGGTGCGGATGACGCCGCCCGGGCGGTCGCCGGCCTCGAAGACGTGCAGGTCGAGCGGCCGCCCGCGCTCGTAGCTGAGCTCGCAGAGCCGATGGGCCGCTGCCAAGCCGGTGATGCCGGCGCCCACCACCGCGACGCGCGGGGGACCGGCGCGGTTCATTGGCTGGCGACGGCGGCGACGACCGCGGCGAGCATGCGGATGAAGCTCGGATGATCGTTGACCGTCGCGGCGCGCGTGAACCCGATGCCCACCTCGTCCGCGACCTGCTTGGCCTCGATGTCGAGGTCGTACAGCACCTCGACGTGATCGCAGACGAAGCCGATCGGCACCACCAACAGCTCGCGCGTGCCGCGCGCCGCCTCCTCGCGCACCACCGCTCCGATGTCGGGCTCCAGCCACGGCTCGCGCGGACTGCCGCTGCGGCTCTGATAGGCGAGACGATGGGATCTGAAGCCGAGCTGTTCGGCGACCAGCGCCGCGCCGACCTGCACCTGCGCTTCGTACGGCGAGGTCGCCGCCATGGCGACCGGGATGCTGTGGGCGGTGAAGATCAACTGCACGCCGGAGCGCCGCGCCGGCGCGAGCGTGCCGAGGGCGGCGCGGGCGTGCGCGGCGACGGCGTCGATGAAGAGCGGATGCGCGTGCCAGTTGGGGGCGAACGTCACCTCCGGGGCCGTCGCACCCAGGCTGGTGCGGGCTTCGGCGACATCGCGCTGATAGCGGCCCCACCCGGCCTCGCTCTGCTGCGCGGCGAGAATGACTCCGACGGCCCGGCGCACACCGTCGCGCTGCATGGTCGCCAACGTATCGCGCAGCAACGGGTGCCAGTTGCGCATGCCGATGTACACCGGCAGGCGCGGCCCCTCGCGCTCCAGCACGGTACGCAGGGCGTCGGCCTGTCGCTGTGTCAGCTCGTTCAGCGGCGAGCGCCCGCCGATGCGCTCGTAATGATGCACGACGGCTTCGAGGCGCTCCGGCGGCAGCGCGCGCCCGCGCAGCACGTTGGCGAGAAACGGGCGCACGTCGGCCATGGAATTGGGCCCGCCGAAGGCGATCAACAGCACCGCATCAACCGACGCCATAGCTATCCATGAAAAATATCATTATATACCACGAAGAGCACGAAGGGCACGAAGATGGAATTCGATGATTTGTCGAAGCGAGTCATCGGCTGTGCGGTCGAGGTGCATCGCATCCTCGGGCCGGGGCTTCTGGAGTCGACCTACGAGCAGTGTCTGGCCCGCGAGATGCGGCTCGATGGCCTCGGATTTCAACTGCAATTGTCATTGCCGGTCGAATACAAGGGCCTTCGACTCGACTGCGGTTACCGTGTGGATGTGCTGGTTGAAAACCAGCTCATCATCGAGTTGAAAGCCATAGAAAAGGTTCTTGGCATCCACCAGGCGCAGCTGCTGACGTACATGAAACTCGCTGGCATCCGTACCGGACTGCTGATCAATTTCAACGTGCGCATGCTCAAGGATGGCCTGCAGCGCTTCGTCTTCTGAGCCTCCTTCGTGTTCTTCGTGCTCTTCGTGGTGGAATCAATTCTCAGCGGGCGCTCAGCTCGTGTACGGCGTCGACGAGGGCGCGCACGTGATCGACGGGGGTGTGGGGGAGGATGCCGTGGCCGAGGTTGAAGATGTGGCCGGGGCGCCCGCCGGCGCAGGCGAGAACGGCGGCGGCGCGGCGGCGAATCTCGGCCGGCGAGGCGAAGAGCGCCACCGGGTCGAGGTTGCCCTGCACGGCGCGGTCGTGGCCGATCTGCGCCCAGGCGCTGTCCAGGTCGATGCGCCAATCGACTCCGATGACGTCGCCGCCGGCCTCGCGCATGAGACCGAGGAGCCCGGCGCTGTCGGTGCCGAAGTGAATGACCGGGGCGAGCGCGCTCAGGCCGGCGAGCGCGGCGCGGCTGTGCGGCAGCGCGTAGCGCCGGTAATCGTCGGGGCCGAGACAGCCGGCCCAACTGTCGAAGAGCTGCACCGTTTCGGCCCCGGCGGCGATCTGGGCCCGCAGGTAGCGGTTGACCAGCCGGGCGAGCAGCGCCAGCAGATCGTCCCAGGCGCCCGGATGCTGGTACATGAACGACTTGGTGCGCACGTAGTGACGCGAGCTCCCGCCCTCGATCAGATAGGAGGCGAGGGTGAAGGGCGCGCCGGCGAACCCGATCAGG
>CAYYWP010000189.1:0-3327 GCA_964475125.1 uncultured Binatia bacterium (SeqCode) | reverse complement strand
GCGCGCGCGCAGCGCACCGTGTCGTACACGTAGGCGAGTGCCTCGTCGGTGTCGTACTCGCGCAGGCGACGGAGATCGGCCGGCTCGTGCACCGGACGCGACAGCGTCGGCCCATCGCCGGCGGCGAAGGTGAGGCCGACGTCGAGGGGCTCGAGCACCAGCAGAATGTCGGCGAAGATGATCGCCGCGTCGACGCCGAGGCGCTCGACGGCGGTCACCGTGACCTCGGCGGCGGCCTGCGAATGGTGACAGAGCTCGAGGAACCCAAAGCGCTCGCGCACGGCGCGATACTCGGCCATGTAGCGGCCGGCCTGGCGCATGAGCCAGATGGGCGTGAACGGGGTCGCCTGTCGGCGACAGGCGAGCAGGAAGGGGTGCGACGACACCGCCGTGCTGGTTACGCGATGGTCCGGAAGGGGTCAACCGGGCGCGGCGGCGCGTTTCGCCTCCAGTACGGCGCGACCGCGCCGCGCGACCACGCTGACCAGGTGGCCCATTCTCGGATGCTCCGGTTCGAGATCGACCGACAGGCCGTGCGCTTCCAAAGCCTCGCTGCACACCGGTCCGATCGAGGCCAGCACGACGCGCCGACTGGACGCGAGTAGCTCGGCCCCGCAGCCGAGCCGGGCCGCGGTCTCGACCACGTGGTCGACCTGGCGGGCGCTGGTGAACAGGGCGATGTCGACGCCGCCGCTGGCCAATCGAGCCACGGCCTGGCGCAGCGGGCCCGGGTCTTGCGGGTAGTCCCAACGATACACGGGGACGCTGAGGACGTCGGCACCCCGCTCGCGCAGGCTAGCCATCAGCTCGGCGTTGGGGCGGCCGTACTCCTGTACGACAACGCGCTGTCCGCGGACGGGGAGATGGGCATCGAGCGCGGCCAGCAGCTCGCGCCAGGTATTGGGCTCGGGCACCAGCAGATCGGGTGTCAGGCCGAGGTCGCGCAATGCCGCCACCGGTTTCGGTCCGCGCGCGACCAGCCGCGTCGCGGCGAGCAGGGCGACCAGTTGTGGCCGCGGGCACAAGGGCTCCAACGCAGTGACAAGGGCGCGCGTGCCGACGCCGGTGAGCAGCACGACGACATCCACGCTGCCGGCCTGCAAGCGGGCGAGGCATTCGCTCGCTTCCTCGCTCAACGCCAGGGGCACCTCGCGCATCGCCGGCGCACTGAGCGGCGTGCCGCCGTGGCGTCGGATGAGCTCGGCGATCTCCAGCGCTCGCCGACTCTCGAAGGCCAGCACGGTGAGCCCGTCGAGCTGGGCTGCGGCCTGCATCATCGCGCCATGATGTCATCCGCAGCGGAAAAACCACAGATCAACATCGGTGGTCTTCTCGGACCCGAGCCGGCGGCTCACCCCCAGCGCGGTCGAACGGGCAACGCCCGCCGCTGGCCCCGCCGCGGGCGTGGACTTTCGGCCGTTCCATCGCTAACTGCTCCGGCGAACGCCCAGCACGGGCGCGAAAGGGACGGATGCGATGGCGCGAAAGGGCTTTCGGGTGGTGGGTGACGACCAGCCTCGTAGGACCCTGGGGCTGGTGCTGTCGGGTGGTGGGGCGCGCGGCGCGTTCCAGGTCGGTGTATGCGCGGAGCTGCTGCGCCAGCGCCGCTTCGCCGGCGGGCCGGCGGTGCTCTCGGGTACGTCGGCTGGCGCGATCAACGCGGCGCTGATCGCGGCGGGCAAGTCGCCGGCCGAGATGATGCGGTTCTGGAACGGGATCGCGGATGATCCGCCGATCCTGGCGAGCGCACGTTTCTTTCACTCGTTGGTGCGCAGCGCCCTGCGCCTGTCTGCGGCCGAGCTGTCGCGTTGGGTTTCTCCTTCGCGGTCGTGGCTCCCCTTGGCGCGCCGGGCCCGGCATCACTTGCCACCGCGCCGTGGCACGCTGCTGGCGTTACTGAGCGAGTATCTGCTCGGCGTCCGCTTCGAGCTGGTCAGCCAGTTGTTGCAGGGCATTCGGGAGCCGTTCCTGGCCGATACGTCCCGCTTGCGCCAACGCTTGGTCGACGAGTTTGGTGGCGAGGTGGTACCGACCAACGGCCATCGGCTGGCCATCAACGCGATCGATGCCCACACCGGCGGGTTGGTCCGCTTCGTCACGGCGCGGACCTCGTTCACCCGGCCGCCCGACTACCACATCGTCGACGCGATCACCGTCGACATGGTGCTGGCCAGCGCCAGCATTCCGCTGCTCTTCCCGCCGGTCGAGATCGATGGGCGCTGGCTGTGGGACGGCGGCTTCCTGGTCAACACACCGCTCGCCCCGGCGGTCGCCCTGGGTGCCAACGAGATCATCACCGTGGTGTGCAACGAGCCGCCCGAGCCCGGGCGGATGCCGTTTCCGAGTTTCGGGCGCGCCGTCGAGCGCACCATCGACGCGGTGATGGAGAATGCCTACAACGTCGACCGCAAGCTGTTGCTCGAGCGCAACCGCATCGCGGCGTTGCAGGGCGGCAACTATCGCCAGGTCACCCTGTACGAAGCCATCCGGCCACCGCGACGCGGCAAGTTCGACGCCGGGTCGTACCTCTACTTCGAGCGCCGTTTGATGACCGAGATGTGCGCTGCGGGGCGGCGCGCGGCGCGTGCATGGCTGGCCGCTGGTCCATGCATCGACCGCCTCGAAGGCGCCGCCGAAGGCGCCGCCGCCTGAGCCGTGGCGGGGCTGCGCACGATCGCTGCGGACGTTGTAGTCGTCATGGCCCGGTACCCTGCACCGGGCCATGTGAAAACCCGCCTGGCGCGGTCCGTCGGAGCCGAGTCGGCGGCGGCGCTCTATGGCGCCTTCTTGCGCGATCTGGCCGCCGACCTCGCCACCGGCCCCTGGCAGCTCATCTGGGCCGTGGCGCCGCCGGCGGTGGACCTGGGTGACTTCGCAGGCCGTGCGGCGCGTTGCCTGGCGCAGCGCGGTGACGACCTCGGCCAGCGCATGCGGCACTGCGTCGAGGACGTGTTCGCCGGCGGAGCCGGACGCGTCGTGATGTTGGGCGCCGACGCCCCTCACGTCGGAGCCGCGGGCGTCGCCGCCGCCTTTGCCGCCCTCGACACGGTCGATGTCGCGCTCATGCCGACGCGCGACGGCGGCTACTGTTTGATCGGCCTGCGCGCCGCACACGATCTGTTCACCGGTGTACCGATGAGCACGCCGGCGGTCCGTGCGACGACGCTCGCGCGGGCGCGCGACCTCAACTTGACGGTGTGCCTGCTCGGCGAGACCTTCGATGTCGATGAATGGGAGGATCTCGAGGCGCTGCGCGCGCTCATCGAACACGGCGCCGTGGACCTGCCCCACACCGCGCGCGTGCTGGAATCGACCTTCCGCGCACGC
>CAYYWP010000188.1:0-9349 GCA_964475125.1 uncultured Binatia bacterium (SeqCode) | reverse complement strand
GGGATGACCTGGCGCGGGATGACGCCGCCGACGATCGCGTCGACGAACTCGAAGCCGCTGCCGCGCGGCAGCGGCCCGACCTCGATCCAGGTGTCGCCGAACTGGCCGCGCCCGCCGGTCTGCTTCTTCAGGCGCCCCTGCGCCTTGGCCGTGCCCTTGATCGTCTCCTTGTACGGCACCTTCGGCGCCTTGAGCTCGACCTCGACGCCGAACTTGCGCTTCAGCTTCTCGACCGCCACCTCGATGTGCAGCTGGCCGACGCCGGCGAGGATGATCTCCTTGGTCTGCGCGTCGCGCTGCATCTTGAGCGTCGGGTCTTCTTCGATCAGCCGATGCAGACCCTGCACCGCTTTGTCCTCGTCGCCTTTGGCCTTCGGCTCGATGGCGAAGGAGATCGCCGCCGACACCGGCACCAGCCCGGAGTAGCGGATCGGCGCCTTCTCGTCGGCCAGCGTGTCGCCCGCCTCGGTGTCTTTGAGCTTGGCGACCGCGCCGATCTCGCCGGTGGTCAGCTTGTCGGTCTGCGCCTGCTTCTTCCCCTCCAGGCGCAACAGGTGGCCGAGGCGCTCGCGGCTGTCGCGGTTGACGTTCAACACGTTGGCATCGTGGGCGACCTCGCCGCTCACCACCTGAAACACCGACAGCTTGCCGGAGAAGGGATCGACGATGTTCTTGATGACGATGGCCGAGAACGGCGCCGACGGCTTCATCTCGCGCTCGACCGGCTCGTTGCGCTTCGGGTCCTCACCCGTCGCCGCGCCGCGTTCGAGCGGCGACGGCCCGTATTCGGCCAGGAAATCGAGCACCGGGGCGATGCACAGCGCCTTCGCTCCGGCGCCGCACAGCACCGGGACGAAGCGGGCCTCGCGCACCGCCACGCGCAGGGCCTGCACCAGCTGCTCCTCGGAGAGCGTGCCGGTCTCCAGATACTGCTCGACCAAGGCATCGTCGGTCTCGGCCGCGGTCTCCATCAGCCGCTCGCGCGCCGCCTGGGCGGCCGCGGCGAGATCGGCGGGAATCGCCTCCTCCTTCACCTGACCGCTCGGCAACGCCATCAGCGCCTTCATGGTCACCAGGTCGACGACGCCCTTGAACGTCTCGGCGGCACCGATCGGCAACTGCACGGGCACCGCCTTGGCCTGCAACAACGCCGTCAGGTCGCGCAGCGCGCCGTCGAAATCGGCGTTCTCGCGGTCCATCTTGGTGACGAACGCCACCACCGGCAGGTGGAGCTGCTCGGCGCGGCTCCACACCCGCTCCGCCTCCACCTTGACGCCGCCGGCATGCGGCTCGAGCACGAACAGCGCCGTGGTACAGGCGCGCATGCAGTTGAGCCCGTCGGTGAGGAAGTTGATGTAGCCGGGCGTGTCGACCAGCGTCAGCTCGCGCTTCTTCCACGGCGCGTGGTGAAACGCCGTGCTCAGGCTCAGCTTGCGCCGCGTTTCCTCGGGCTCGAAGTCGAAGGCCGAGGTGCCGTCGTCGACACTGCCCAGGCGGGTCGTCGCCCCGGCGGTGAACAGGATGGCGTCGGCGAGCGACGTCTTCCCGCTCCCGCCCTGACCGACAATGCCGATGTTGCGGACCTGGTGTGCGTCGTGTGCCATGCGTCCTCCGGAAGAGGGGCTGCTAACCGTAAGCCAAGATGCTTTGAAACCACGAAGGCCACGAAGAGCTCGAAACGCAAGGGGCCGTGGGCCGCGCGAAGAAGGGAGAGAGGCTCACCTCCTTCTGGTGTTGAAGACGATCCAAGCGCCACTCCCCTGACTCATGATCTTCGCGGCCTTCGTGTTCTTCGTGGTAAAAGGTTTTTCCGGCTTGGGGCTACCCCCGTAACCCCTTCTCGTCTCCCTGGTTGCGTTCGTAAATGATCCGCAGACCGGCCAGGGTCAAGAACTCGTCGACTTCCTCGATCGTGCTCGAATGCGGGGCGACGATCGAGGCCCAGCTGCCGGTGGCGATGACCCGGGCGGTGACCTTGTTCTCGCGCCGGATGCGCTCGACCAGGCCGTCGACCATGGCGACGTGCCCGAGGACCACACCGGACTGCATGGCGTGCACGGTGTTGCGGCCGACCACCTGCGCCGGCGCCACCAGCTCGACCTCGTAGAGCTTGGCGGCGCGCGCGAACAGCGCCTGGCTGGAGATGCCGAGGCCGGGCGCGATGACCCCGCCGACGTACTCGCCGCGCTTGGAGATATAGTCGAGCACCGTCGGCGTGCCGAAGTCGACGACGATGGTGGTGTCGCGCGTGCGCTCGTAGGCGGCGATGGCGTTGACGATGCGGTCGGCGGCGACCTCCTGCGGCCGGTCGTAGAGGATCGGCATGGCGGTGCGCACGCCGGGGCCGACCAGCAAGGGCTCGAGCCCGAGGTGCTTGCGGCACAGCCCGGCGATGGTCACGTTCATGCCCGGCACCACGCACGCCACGGCCACGCCGCTCAGGCCGCTGGCCTCCGGCCCGCTCAGCAGGCTGCGCACCAGCACACCGTACTCGTCTTCGGTACGCCCCTCCTCGGTCTGGATGCGCCAGTGCTGCAGCAGCCGCTCGCCGTCGTAGACGCCGAGGACGGTGTGGGTGTTGCCGACGTCGATGACCAAGAGCTTGTTCTTCATGCTGGCAGACCTGGCGCGGCCGGCGGCGGCGGGCCGGCGTTGCGGGCATGGATGCGGCGCACGCCGTCGAGGGTGAGAAACGCGTCGACCTCTTCGATGGTCTCCGATTCGGGGGCCAACAGGCCCGACAGCCCGCCGGTGGCGAGCACGCGCGCCCGCACGCCCTGCTCGCGCTGGATGCGCCGCACCAGGCCATCGACGGCGGCGACGTGGCCGAGCACGATGCCGGCCTGCAGCGCGTGCGCGGCGGTGCGGCCGACCGTCTGCGGCGGGCGCTGCAGCGCCACCGCCGACAGACGCGCGGCGCGGGCGAACAGCGCCTGGCTGGCGATCCCCATGCCGGGACAGATGACGCCGCCGAGATACTCGCCGGCGCCGCTGACGTACTCGATCTTGGTGGCGGTGCCGAAGTCGACCACGATGGCCGGACCGCCGACGCGCTCCCAGGCCGCCACGGCGTTGACCAGTCGGTCGCTGCCCAACGTATGCGGCGTCTCGTAGCGCAGCGCCAATCCCGTGCGCACGCCGGCGCGCACCACCAACAGCTCGAGGCCGAGGTACTTCTGGCAGAGGGCGCGAAAGGTCGGCGTCAGCGTCGGCACGACACACGACATCGCCGCGCCGTCGAACGTCACCCCGCGCCAGAGCTCGCGCAGCAACACCGCGTACTCGTCTTCCGTGCGCCCCACCTCGGTCGCGATCCGCCAGTGCCGCACCAGGCGGTCGCCGGCAAAAATACCGAGCACCGTGTGCGTGTTGCCGACGTCGATGGCGAGTAGAGACATGGCAGGGCGCCTATCGATTATCGCATATCGCGTATCGCCGGAACCCCGAGTCAGCTCCGCATCCGACGATGCGCGATCCGCGATAAGCGATCAGCGTGCACTCACCCATAGCCCCCGATGACGGTGACGTCGCCGGCGACGACGCGGTATTCGCCGCCGCCGGGCAGGCGCAGGCGCAGGGCGCCGTCGTCGTCGAGGTCGAGGACGGTGCCGTCGACGCGGCCGCCGGGCTCGTCGACCCGGATGCGCTGGCCGATCAACGGCGCGAGCTGGCGCCAGGCGGCGGCGATCGGGGCGAAGCCGTGGCGCTGCCAGTCGTCGTAGCGGCGCTCGAGCGCTGCCAGCAGGTGGCCGGCGCAGCGCGCCCGCTCGACCGGCGCGCCCGCGCACAGCCGGAGGGAGGTGGCTTTGTCGCGCAGCGCGTCGGGAAAGTCGCCGGCCTCGCTGTTCAGATTGACGCCGATGCCGAGCACGACGACGCGCGGCGGCGCGCCGCCGCTCAGCTCGGCGAGGGTGCCGGCGAGCTTGCGCCCGCCGACCAGCACGTCGTTCGGCCACTTGATGACCGCCGCCGGGCACCACCGTCGCACCGTCTCGCACACCGCCACGCCCGCCAACAGCCCGACCTGCGCCAGCCGATCACCCGGCACGTCACAGCGCAGCACGATGGAGACGTAGAGGTTGCGGCCTGCCGGCGACGCCCATTCCCGCCCGAGCCGCCCCCGCCCGCGCCGCTGCGCATCGGCGATCACCACGCTGCCGTGCGGCGCCCCCGCCGCGGCCAGCTCGCGCGCCGTCGTATTGGTCGAATCGAGCTCCGCGAAACAGTGCAGCGAGCGCCCGAGCCAGCGCGTCTGCAGATGGGGCGCGAGCGCTTCCGCGCTGAGCGGCGACTCCATCCGCTACCAAGACACCAAGACGCCGAGCAGGACAAGCATCTCGAGGCGCGACGCCTTGACTCATCGGTATGAGTCACACACACTCTGATCATGAGTAAACGGCTGCAGGTGCTGCTCGACGAAGCCGAGCTGCGCGACGTGCAGCGGCTGGCGCGGGCGCAGCGCATGAGCGTGGCGGAATGGGTGCGGGGCGCGTTGCGCGCGGCGCTGCGCCGCGAACCGCTGGGCGACGCCGCCAAGAAGCTGGCCGTAGTTCGCGCCGCCGCGCGTCACGCCTTCCCGAGCGCCGACATCGACGAGATGCTGGGCGAGATCGAGCGCGGCTACCTCGGCGAGTCGCACCGGTGATCCTGGTCGATTCCACCATCCCGATGTACCTCGTCGGGGCGGCTCATCCGCACAAGGCCGACGCGCAGCGCCTGCTCGAACAATGCATCAGTGAGCGACAGCGGCTGGTCACGGACGCGGAGGTCCTGCAGGAGATTCTGCACCGCTACGTCGCCATCGACCGCCGGGAGGCGATTCAGCCGGCCTTCGATGCGCTGCTCGGCGTGGTCGACGAGATCTTCGCCGTCGACGTCGCCGTGGCGGAACGCGCCAAGGCCATCGTCCTCGGCCGGCGCCCGCTGTCGGCGCGCGACGCCGTACATGTGGCGGTCATGGAACAGCACGGCATCAAGGAGATCCTGACTTTCGACACCGGCTTCGATGCCCATCCCGGCATCGCCCGCCGCCGCTGAGCGGCGAGCCCGCGACCCGAGGGGGGGAGGAGGGAACTGACCATGGCGAAATTGGAGCCGATCCACTGCCCCGATGCGCCGGCCGCCCTAGGGAACTACTCCCATGCCGTGGCGTGGGGAGACCTGGTCATCGTTTCCGGCATCGCCTCGCGCGATGCGCGGACGAACCGCGTGCCCGGGCTCGAGCTCGACGGCCAGGGCCGCAAGCTGCGCTACGACATCCGCGCCGAGGCGCGGGCGACGCTGGAAAACGTCCAGCGCATCTTGCACAGCGCCGGCAGCGCTCTCGACCACGTGCTCGAGGTCAATACGTACCTGCTCGATATGCGCGACTTCGCCGCCTACAACGAAGTCTTCGCCGAGTTCTTCCCCACCCACCGGCCGGCGCGCACGACCATCGCCGTGGCCGGCCTGCCGGGCGACATCTCCATCGAGATGAAAGTCATCGCAGTGCGCAAGGCCGGCTGAGCAGCAACCCGCGTTTGCGACGCGCTCCAGTACTCGACTCCTGCTCGGCCGATCACGCCAGGCGGATCTTGAAGCTCAGGTCGACGGCGGGGGCCGAATGGGTCAGGGCGCCGACGGAAATCAGATCGACCCCGGTCTCGGCGATGGCGCGGACAGTCGCCAGCGTCACGCCGCCCGACGCCTCGAGTATCGCGCGGCCGGCGACGTGTGGCACGGCGGCGCGCAGCTGCTCGACGGTCATGTTGTCGAGCATGAGCGAATCGGCACCGGCGGCGAGCGCCTCGTCGACCTGCGCCAGGGTGGCGCACTCGACCTGGATTCGCGCCGTGTGCGGGGCGCCGCGCCGCGCCGCCGCGACCGCCGCCGCAATGCCGCCCGCCGCCGTGATGTGGTTGTCCTTGATGAGCACGCCATCGTCGAGGCCGAAGCGATGGTTGTATCCGCCCCCCACGCGCACGGCGTATTTCTCCAGCACGCGCAGGCCCGGCGTCGTCTTGCGCGTATCGATGACGCGAGCCCGCGTGCCGGCCACCGCCTCGATGTAGCGGCGGGTGATCGTGGCCACGCCGGAGAGCTGCTGGACGAAGTTCAGCATCGTGCGCTCGCCGGTCAGCAGGTCACCAGCCGGCCCGGCGACCTCCGCCAGCACCGCGCCGGCGCGAAACGCATCGCCGTCGGCCGCCCGCGCGCGCACCACCACGTCGCGCGCGCCGAGGACACTGAACACCTTCGCCACCAGCGGCAGTCCCGCCAGCACGCCATCCTGCTTGGCGAGCAGCGCCGCGCTCGCCCGCACCCCCGGCGGCACGGTGAGCGAAGTCGTGAGATCGCCGCGGCCGATGTCCTCGGCGACCGCGGTCGCCACCGCGGCCGTGACTTGCGGAAGACCGAAGAAATCCATGTTGTTAGTTGTTAGGTCGTTCGTTGTTAGGTGAATCGAAATCGAGCCCACAGTGCTGGTTGGCAGAGCCCCTCTGACCTAACAACCTAACAACCGACAACCTAACAACCTCGTTCACGACTCATCAGCTCTCGCGTAGTACCAATAGGTGCTTCTCCAGCACCGCTCGGCGCGCGCGCAAGCCGACCGCCTTCTGCCGCTCCTTATCGACCACCTCGGCGGGGGCCTTGTCGACGAAGTCGGCGCGGCCGAGTTTGCCCTCGACGCCCTGGAGCTCCTTCTCGACCTTGCCGAGGTCCTTCTGCAGGCGCTCGCGCACGGCGGCGCGCTCGACCACGCCGCGCAGGGGGACGAACAGCTCGCCGAGGCCGGCGACGACGGCCGAGGGCTCGCCGTGCGGGCGCTCGGCGCCGAGCAGCTCGACGGCATCGACTTTGGCGAGGCTCTTGATGAAGCCTTCGACGGCGCGCACGGGCTCGCCGCCGCTGTCGGCGGCGACGCGCAGGCTGACCGCCGCGGCGGGTGGAATGCCGAGCTCGGAGCGGATGTTGCGGATGGCGGTGACGGCATCGATCAACTGGCCGACGTTCTGCTCGGCCGCGGCGTCGCGCCAGGCGGCCTCGCCCACCGGGTAGGGGGCGATGCAAATCGAGGCCGTCGGGCGCGGCATCGGCAGCGCCTGCCAGATCTCCTCGCTCAGGAACGGCATGACCGGGTGCAGCAGGCGCAGCGTGTCGTCGAACACGGCCAGCAGCACGCTGCGCGCGGCGCGTTTGGCCGCCGCATCGGTGCCGTACAGGGCCGGCTTGGAGAGCTCCAGGTACCAGTCGCACAGCTCGCCCCAGATGAAGCGGTACAGCGCCGAGGCGGCGTCGTTGAAGCGGTAGGCCGCCAGGGCGCCGCGCACCTCGTCGATGGCGCCCTGCAGGCGGGACAGAATCCAGCGCTCCGCCAGGGGCAGCGATGCGTGGTGGGCGATGAGCGATGCGCGATCGATGAGGTTCGCGCCGTCGCCGAGGTGCATGAGGGCGAAGCGGGCCGCGTTCCAGATCTTGTTGGCGAAGTTGCGGCCGAACTCGGTCTTCTGGGCGTCGAAACGCACGTCCTGACCGACGGGAGCGATGGAGACGACGGTAAAGCGCAGCGCGTCGGCGCCGTACTGATCGATGATGTCGAGCGGGTCGGGCGAGTTGCCGAGCGACTTCGACATCTTCCGCCCCTGGCCGTCGCGCACGATGCTGTTTAGGTAGACATCGCGGAACGGGCACTCGCCCATGAACTCGTAGCCCGCCATCACCATGCGCGCGACCCAGAAGAAAATGATGTCGGCGCCGGTGACCAGCGCCTGGGTGGGGTAGAAGCGGCGCAGCACCGGCGTGTCGTCTGGCCAGCCCATGGTGGAGAACGGCCACAGCCAGGAGCTGAACCAGGTGTCGAGCACGTCGGGATCCTGGCTGAGGCGAACCGACGAGCACCGCAGGCAGCATCGCGGGTCGTCGCGCGCCGCCTGCTCGTGCCCGCAGTCGTCGCAGTACCAGACCGGGATGCGATGGCCCCACCAGAGCTGGCGGCTGATGCACCAATCGCGGATGTTCTCCATCCAATGCAGGTACACGCCCGTCCAGCGTTCCGGGATGAGGCGCAGCGCGCCCGTCTTGATCGCCTGGATCGCCGGCTCGGCGAGCGGCTGCATCTTCACGAACCACTGCAGCGACCGGTACGGCTCGACGACGGTGTCGCAGCGATAGCAGCGGCGCACCGGCACGCGGTACGGCTCGGTCTTGACCAGCAGGCCCTGCTCCGTCAGGTCGGCGACGATCCGCTCGCGCGCGGCAAAGCGCTCGAGGCCGGCGTACGGCCCGCCCTCGGCGTTGATCACGCCGTCGCTGGCCATGATGCAGGGCGCGGCGAGCCCGTGGCGTTGGCCCATCTCGAAGTCGTTGGCGTCGTGCGCCGGTGTGACCTTGACCGCGCCGGTGCCGAAGCCGCGGTCGATCAGCGCATCGGCGACGACCGGGATGGCGCGCTTCATCAGCGGCAGCATGACGCGGCGGCCGATCAGCGGCGCGTAGCGCTCATCGTCCGGGTGCACGGCCACGCCGCTGTCGCCGAGCATCGTCTCCGGGCGCGTGGTGGCCACGGTCACACCCTCGCCGCCGTCCTCGGCCGGGTAGCGGATGTACCAGAGGCTGCCGGGCTCGCCGCCCTCGCTGGTCACGGCTTCCTCGTCCGCCAGGGCGGTGTGACAGCGCACGCACCAGTGGATGATGCGCTGGCCGCGGTAGACGAGCCCCTTCTCGAAGAGGCGGACGAAGACCTCGCGCACGGCGCGTGACAGGCCGTCGTCCATGGTGAAGCGCTCGCGCGCCCAGTCGCAGGAGGCGCCGAGGCGCTGCAGCTGGCGCAGGATGATGCCGCCCTTCTCCGCCTTCCAGGCCCACACCAGGCGGACGAAGGCCTCGCGGCCGAGGTCGTGGCGCCCGCGGCCCTGTTTGGCGAGATCCTTCTCGACGACGTTCTGGGTCGCGATGCCGGCATGGTCGGTGCCCGGCATCCACAGCGCGTTGCGACCCTCCATACGGTGAAAGCGGATGAGGATGTCCTGCAGGGTGTTGTTGAGAATGTGGCCCATGTGCAGGACGCCGGTGATGTTGGGCGGCGGGATGACGATCGCGTAGGGCTCACCCGAGCGCGACTCGTCGGCGTGAAAGAAGCCGCCGGCGAGCCAGAAATCGTACCAGCGCTGCTCGCTGGCCTTTGGATCATACGTCTTCGTCAGCTCGGGCATGGCACGGCCACGTTGTCGCCCATCGCGGCCACCGCTTCAAGCTGACCGTCCCCCGTGAACACATCCACCGGCGCTGACCACGGGGGGAATGGTGGGAATGGGGACGTTGGGGGAATGGTGGGAATGAGGACGGGTGGGAATGGGGACGTTGGGCC